>DAOTTC010000045.1:0-105708 GCA_034437815.1 Chloroflexia bacterium | reverse complement strand
GGCAGGTGCCGGAGTGGACAATCGGAACTGGCTGTAAACCAGTCGGGCTTCGCCCTGCGGGGGTTCGAATCCCTCCCTGCCCACCGGGCCAACCCACAATGTGTATGCTATGCGGATTGAGTGCGCACCATGAGCATGTCCAACCTCTCTCGGTATGTGTTGTTTGACCATTGCCGGGAGAGGTTGTAAAATGTGGGGATGGGATAGCATGGGATGGAACAAGATGGGTGTGGCCGGGTTAGGCCCGGGGTCCAAGGCGCAGAATATACAAACGCGCCCACGTAGCTCAGCAGGCAGAGCACATTCTTGGTAAGAATGAGGCCGGCGGTTCGAATCCGCCCGTGGGCTCCAGACGCACAGATTCTGGATTCCCTTGGATCGTTTGAAATCGCCCACATAATCTACATCAGACAATCATTCAGGAGGGTCTAAAGTTGGCTAAGCAGAAGTTCGAGAGGAAGAAGCCGCACGTCAACGTTGGCACGATCGGCCACGTGGACCACGGCAAGACAACCCTGACGGCGGCCATCACCAAGGTCCAGTCGTTGAAGGGTTACGCCAAGTTCATGTCCTACTGGGACATTGACAACGCTCCCGAGGAGCGTGAGCGTGGTATCACCATTGCCATCCGCCATGTGGAGTACGAGACCGACAAGCGCCACTATGCACACGTAGACTGCCCCGGCCACGCCGACTATATCAAGAACATGATCACGGGTGCCGCCCAGATGGACGGTGCTATTCTGGTGGTGTCCGCCCCGGATGGCCCCATGCCCCAGACCCGCGAGCACATCCTGCTGGCCCGTCAGGTGCAGGTACCGGCTATCGTGGTCTTCCTGAACAAGGTAGACATGATGGACGACCCCGAACTGCTGGAGCTGGTAGAGCTCGAGGTGCGGGAACTGCTGAACAAGTACGAGTTCCCCGGCGACGAGGTGCCCATCGTGCGTGGCTCGGCGCTTCAGGCACTAGAGTCGTCTTCGCGAGATTACGATGCACCGGAGTACGCACCCATTCGCGAACTGCTGGACGCCGTGGACAATTACATACCCACCCCTGAGCGCGCAGTTGACAAGCCGTTCCTCATGCCTATCGAGGACGTGTTCAGCATCAAGGGCCGTGGCACCGTGGTCACAGGGCGTATCGAGCAGGGCCGTGTGAGAGTGGGTGATACAGTGGAGATAGTGGGTATGCGCGAGGAGATCCGCACCACCATCGTGACCGGCGTGGAGATGTTCCAGAAGACGCTGGACGAGGGTATTGCGGGCGACAACGTGGGCTGCCTGTTGCGTGGCATCGAGCGCGACGAGGTGGAGCGCGGCATGGTGTTGGCTACCCCTAAGTCTATCAAGCCCCACACCAAGTTCGTGGGTCAGGTGTATGTGTTGACCAAGGAAGAGGGTGGCCGCCACAAGCCCTTCTTCTCCGGCTACAGGCCTCAGTTCTACATCCGCACCACCGACGTGACCGGCACGATTCACCTGCCCGAAGGGGTGGAGATGGTCATGCCCGGCGACAACATCAATATGACCGTCGAACTGCTGGTGCCCGTGGCTATTCAGGAGGGTCTGCGCTTCGCTATCCGCGAGGGCGGTAAGACCGTGGGCGCCGGTGTGGTAACTAAGATCTTGGAGTAGCGTAGGCCGACAAAGGTTGAAGAGGGGGGGTTGGCGAGCAGGACGCCCCTGCACGGTGCGCGGCCTTGCGGCTATGCAACCCCGGTGTAAGACGTAAAACGTGTCCTGTCGCCCCGTGTGCGTGGTTACGTTTTACGTCTTACGTTTTTACCACAGGAGAGCTATATGGCAAAGAAAGCCGACCGGATTATCATATATCTGGCGTGTACCGAGTGCAAAGAGCGCAATTACACCACTACCAAGAATAAGCGCAACGACCCGGGCAGGCTGGAGTTGAACAAATTCTGCCCGCGATGCCGCGCGCATCGCCTGCATCGCGAGACCAAGTAGGCCAAAGCCGCCGGAGCGCGGGCTTCCTACCCTCGCTCCCGAATAAGCCCTGCGATCTGCTTATGGCGGTCTGGTATCACAATGTCTTGTAGGTATGCGTCAAGTAAGCAAGGGGTGCAGTGGATGGGCCCATCCACTGCACCCCTGTTTTTGTTGCCTCGTGGCCGGAAGTGGAGGCTGTGTGCCCCTATGCTATGCACTTGGATAGGGCATAGCCCTTCTCCTTCCCCCAGCATCGCAAGGGGGGGTTGAGGGGAGGGCAAGCCCTCCCCGGCTCTCCCCTTTCCGCAACATCTGGCATGAATATGCGCTAGATATTTCTGCCCGTGGGGGCGGCCTGAAGCGCGAGCCACAGCCCGCCGATAATCAGGGCGAGGCCTACGATTATCTGCAAGAACGCTGGTACAGCGAATACCAGTATGCCCAGCACGATCAGGATTATCCCCAGCAAAAGTCTGGTGTTCAATGGATCAGCCCTCCTTTTCAAGGTGCTTATGTTTCATGCGCTACCCGGCTGTGCTTACCGGCTGCGCTCGCCGCTCCGGCGGCCGGCCGGTGGTTCGGGCACCCGGGTGCCGACGGGGGCATGGGTGGCAGTAGAGGTGCTTTGCCGCTCCAGACCGGCGCTTCCACTGACGGGTGCTTTCAAGTCTTGCAGGTCGAGCTTGGGGCGTTCGGTGTACACCGAGTCGAGCAAGACGTCGAGCACGCCGGCGGCACGGGCCTCTTCTATTGCCCGGTGGGTGATGATATCGCCCGTATTGAGGATTACGTTGTCGTTCTGGTCGAGGATGACCCGCGTGACCGGTCGGCCGAGGGCGTACTTGATACGGCGCATGGTCAGGCGCTCATCAGCTTCGTCCACAGCCTGCGTGTAGCGGCCCGTGATCTGCTCCCAGAGGGTGCGGGCTTCAGTACGTATTTCGGCGAAGCTCTGCCCGACCTGCTCGCCCAAGGTCTCGAAGTGGCGGTCGTTAGGGGTGGGGGTGACGGCTACCATCAACTGGGGGAGTTTACCGGCCTGCCGGGCCACTTCAAATTGTTCTTCGGTTATCACATCGCCTTCGTTCACGATGACCGTGCCTTCGTCATCGGTCACCTTGCGCTTGGCAGTGTGGCCCACCACCATGGGCTTGATCTGCTCAGGCAATAACTGGCGGGCCTGTTCGCCAGCTTGCACCAACTGTTCATTGAGTCTGGTGCCGGCCTGTTTGAGCCTGCCGCCGGCTTGATCGAGCGCCCCCGCCCAGCCACCGACCTGAGCCTCGAAATCGGCGGCGACATCGGCGGGCACGTACAGAACGCGCAGGCCCATGCTGATGACCCGGTCGGCTGGCAGCCAGCGGGTGCCCTGCGTGATGTCCAGCACCCGCCCGATAGACACATAATAGCCCTTTATCTCGCCCGTCTTGTCGTCGAGCAACATGTCGGCCACCTGACCGAGCTTGCGCCCGTCCTCGGTGAGCACCCTCAGGCCTTTCACGATCTGGTCGTTGTACAGCCGCCGGAGCACGGGGTCGCGGTCCACGTCAATAATGACCCTGCCGTCGGGGATGATGACGGCGTCGGGGCCAATGGCGTGGATGCGCCCGAAAGGCAAGGCTTTGGCCGAATGAAACCACGCTCGTTCCTGAACTACCAGCGCCAACACCTGCCGCCGCTCCGGGTCGAGTATCATGTCTTCCACGTCGTATATTTTGGTGCCTCGGTTCAGGGTGACCACCGGCAAACCTATGATTTGCGTTGCCTTCTTGTCCATAAACCGCTACTCCTTGTGTGTTATCGCCGGGAGGAAAGTCCCACGGGCCGAGCCGAAAGAAGAGAGCCTGCGGGCCGGTGCGCCTGCTCTCGCCACTCTGTTGCCTTTCGATCCGTGACATGATGGGCGTTGGCCGACTTCATATATAGTGCAATGGGCATGCCTGAAGCTCCTCATCCCTTGTGCTGTGCTCCACCCGCTCGCTGTCACTGCTGGAACTGCGGGCGATCGGCGGTTGTGAGACGGTGGCCGGTCAGGCAAGCATGGGAGCGAGCGGGCACGGCGGTGTGATATAGCAGTTCAGCAGTGTGGTGGTATGGCAGTTGGCCCGGTTCAGGGCCTGTTTGGCAAAGCTCGGTCTAAGTTGGTCCAGAACGCGTTGAAGCCCACAGGGTCTGCTACCCACCAGAACAGCAACAAGAGGATGACCAGCAGAATTATGAACAGCAGTGTGGCTGCCGCTCGGTCGGAAGCAGCGTGGGTATTCCCCTGAAATCTCGCCAATTGCACACCTCCGGGCAAGGATACTGTGGCGCGTTGCGCGCCCGAGTCGTGGGGGAAAGCCGGAGGGACGAGACCCTCCCCATGCCCCATCGCGCCGCAGATGCAAGGGATGCAAATATTGTGCCATCGGCCGATGGGCTGGACTGGACCAAGTTGCGGGCACGGCAACGAGACGATGTGGATTGGTTGGGTTGGGTTGGGTTGGGTTGGGTTGCTGCGGTCGAAGCGCACTACGACTACGCGCTATGTGCTTGTGGCTCTACGCCTGCGGGCACGCCATCGGAGGATCACGTAGAGGGCCAGCGCCAGAATAAGGGCCATGATGGCGAAGGCCACCGGCCATGCGACCAGCGCCAGCACCGTGGTCACACCCGCTATCATATCTTCGATGAAGCTGATCAGGGGGTTGCCGATACCACCGGTCGTGGCAGTTATGACGGGCCGGCTGGTGGCCTTGACCGCATGCACGCTCCCCGCCGCGAGCAGGCCGAGCACAAAGGCAACCACAGGGTCAATGCCGCCTACCGCCCCGCTGTGTGCCGCAAATAGGATGCCCCCAGCCGTGGGGCGTATAAAGGTGTGGATCATGTCGTTGACGGTGTCCACCGCCGGTATTTTGTCGGCGAATATCTCTATGAGGAGCAGCACACTGAGCGTCAGCAGCACCCAACCATTGGTGAGCAGGTCGAAGGGCGGGTTGAGCTTGATGAGGTTGGTAAATCGCCCCAGCAAGCCCACGATCAACAGAGGCAACCATGCGTTGAGGCCGGCAGGGGCGGCCAGCCCGAACCCGGCCATTATGCTTGATATGATATCCATGGTCAGTCGTCAGCCGGGATGCGGAGTGTCCCCCGGTTCCCGGTTCTCCCCTTCTGGTTCATAGCCTTTGTATGGATAATTGGCACAACCACCAAGAGCATCCTTTGGACGTTGGACGGAGCGGGGGCCTCACTTCGCTCCCCTGAGCCCCATAAGCTTTTACGCACTCCACACAACTTACGTTACAGGTCGCTCCGATGTTTCAAAGGTCGAAGTCAAGGCGAGGGCAATATCTGCGATTCGCTGCCTGTTATCTTCCATGAGTCGGGCGTTTTCTCCAGCACCACGCTGGTATGATACGAGCGATTGTCGTCGGTGCGCAACAGCCAGTTTGTGTGGGCCGTGTCGTTCTCTACTGTGACCGATTCCATGATAGCCACAACCCTGCCCCCGGCTTCGAGTTGTTCCCATTCGGTGCGCAGTCTTTCAACCGTAAACGCGTCCCTGAGCTGAGGAGCTAAGTAAGAACGAGCCTTTTCATAATCATGCTCCTCCAGCGCGTCATAGAAGCTATCCGCTATGTCGGCGGGGCCTGTGCCTGCGAGGCTCAGCACATTCAACATGGCCGAGCTGACCGCGAGAAAACAGGCCCACAACGCACATACGGTCGCTACAGCAGCTATAAAGACCAAGACCCCCCTGCGCAAGCCGAGATTGCGTGGGGGAGCGACCGGCAGTCTGTAGGGGTCGGACCTGTAGGGGTTGGGCAATCGAGCAGGCTGGCCTCGATATGGCCTTGGCCTTGGCGTTGGCGCCCCGGAAACCGGTAGGGATGGGTCTGGTCTGCCGGTGCTGTCGGTTGGTGGGTTCTGGTGCACGTTATGCGCACTCCTGTGCAGGCGCGTGCCCCACCCTTGATGGACGGGGCACACTACTGGCCGGTTCAGGGTTCAGGTATCAGTTCGGGGTCCGCGCCTGTGATCTTCCAGTCGTCGCCCATCTGCTCCATGGTGATGTTTATAGGGTACTGCCTGCCGTCGTCGGAGCTTATGGTCCATACGAGCCTCACCTGATTGCCTGAAGCTACGGGGTCTGAATAATCGGTGGATAGGGTATCGCCTGCGCCTAGCGCTTCCCATCTCTGCTGGAGAGTATCGGGTGTATACCGGCCGGCCAGATCGTTGCCCAGATATGTATGCGCTTCTTCGTAGTTGCCGACAGACATGGCGAGGTCGAAACCGAGAAAGGTCAGGCTTGCGCTGAGAGTGTCGCTGCTCTCTTCTACAGCCCTGCCGGCCTGTTGCACAGCAGCCGTGATCAAGAAGAATGTGAGCATGCACCCGACGACGAGCAAGCCGAGCACGCCGATCACTACCCACACCCATACGGGCACACCGCCTTTCTTTGCGGGGGTCGGGGCTGGGGTCGGGTAGCCGGTGGGCTGTTGGGTGTAGGGCGACGGCGCGTAGGGTTGCTGGGTGTAAGGTGGCGGCGCGTAAGGCTGTTGCGCGGGGGGCGATGCCGGGTAGCCGGCCGGGTAGCCGGTTTCAGGTTGGCCGGGTGGGGGCTGGACGGGTTGGCCCTGCGGGGGTGTTGGCCGCACGTCTTCAGGGCGGTCCGGCGTTTCGCCCGTTGGTGGGTTCTGGTTCATTAGTTTTCCTTCCTTTCTGGAATATGCTCTACTATACACTATGTAGACCCATCAGCCAAGAGAGTAACTGATATCCGGTCATGTATCCGGTCATGAATATTCGGGCACATGGCCTTGCGCATGTGGCACTTTGTGTGCAATAGATAGCCTTCCCCGCCATCTCGGTGCCGGCACCCCTCGACCCCTGTTTGAGCCTGCGCCGATGAGGTATTATACTACTGGTCGGGGCCGGCATGAGGCCGAAGCCTCCCGTTGCGGGATCCTGCACGCCCTTACGATACCAAAACCAGAATCACCAGAGAGGCATGAATATGCTGCTGAGCCGGTTGATCGCAGATGCTTGCATTCAGGGGGTCAGGGTGCTGGATGCTGAAGGAGCAGAGGCGGATGTCGAGGTCAAACACATCGCCGAGAATTCGCGTCTGGTGGTGCCGGGTAGCTTGTTCGTTGCCATCAAAGGCAGCACGCGCGACGGGCATGAGTTCATCCCCGATGCCCTGCGGCGCGGCGCGGTGGCCGTAGCAGGCGAGCGCACAGAGCGCCCCCACGATCTGCCCCTAGAAGTGCCCTATGTGCATGTGCCCCACGACCGTCCTGCGGTGGCGCAGTTGTCTGCCGCTTTCTTCGGCTACCCGTCACGGGGGTTACAGGTCATCGGCGTGACGGGCACCGACGGCAAGACCACCACATCCACCCTTATACATGCTATCCTCAGCGCGGCGGGTCGCAACGCCGGGCTGATCTCCACCATACGCGCCGAGATAGCAGGGCGCTCCTACGACACTGGCTTCCACGTTACCACACCTGAAGCTTTCGACGTGCAGCGCTATCTGCACGAAATGGTGCAGGCGGGCACACAGGTGGCCGTGCTTGAGACCACCTCCCACGCGCTGGATCAAGGGCGGGTGAACTGCGTGGACTACGACGTGGCTGTGGTCACCAATGTCACCCACGAACACCTCGACTGGCACGGCACGTGGGACAACTACATGGCCGCTAAAGCTAAGCTGTTCAAGGCGTTGAGCACCGCCCATCGCAAGCCCGGCACGCCCAAGGTGGCCGTGCTCAACGCCGACGACCGCTCATATCACTGGTTGAAGGATATACCTGCCGATATACAGTGGGTGTACGGGCTAGACCGCCGCCGGCAGCCCGATATCACCGCTCAGGACATAGTGTACACCTCCGAGGGCACATCGTTCACAGCCCTTACCCCCATCGTAGACATCCCGGTCCAACTGCGCTTGCCGGGCAAGCACAATGTATACAATGCCATGGCCGCCATGGCCGCCACGCTTGCACTGGGCGTGCCCCCGCAAGCCATACAGAAAGGGCTGGCCTCGGTCCAGCAGGTCCGGGGGCGCATGGAATGGGTGGAAGAAGCTCGCCCTTTGGGCTTCGATGTGGTAGTGGACTTCGCGCACACGCCCAACGCTCTGGAGAAGACGCTGGAGCTGGCCCGCGAGCTGGTAGCCCCACGCGGGGGCCGAGTCATAGTGGTGTTCGGGTCGGCAGGCCTGCGCGACCGCCAGAAGCGCTTCCTGATGGGCCAAGTGGCCGGGCGGCTGGCCGATCTGATCGTGGTCACCGCCGAGGACCCGCGCACCGAGCGGGTAGAGGATATCTCGGCGGAGATAGCGCGCGGGTTGGAGACCGAGGGCCGCAAAGAAGGCTTGGACTTCTGGCTCGTGCACGACCGTGCCGAGGCCATAGCCTACGCCATCCAGCTCGCCAGACCCGGCGACATGGTGCTCACCTGCGGCAAGGCGCACGAAAGCTCCATGTGCTACGGCACAGAAGAACTGCCTTGGGACGAGTTCGCCGCCGTGCGCCAAGCGCTGGCCCGTCGAGAGGGCAGCGCTCAAGGCTGAGCTTTCCTGTATCCACCTCGCAGAAGGGGCCGGTAGTTAGAGGTTGTGTTCGCTTCCATTTCTCACGGCGATCTGGTATACTACTTTGTGAAGATTATCACAAGGAGGCGCGCCGTGGAGAAACCGGGACCGGGCATACCCGGTGTCCTACACCGGCCCCCTGCCGCACCCTTGCCGCACCCCCGCGGTCGGTGGATTATGAGCCAGAGGTGGCACAACCTGTTGTTCGCCCACTGGCCCGTCCCGCATGACGCGCTGCGCCCACTGATACCGCCCAACCTCTGCGTGGACACCTTCGATGGGCAGGCGTGGCTGGGCATCATTGCTTTCCGACTGTCCGGCATACGCTTGCGTGGCTTCCCTGAGATCCGCCTCGTCTCCCGCTTCCCGGAAATCAACGTCCGCACCTATGTCACCTTGAACGGCAAACCCGGTGTGTGGTTCTTGAGCCTCGACGCCGACAACCCACTCGCCATTGCCCTTGCCCGCCCGTGGTTTCACCTGCCTTACTTCCGCGCCAAGATCCGGTTCCAGACTCAAGGGGACACAATCCGCTTCAGCAGCCGGCGCACCTCGTCCGGTGCCCCACCCGCCGAGTTCGAAGCTTCCTATCGCCCCGTTTCACGTGTTTACCACACTAGACCCGGCACCCTTGATCACTGGCTGACCGAGCGCTATTGCTACTATGCCCTCGCAGGAGGGCGGTTATATTGTTGCGACGTCCGCCACCCACCGTGGTCTTTGCAGACCACGCATGCCTGTATTACCACCAACAGCATGGCCCTCGCGCATGGGATCGAGTTGCCGCCGGTCGAGCCTCTGCTGCACTATGCTCACCGCATGCAAGCCCTCATATGGCCGGTGCGCACGATGATGCGCCGGGCGCGCGCTGGGTGGAAGCCGGCGCTCAATTTACCGCTTCTTCATGGGGACCCCGGTCGGAGCGTGCGACCCAACACGCCAAGCCAGTTCTCGAAGCACAGCTTGCGTAGAGACGGCTCATCGTAGCCATGCGCCTGAAGCGTGGATAGGAGCTTGGGCAAACCACATACGTCACCGAGTTGGCTGGGGATGGTAACGCCATCGAAGTCCGAGCCAAAGCCCACGTGGTCAATGCCAAGGCGCTCCACCAGATAATCAACGTGGCGCACGATGGCTTCCAGCGGCGTGGCGGGGTCTTTGGCTCCGTCGTCGCGCAGGAAGCCCACCCCGAAGTTCACCCCCACCATGCCGCCGGACTCTCGGATGGCATCGAGTTGTCTGTCGGTGAGGTTGCGGGTAGACGGGCAGAGGGCGTGGGCGTTGGAATGAGTAGCTACGAGGGGTGCAGTGCTCAGGGCGGCCACATCCCAGAAGCCGCGCTCGTTGATGTGCGACAGGTCAATCATGATGCCGAGGCGGTTGCACTCGCGCACCAGCTCGCGGCCCGCGTCGGTCAGGCCGGGGCCGGTATCCGGAGAGTGGGCAAATTTGAAGGGCACGCCTTCACCAAAGGCGTTGGGCCTGCTCCACACGATACCGAGGGAGCGCAGGCCCGCCCGATAAAACACGTGCAGAGCGTTGAGGTCTGTGTCTATCGGCTCTGCGCCCTCGAAGTGCAGGATGGCGGCCATGACCCCGCGTTGCAGGCAGTCCGATATCTCATCCGCGGTGCGTACCACCTTGAGTTGACCCTCCGATTGGGCTTCGAGTCGGAACAGCAGAGCGGTGACCGCGATGGCCGTGCGCTGGGCGTAGTCCGGTTCGAGGGGTGGGGGCAGAACCCCCTCGGGGAACTGGGGTATGTTGGTCGGGTCGCCTGCCACATCCGTATCCGGGGCCGGGGCCGGCACGAACACGGCGAAAAAGCCGCCCGCCAAGCCGCCTTCCCGACAGCGGGGCAAGTCCATGTGCCCCACATCTCCGCGCTCGAAGAAATCAGCGCAGTTACGCCCTGAGCGGTACAGGCGCAGAAGCACGTCGTTGTGGCCGTCGAAGACAGGGATAGGCTTATCGCTCATGGTCAGGGGTTGGCGCATATTACAAGCAATGCAACTAACGGAGCCAACTGATCATCCCCTCGGATGGGTAATATAGGGCGGTGATGTCGTTGCCGAGCGCCACCTGCACGGTACCGTCGTAGCTGCGCAGGTGTACTTGTTCCGAGGCAACAGAGGCCAGCATGTTCGGCGCGAGCGCCCATGGCATCTGCGTGGGCAGTGTGATGGGGCGCGCAGTTTGCGTGCGGTGCAGCGCGATGCTGGCCCCGGGGTCGGACACGGCCGTCAGCGGTCTGGCGAATACGGAGTACGAAACGCTCTCCCTCGTGCGAGCTACGCCCGTCCAAGTAGTGTACACCACATAATCGCCGCGCACCGTGGCGTGCCACACTTGCTCGGGGGGGTTCAGCGCAATATCGAATTGGAGGGTGTGCTTTTCAGGGGCGAGGCGCACGAGCTTGAGGCCGCCGGGGTTGGATGGGCGGGTGGGCGCGGTGTTCTGCCATATGACGCTTATCTCCTCGCCGTGCTGGTCTGCTGTCTGAGCGCCCGCTTCTACCCACACCTTAGACATAGGCCGCCCGTCAACGGTGGTGGCGAGAAATGGGCGGCCCTCGTCTGCATCGTCGGGGCCGTACAGGCTGATGATGCTGTGAGTGACCGGCAGGTCGGATTGCACTTCCACCACGAGCACTCTCCCCGCGAACCGGCCATTGGGGACGAAGGTTGCGCTCACAACAGGCAGAGGATATTCGGTTACTTCGGACTTGGTGCGGGCGGCGAGTACCCTTGGTGGGCGTGTGCCATCCGCGGTGAGCAGGATGGCAGACTGCTTCTCGTCTCTGTAGTGGTATAGATAGGCATAAGGCACGTAGCTGTGCGGTGGGGAGGTTGGGCGGTAGGGGATGGGCCTTGCCCCTCCGTATCTGGACGACTGCCCGCCGTCCGTGTTGCTAAAGGCGTTCACCAGCACATGGCGACCGTCAGGGCTGAACTGCGCGGAGCGAAAACCCCCCTTATGAGAGTACAGCAGGTGGGTGCCGCCGCCTTCAACGTCCGCAATATAGAGGTGGCTTGTGCCGGTGATTTCGAGCGGAGCGCGCATCTCGGCCAGCAACAGCTTGCCGCCGTCCGAGGACAGGTCCATTACCACCCAGTCAGAGTCGGGCAAGGCGATAGCCGATGCGGAATGGCCGTCGTGAGGCTGATACGATATGGCGAAGTCGAACAGGCCAGCGGGCACCCCGCGTGCTTCGTACTGTTGTTGGTAGCGGCCGCGGCGGAACAAGTTCAGCAGATTGTACCGCAGGCCCCACACCCCATGCTGGGTCGTGATGTAAAAGTTATGTTGGGTGGGGTCGAAGGCCAGTGGCTTGAATGCGAGGCGGCCATCTGAGAGCGAGGCCAGCATCAGGCGGCGACCCTGCAATTCAGGCGAGCCGGGCCGTGGGTAAAAGGTCTGGGGATAATAGCCGCCGGGCACACCGTATTGCTGCGTGGCTTGGTTATCGGGCGATTGCCGGGCGGTGCCAGCGGGCACATCGTACACCACATAGCCGTAGCCGTGGCTCCCCCCTGCGGAGCGCGAGATATCTGCGCTCAGGATGCTGCTTGATGCGTCGCTGCCTTGCAGGTACTGCCATGAGCCGCCACTGCGCCAGTAGAGGCCCGGGGGCTGGGCGCGTGTGCGCAGGGCTATGCTCCCGCCCAACACCGTGTTGTACAGGTGGTCTTGGGCATGAGCGGCGATGGCGTCGAGGCGAGCGCTGTACGGGTGGCGCTGACTACCGGGGATGCGCCGGAAAGCCTGCACGGCCTGTAGAGAAGCAGCCCATTCCTGCCTGCCCGCATATACCAAGGCGTCGGTTACGTGCCGGTCACGCTCGGCTATCAGCTTGCCGATCTGCTCGGCGCGTGCCCTTGCATCTCTGTAATCTGCGACCGCCCGATAATGCCGCAGGGCGGCCTCCCAATCGTGTTGAGTTTCAGCCTGTAGGGCGATGCGATAGTTGGTCTCTCGATGGTGCTGGTGCCACCACTCCCATCCGACCCAGCCGAGCACCGTCACCAGCAAGACGAGGCCGATCACAAGCTCGCCCGTATGAGATAACCTCCCCGCGCGAGGCGGTTCGGGGTCGAGGTCTTCCACAACAGAAAGCTCATCGGGGAGCTCATCTTCGGTATTGGACGTATACCTCATACTGCCGCTCCTGCCACGTTCTGCCGTGCCGAAGCCTCAATTGGGTTTCAGCGGCAATTGTTGTGCCACCGGCAGGTCCGAGGCCGAGGACGAAGCCACACCCGCCAGTTGCCCGCTCTCCACCAATTCGACCACTGCGGCGATGTAGGGTTGGAGGTCGCGGTCTCTTTCGAGGAAGGGCACACGCTGGCGTACCAGCTCATAGGCGGCACGCGTGCCAGCGCCCATCTTGGCCGTGGGGTTTGCCCTGAGCCGGAAGTCGAGGGCTTGCGCGGCCATCATGGCTTCGAGGGCCAGCACGCGGACGGTGTTGGCGACGATGGCGCGGCAGTGGCGGGCGGCCACTGGCCCCATGCTGACGTGGTCCTCTACGTTGGCCGAGGTGGGTATGGTGTCCACGCTGGCTGGGTGGGCAAGGCTTTTGTTCTCGGAAGCCAGTGCCGCCGACGTATACTGCACCATCATGAAGCCGCTGTTGAGGCCCCCGTTTTCGATCAAGAATGCAGGAAACAGCCCGCCATGCGCCGAGGGGTCCACCAACCTAGCCTGCCTGCGCTCGCTGATGGTGGCGAGCTGGCACACGGCCATGCCGAGGAAGTCGGCGGCTACAGAGAGGGGCGCCCCGTGGAAGTTGCCGCCGGAAAGCACGTTGAGCCGCAGGTTGGAGGGCGGTCCGGGGTTCAGGTTCAGGGCTGCCGTTTTGGCCGAAGCCGAATCGGTGTTTGCGCCCGCGCCCGCGAACGCGCCTGCGTCAGCATCCGCGCTCAGCTCTGCGTCGTCCGCGCCGAATATCAATGGGTTGTCGTTAGCGCCGTTCAGTTCGGCCACAAGCACATGGTGCACGTAGTCGACAGCGTCGCGGACCGGGCCGTGCACCTGCGGCATACAGCGCAAACTGTAGGCGTCCTGCACTCTGTCCACGCAGTTCGTGCCCGGCCGCCGGTGATCGGTGCACATGAGCGTGCTGCCGTGGGTGAACTGGCGTATGCGAGCCGCGGACACTATCTGGCCGCGCTGGCCGCGTGCCGCATGGATGCGTGGGTCGAAAGCATCCGGTATGCCCTGCAGGGCTTCAAGGCTCATCGCCCCCACCACATCGGCTGTCTCGCACAGCAGAGCCGCATCGGTGGCGGCCAACGACAGCAGACCCGACATCAGGGATGTGCCGTTGGAGAGCGCCAGCCCCTCTTTAGGGCCGAGCACCACGGGCTCCAGCCCCGCGCCTCGCAATGCCTCAACAGCGGGCATGACCCGTCCGCGCCATTCGGCCTCGCCTCGACCTATCATCACGAGGGCCATATGCGACAGGGGTGCGAGGTCGCCGCTTGCTCCTACCGACCCCTGTTCGGGCACTAGCGGATGTACGCCCGCGTTGAGCATGTCGTACAACAGTTGCAGGGTCTGCCAGCGTATGCCAGAATAGCCGAGGGACAGGGTGTGGGCCCGACACACCATCATGGCGCGCACCACCTCGGTGGGCAGCACAGGCCCCACACCCACGCACTGGCTCAATATCAGGTTTACCTGCAAACGCGCCGAGTCTTCCGGCGAGATCACCCGGTCCTTGAAGCCGCCGAAGCCGGTGGTAATGCCGTACACCACCTCCCCTCGGCGCACTATCTCGTCCACTACGGCCCGCGACCTTTGCACGCGCCTGAGTGCTTCCTGTGATATGCCCATGGTGAGCATCGCCGCACCCGTGTCCGGGTGTCGTGGCGAGCGGGCGATGCGCGCCACATCGGTGGGTGTGAGGTTCGGGCCGTCCGATATGAATGCTTGTTGCTGGTGGTCAGTCTCCATGACTTTGGATCTTTGAACCTGACTTATGTGCCCACTGCTGACCTGATCACGCCCTCAAGGTGTTGGCGGGTGGTCCCGCAGATAGGTGACCACTATGGAGACCACGTCATCGGGCGAGAGGCCATCCGTAGGGATGTACAGGTGGCAGTGCCGACGAGCGTCGGCTAGCCGCCTGTGCTCTTCGTCTAGCATGCTCTGTGACCACTCAGCCCGGCGGCGTCTTCTGATGGTGGGAAGGGTAGCATCTAGATACACCAGCACGTCCGGATTGGATAACTGCCACAGGTTGTGCACGCCCGAATGTTCCTGCGCGCATACTCGTGCTCTGTAGCCCCTCTCACGCAGTCTGTTGACCAGCGTGGTCTTGCCGGACGAGCACACCCCCACCACCACTATTTGCCGGGGGTCAACATGGCGGGTGTTGAGCGTGGAGTGCCGAGCATTGCTCACATCCCCATAGTAGCAAGAGGGCTATGGCTTGTCAAGCACCCGACCCTGATGGCTTCCACAAGGAGGGAGAGGCTTGGGGGCACAGCCCTCCCCTGTCCTCCTTTAGCACCAAGCACACGGGACCGGCGACAGAGCGCGGGCGGACGGCCTGCATATCAGGCGCCCGGCCCCCCTGTTTGCCGGCAAGACGTCCACGCTCCCAAAAATCGGCACCACCGGCCACATCAGACCCTGCGCGTATACCGTTCAGGCATGTACTCGAACGGCACACCCTGCGCGGCGAATGTGACCTCCATCTGTGTGGCAAGGGCCTGCGCTCCAAACGTGCCCCTGCATATCAGGTCGGCCAGATCGAGCAGCATGGGGAAGCCCCGGTGCTCGTGCATGGTGCTGTCGGCCAGCGCTATCAACGCCGCCTCGTGCGCGCGCTCGGCATGCGCATAAAAGATGTAGGGAGGTGACATGCGCGAGGCCTTATATACCCCTCTCACAACATGGGGTGATACTGAGGCCACAAACTCGCGCACCAGACGGGTATGATGTGGATCGTATCTGTGATGCTCCACAACGCTGTTCATCTTATCACGCGATGTCTCTATGATGGCATACTCAAGCGGGTTGAGCGCCTGCCCCACGGTCAGCAGGACCCTGTCCTTGGGCGAACTGGTAACAAACACCCACGTCTTGTGCTTGACCAGCAACCTCTCCAACAGCACCAGACTGTATTCCAGCAATTCCATACTGCCCGAACCGGTGAGCAATTCAAAAGGAGCGGGATTACCATGCCCCATGCGCCAAGGAGCAGTGCACTTGTCGAGCAGAATCGCTCGCTCGGCGTAAGACATCAAACCTACAGTAGCCAGCCGGGTGAGGGCATCCTGCTCATCGGATACGCCCACCGCACTGCGCCGCATGCGCCTGTCCAGCAGTGACAGCAGTGTGTCCGGATCGTCAGGGGTGCCGGCACGCAGGTCGCGCCTGTACAGGCGGTGCACATACGTGCCCTGATCGCCCCGGTAGGACACCGAGCACACGCCGATCTGGTTGACGGTGAGGGGTATGGTGTCGAAGGTGAAGTGTGTGCCATCCACCGCCTCCACCCCGCCGGTGAACAGCAGGCCCTTGTGGGTGCGCTCTATCTGCTCAAGGGTAGCCTGATACACGCCCGCACCCGGAGGGGCCTCTTTGCGCGTGAAGATCTGGCTGAACAGTAAGTCGCGTATGGGCTGTTTGGTGCGCTGTTCGAAGCGCAGAGCTTCGGCCACCTGCTCGTCGCCTATGCGGCTGTACAACTCTTCGAGGTTGACCCCCGTCTGCCACGTAGACAGGTCCAGAGCCTTTGCTATAGGCTCTCCGTACAGCTCTTCAAATTCGCGGTCGTGACTGCCCGAACCATCACGCGATGGCATGGAAGGCCCGCCATGCATTCGATCGGACGGCTCCGACGGGCCAGAGCCGTCTCCACCACCAAACGCGTCCATGACTACCACCTCACTTGACTAACGCGCCCCCACCCGCGGCTGTGCCCCGGCACGGAGCGTCACTTCCCACTTTCCCTTCCTCAGTAAAGTAACCAGCAGTACTGGTCACAATGCCTTCTCTACTCTATCCTATGCTCATGCTCACCCCTCACCGACAATACCATCTTGGTAGGTTCCAGACACCGTCGAAGCCCTCACTTTCCGGCTCCCTGTAAAAGCCTCGGTCCATAAAGGTGTAAAGCACCGAGTTGACTAGGCTCCTCTCTATGTACTGGCCGTACTGCTTGGTCAGCCGCCCCGCTATGCTCGCCGCCGAAAGACCGGGGGTCCGTCTCAGTATAAGTTTTATCTGCCGAACGAAATCCGGCGCATCTATGCCGAGGTAAGGGAGTTCGCGGACGTATATCCGGTCGGAGCACCTGTGTTGCCCCAAGTAGTCAGTTTTCACATGCTCAGCACATCTTGGACATAACATCCATTTGCCATCAACGATGATATCGCCGTCTGCTCGCGCGGGGGCAGAGTATGAGGTGCGTGGGAAGTTGATAGCAGGCGTGTTGCCGGCCGCACCAGAGGTCATTGGCTTTGCAGGCTCCGACGGTCGAGGTGATCCGGTGGCGTGAGCGTCCTGAGCCTTGTCGTCAGGTTGACTCCAATATTGGTATGTAAGGCTTCTCACAGGCCTTTTTATCGAAATTGCAGACCAAGATTCGCGTTCCTTTTCTTGCTCATATTCAGCGAAGAGGCCCATTTTCATCGGAGATTCGGAGGGCGTGGCGGCAAGTTCATCGTCAGCGCCACTATCAGCACGCTTCCCGCACTGGGCGATGAGATGCGTGGCATGGCTAGACCTTTTGACGATTTTATTGCACCGAGGGCAGACCATCTCGTTATCACACAACCCGCTATTGCCGGGAAGCACATGTTGATCATCGGGCATGAGTGATACAACCTCCTTTATGGATCCCTATTCCCTCCGCATCTCTATCCCCAACCACTCTCTCACGCCGGGCCGGTAGCCCGCTTGCCGCAACAGCCACTTCGCATAGCTTTGCGCCTGCGCCTCCGGCAGGCCGTAGCGCTCGACCAGCAGGTCGGCGGCCCGCCTGTGCAGGGCCTGATAGCTCTGCCCGTCGGCCTCTGGCAGGTTCGAGATGGCCGCCCACACATCCGCCGCCGGGGCCAGCAGTTCCAGCGCCAGCCGGTCGGCTCGCTCCTCGGCTGTGAAGATGGCCCGTGATGCATAACCACCAGCGCCGGTGCGCTCCATCAGATCCACATGCAGGCCCAGCGGCACCTCGCTCAACACCGCGTGCATGCGCTCGACGTGGGTGGGTGGGCGCAGGCCGTCCAGCACCGGCACAATCTGCTCGCCCAGCGCCTCGATGGCCCTTCTGCGCGGCTCCAGATAATCGAGCATGAAGTGGCCCAGCTCGTGCGCGAGCGTGAAGCGCCGTTCGTCCGGCGGGTCGGTGCTTTCCACCAGTATCAGGCCATGGCCCCCATGGGCCAGCAGACAGCCGCACAACCGCCGGTCAGGCCCCGGCATGTCCACCCCGAAATACACGCCCAGCGAGCGCAGGTAGCGCCCCACCCCTGCTGTGGTCAGGCGTGGAATCAGATGGACGCTGACCGGCAGGGCGAATATCGCCGGACAGATCAGGTCGCGTGGAAATGGCTCAGGCTCCCCGGGTTGGGCGGACCAGAACTCAGTTACCAGCCTCGATAGCCCGGCTTCCAGCCACATCGTAGCGGCCTACCTCCACACATTACATTCACAGCATACCCACACCATCCCACTATCTGAACGGGGGATATTAAACCGGCACCATCTGGTTATCTACTCTCTTCGCCCTGCTCCTGCCCCGCTTCACCACCTGCCTCATTTTCGCCTCTGCCCTCGTCTTCGCCTTCGCCTTCGTCGTCTTGTTCGCGGTCACGAGCGGCCTTCAGCATCTCGGGCATGCCTGAAGAAGCGAAAGGGGCAGCCACCTGCCCGGCCTGCTTGAGGGCCTCGACAACGTCCACCTCACGCACTATGGCGGTCAGCACGCCTACGTTCACGCCAAACCTGCCGGCTATGCGCTGAATATCTATGGCAAACGCCGCAGAATCCGGGTCGGGGCGGGCGCACAGCCGTACACGGTTCAGGGTATCTAGATCACAGCCCAGCATATCACACAACTGCTCATCGCTCAGGCCATGCGCCCGCCGGTAGCGCTCGATAACGCTGGACAGTAGATGGGGCCACTTCGCCGCACGAGACGCCGCCCACGCCAACAACTCGCTATCAAGACCCCCTGTTCTCTCGGCCATGGATCGATTCCCCCAGACGCTCCAACCGCCTGACAATGCGGTCTTTGTTTTGCTTGACGATGCGCCTCTGATCTTCCGTCGGCAGATGCTGTATACCCAGCACCTCGGCGAAAACGGCGGTGGAACGCTCCCCCTGCAAGATGAGTTCCAAGATGCGCCAGTCCATGGGGCCCGGAAACACCGTCCGCACTCTACGCATCACCGCCTGCGCATCAACCCGCTGTATAACTTGCTCCTCAATGCCATTATTCCCGATGAAATGAGATTGTTCGACACTGTCGATGGGCACGGCATCTCGGTTCTGTGTTCTATCGCTGCGGAGCGAGTTGAGCAGATCGCGCTTAGCGGCCATATACAGATAGGCCTGAAGGCTCGATTTCTGCGGGTTGTACTTGTGGGGGTTTTGAGTATACTCCAAAAGGGCATCGTGGGCGGCTGACCATATCATGTGTTCGTCGCGCGCGGCGGCCTGAGGGAATCGGCTGCATAACAACCGAATCAGCTTGGGGAGCCAGTGCTCTATGCAGTCGTGTGGGGCTACAGGGTCGCCTGCCATCAGGCGTACATGCAGCGCCAGATCGAGGTCATGGTCGGTATTCATGCATGGTACCCCCGATCATGCTAACACCAGTCGGGACATCAGGCGGATGGGGCTATGTAGCAGTATGACCTACGCTTCGGAAGTGGCTGAGGTTGGCTCGCGTCCAACCGCCGGACTGCTGACGACGAGTGCAACCGGAGATAGCTTACGCACAGGCTTGCCTTCCCCGGTTACTGCCAAGCATATACAAAAGTACCTACATTTTACATAAAAAGGTGCGTTTTGTCTACTGTCTTTTCACCCAATATGTGCCGATTGAACAAGTATTAGTCTGATGCCGGTCGTGCGTAGGAGTCGTACTCAGAACGATATAGGGGAAAGTGGAAATGAGAGGGCCGGGGAGGGTTGTGCCCTCCCCAAGCCCCTCCTTACACTCTCCAAGCTCTCGACTTTATGCGGGCGCAAAAACATCGCCGGTGTATATAGCACCGGCGATGCACCCAACAACTTTTCAGTGGCAGAGGCAGGTGGTCACTCCTGATCCGGTCCCTCACCCGGCCAGAACACCTCGAAGCTCACTTCATAGCGCCCGCCGTTGTAGTTGCCCAGCGCCCTGAACGCCTCCTGCCCAAGGTCAATCACTATACCACGAGAGCGGACATATGGGATGTCGGGCCAGTTTATCACGTCCACGAACTGCACGAACACGGAGCGGTTGCCGCGTGTCACTTTGGCCCACCGCCCATACAGATACAGGTCGGCGGGGGCGGCGGCATACAGGCCCCGTCCCACGAAGTCCTGCGGTAGGTTGCCCCACATTTTGTTGAGGCGGATCACGCGGTCCCAGTCGGCATTGAAGACGGTGGCCTCGCCCCGAAAGGCCATGTTATAGCCGGGTCTGGGGCGGGGAGCCGCCACCGATGGGTCAACCCGACCAGAGGCCAGTTGTGCCGCCAGCAGTTCGGCCCCCAGCCTGCCTAATTGCACCCTTCCCTGCGCCGTCCTCTCAAAGCGGGCACGCTCGAAGTACTGCACCACCATGCCGTGCTCTTCCAACTCTTCAGAGATGGGATAGCCGAACATCGCGAGGCCCCCGCCCGCCTGCCAGAACCGCAGGAACGACCCCCCAAGTGTGTGCCCCGTTTCCGCAAAATAAACGCGGTCTTCCATAGACTCTGTCTGGCCGGCGGGCGGGAAGTTGCGGCCCGCGGTCACCAGAACCCCTACCGGAGCAAGCTCTACCTTCCATGGGCGCGCACTGCCCGGATGGTACTCGAACTTGCTCCGCTCGAAATACTGCACGATCACCCCGTCCTGCACGAACTCTTCAGTGATAGGATAGCCGTACAGCGTGAGGCCGCCATGCATCAGCCAGTAATTCAGGAAAGCGTCCTTGAGGTAGTGCCCCGTCTGCCGGTAATAGACGGAACCGGACGAGTTGGTGGGCAGGGGCGCGGCCAACGCGACGCCCGCGGTTGACGGGGCAGGATCAGAGCGAGCGGTGGAAGCGGTGGATAGGTACGAGGGGAAAACTCCTATAGTAGATGGACGATCGGGGGCCATGGATATGGCGACGGCGGCTGTGGCGGTAAGTACTGCTATGCATGTGCGTAAGGGTGCTCGTGTAGTGAGCATAGGCTCTCTCCTTCCTGCTACTGCCTGATAGAGGCAACAGAGCCGTGCCTGCCCGCCGTACTCTGCCTCGATGCGAACCGGTGCCTTTCCCTGTGTTGTGGCGCTGCACCGTGCTATTTTACTTTGTGCATTGCATGGGGTGTATGCTGTGCTGTGGGCATGCCGACCTGCACCCGCAAGGCAAACCCTCCATACGAACCGGATTGTAGCCCAACGTATTAGCGGTTGTCAATACGCTGTAAAACGTATTGCGTGTTACAGCCCTTGCGGTCCACCCCCACCCCTGTCAACCCCCGTTATCGGTGGAACCCACACCGGCCGTCGTTTGACATTTACATAACGGATAACTATACTTTTGTAGGTGGCGTATTCATGTAGGTGGCGTATTCACCGTCACGCCCATACCCCCGGCGCTTGGTAGATGCTGGCGCTTATACTTGCCGGCCCTCATATTGTGGTTATGGGTGGGACGGGGCAGGGCAGGGGCGCACCGGGAGCAAACGGGCAGTATCTGCTTGATCACACTATGCGCATCATTCTTTACACAGGCAAAGGTGGCGTCGGCAAGACCAGTGTGTCTGCTGCCACTGCCTTGCGCCTGTCGCAACTTGGTTACCGCACGTTGGTCATGAGCACCGATGCGGCGCACTCGCTGGCCGACTCGTTCGACATGCCCCTCGACCATGAGCCTGTGCAGGTGGCCCCCGGTCTGTGGGCACAGGAAATCTCCGTGCTGCACGAAGTAGACAGCCACTGGGCCACACTGCGGACCTACATGAACGTGTTACTCGCATGGCGAGGCATGGAGCATGTGGTGGCGGAGGAAATGACGGTGCTGCCCGGCGCAGAAGAGTTGGCAGGCCTCGTGCGCATCATCAAACACCACGACTCCGGCCTGTACGATGTCATTGTGGTGGATTGCGCGCCCACCGGCGACACTCTGCGCCTGCTGTCGTTCCCGGACGTGGCGAGGTGGTGGCTGGAGAAGCTCTTCCCAATACAGAGGCAGGCTACCCGCATGCTTCGCCCTTTCATGCGCGCCATGACCGATATACCCTTGCCCGAAGACGACGTGTTCGATTCGATCCAGCACATCTTCAGGCAATTGGACCGCATCCACAGGTTGCTGGCCGACCCGGAAACCACCTCGGTGCGCATCGTGCTCAACGCCGAAAAGATGGTAGTGAAAGAGGCACAGCGCGTGTACACCTACCTGTGCCTGTTCGGCTACTCTACCGATATGGTAGTATGCAACCGCCTGTTTTCCTCTGCCATGGGCGGCGAAACACTGGACACGTGGCGCGATGTGCAGCGCCGCAACCGCAAGTTCGTCGAAGAAGTGTTCTCCCCATTGCCTGTGTTCGACGTGCCTTTCTTCGACACCGAAGTGATCGGATTGCATATGCTGGACAAAATGGGCAGGGCTATCTTCGGGGACGCCGACCCTGCCGATGTGTTCTTCAAGGGCGCAACTCAGGGTATAGAAACCAACGGTAGCGGCTACATACTTAAGTTGCCACTGCCCTTCGCCCGAAAGGAGCACATAGACCTTGCCCGCAAGGGCGACGAGTTGGTTGTGCAGGTAGGCGACTATCGGCGCAACCTGATACTGCCGCGCGCGCTGGCAAGCCTGCAAGTGCACGAGGCCAAATTGGACGGACGCGAGCTACGCATCAAATTCGACCGATAGCGAGGGCGGAAGCACGACATCCCCACGGCCTCGCGGCATTCTGAAGGGCACAGCCGCGCCGCGACAGCGGGCACATACGTGCTACAGGGTTTGCTTGAATTGTACGCGCTGTGGTGTTATTATGTTAGCCCGACCGGGCAAACGGGAACAGGCAGGACACAACACACGTTAATTGACGCCATGCGGCCCAACAACCCATACAGGTCTTGCACGCACCTCGTAGCGATGCAAGAGTCAGGTAAGCCTCCCGGCGATTAGTGATATGGCAAGGAAGAAGCCCAAACCCACCAACCAACACAACGCCACAGACCAGTTGGTCCACGGCGTGCAGGTGCCTGCCGAAACTGAAGGGCGGGGCCTGCCCGCCGATGACCCTGTAGGAGAACAACCAATCCTTGATGCATCAAGCACAGGAGTTGAAGCTTCTATGCGTGGCACAGATAAAGGCAGGCGCGTAACACCCGGACCCGTATCTCCTTTTCTGCAGGATGAAGACCCCCTGCTGGCCGGCATCGCGTCAGACATCGAGGACGAAGAAGCGCCCTCACCCAACATGGTGGGCTTCGACGATCTCGATCTGACCGAGCGCTTCGATCTGGATGAGACCTTCCCCCGGCATGCCACTTCGAGGGAGAGCATCGTCGAACTGCTCGACGAAGCCTATGACAAACTGGCCCTCAAAGAGGACGACGTGCTGGAAGTCAAGACAGCGGCCTCCGGTAAAGCCCGCCTCACCACCGGCGGCACCTCCCGCGCTTTCAGGCTGGGTGCCGTTGGCGATGTTGACGAAGCGAGCCTCGACCAGATTTACGAAGTCGAGACCACCGAGATAGCCGAAATAGTCATAGAGGAGCCGGGGTTCGAAGAGGCCGAGCCAGACCCGGACGAGCTGGCGCGCGTAGCCACTGAGGTCGAGGTAGACGAACGGCCAGAAGATCTGGAGCGGGTGATAGACCGTGCCCTCACCAACGAGGGCGTGTCCGTGGACGACTCGGTGCGCCTTTACCTGCGCGAGATAGGGCGCACATCGCTGCTCGAATCGCCTGACGAAAGCGCCCTTGCCGAGCGCATGGCGCGCGGTCACAAGGCCGCCGATGAACTGCAACTGCTCAAGGCTGGCCTCAACGACATGGGCGTGGAGGGCGGCAACAGCTCCTGCCCCCCGGAATATGAGGAGAGGATCCGCCTGCTTGAAGCTATCGTCAAAGATGGCGAACAGGCCAAGCAACTGCTGGTGCAGGCCAACCTGCGGCTGGTGGTCAGCATAGCCCGCCGCTACATCGGGCGTGGGTTGTCGCTGCTCGACCTCATACAGGAGGGCAACATCGGGTTGATGAAGGCCGCCGACAAGTTCGATTACCGCAAGGGCTTCAAATTCTCCACCTATGCTACGTGGTGGATACGGCAGGCCATCACCCGCGCCATCTCCGATCAGGCCCGCACCATCCGCCTGCCCGTGCATGTCACCGAGATGGTCACCAAGTTGCGCCGCGCCGCCCATGAACTGCAACAGGAGTTACAGCGCGAGCCGACCGAGGAAGAGCTTGGCCGCAAGCTCGGCATGCCCGCCGACAGGGTGCGCCGCATACTGGATATGGCGCGCCACCCGGCCTCGCTTGACGCGCCCATGGAAGAAGGGGAAGACAGCTTTCTGGGCGATTTCATCGAAGACGAGCGCACAGACGCCCCTGAAGAAGAGGCCTCGCGCCAATTGCTCAAAGAGCAGGTCGAAGACATACTGCGCAAACTCACCGAGCGCGAGCGGCAGATACTGCAGATGCGTTACGGCCTCACCGACGACCGCCCTCGCACCCTTGAAGAAGTGGCCAAGGCCTTCGGCATCACCCGCGAGCGCATCCGCCAGATAGAAAACCGCATCCTGCGCAAACTGCGCCACGGGCGGTCGGGCGCCAGCAAGCTCAGAGGGTTCTTAGATTCTTAGATTAGGCTTGAAGGCCGCATCAGGGGGCTTGGCGCGTAATCCACGCGTGCCACCGCCACAACCGCCGTGGCGGTCTTTGTGTCAGCATGAGCGACAACAACCACAGAAAACCACAGCAACATGAACCGGTCCAATAGACACCCGCTTTTCCTGATAGCGTTGGCGGCTCTGATCATAGTGGTGGTGGCGGTGGCCGCCTATCTGGCCGGCGTCAACAGCGCGGCGCAGACCCCTCAGACCCCTCAGACCCACCAGACCCCCCGGCCCGGCCAGACGCAGGGCCAACCTCGGCAACAGAGCGCCCTTTCTGACGACTGGCCCGCATATATGTACGACGGGGCACGCAGTGGCTTCAACGCCGGGGAGGTGCGCCTGTCGCCTGAGAACGCCGCCAACCTCAAGCTCTTGTGGAAGCAAAAGCTCGGAGAGGGCAACGTGCTGGCCGCTCAGCCCATCGTGAAAGGCGATACCGTCTATGTGGGTTCGTGGGATGGGTTTCTGTATGCCCTCAGCACGGCAGACGGCTCGCTCAGGTGGAAAGTGGACCTCGGGAAGACCCACTCCGGCCTGTGCACCCCCGATACGGCGGGCATCACCTCGGCCCCCGCCGTCACCGACGACGCCCTGTACATCGGTGGGGGCGACGAATACCTGTACGCGCTCAACCCGCGCAATGGTCAGGTGATCTGGAAGTTCCGGACGGGAGACAACAGCGAGACGGGCGGAGCCTACAACTGGGCATCCCCTGTGGTGTACAACGGGCGCGTGTACTATGGCATCGCCTCGTTCTGCGACCGCCCATTCGTGCAGGGCGAGATGTGGGGGCTGAACGCCCGCACCGGCAAGGTCGAGCAGCGTACTATCTTCGTGCCCGACGGTCAGCGAGGTGGGGGCATATGGACCTCGCCCACCGTGGACGAGGCCACGGGCGCCTTCTACGTGACCACCGGGTCGGGCGATTTCTACATCCCGCACAGCTACAGCATAGCCCGGCTCGACCCGCGCACGCTGGCGGTGGTGGACGCGTGGCAAATACCCATGGAGGTGCAGGTATTCGACGGGGACTGGGGTACCACCCCCACCCTTTTCCGCCACCGGGATGGATACCTCATGGTGGGCGCGTCGGCCAAGAACGGTTATTACTACGCCTTCCGGGCCGACGACATCGCATCAGGCCCCATGTGGCAGGTGCAAATCGCCGACGGCGGGCCGTGCCCCCAGTGCGGCGAGGGAGCCATATCGTCCAGTGCCTATGCCTATGACACGGTGTACGTGGCGGCAGGCTATGTATCTCTGGGGCAGTTCCAGAGGTTCGCCGGCACGGTACACGCCCTCGACCCGTCCACGGGTGCCAGAAAGTGGATACACCCCACATCCGGGTGGGTCATACCGGCGCTGGCAGTGGCCAACGGGCTGGTGGTGGCCGCGGGCGACGACACGGTGGAAGTGTTGCACGCGGCCACCGGCGAATTGCTGTGGGAATATGCCACGGAAGCCACCATATATGCGGCCCCTACCATAGCGGGCGGAACCCTGTACGTGGCCTCCACCGACGGGCACGTATATGCGTTCAGCGCCCAGCCATACCCCGACAACCCACAGCCCTACGAGATCCAACAGGTGGGCAGCAACCCGCCCAACTTCACCCCGTTTCGCAAACCCGTGCCCGCCCCGCCCCGCCCCGGCCCTCAAGAATGCTTCCCGGACACCGGCAAATGCGTGCGCGGTGACTTCCTCCAGTTCTGGCAAGAGCGCGGTGGGCTGGAGCGGTTCGGCCCTGCCGTGACCGACGAGTTGAACGAGGCGGGCCGCACGGTGCAGTATTTCCGCAACGCCGTGCTCGAAATACGGCCCCGACCCGATGGACAGGGTACGGAGGTGCGCTTCACCAAGCTGGATTACCGCCTGTTCACCTACAAAGAGTACCAGCCCGAAGATGAGCGCTTCCAGCCCGCTGAACCCCTGCCCGGCGCGTCATTGTGGGCCGGCGACCCCGCTTCGCCCGGGCTGGCGTCGCCGCCTGCCCACGAAGACCCACCCACCACACACCCCATCCAACCCGGCCAGCCTCTCACCGGCACCACCGCCGTCTATTTCAGGGAAACCCGCCACAACTTGCCCGAACCTTTCCTGTCGTTCTGGCGCGCCCATGGGGAGGTGGCCGGCATCGGTTACCCGGTTAGCGAACCCTTCGACGAGTTCATCATGGTGGATGGTGCCGTGCGCCGCGTGCAGTACTTCGAGCGCGCCCGTCTGGAGATAGTGAAGGATCAGAATGGCACCGAGCGCGTGGCTTTCGGCGCTCTGGGCCTGCACAGGTATCTGCACCGATACGGCACCCTGCCCTGATACCCGATCCTTTCGACCGCTTGCCGCCGTCCCACGCCTACCAGTAGGGGAGACCTCTGCGGCCTGCCCTGCAAACCCCCGCGGACGACCGGCGACTGGCGACTGGCGACTGATAGAGGTGGGTCCATGGCAAACGCCACTGTAATTTACGCTTGCACCCGGCAGGGTCTGGCTATAATCAACAGGCCCGGCACGCTCCCCCGCTGGCTGCCCCCGCGCATGGTGCTCGGTGGGCGGGCCATAGCCTCGGTGTGGGCAAAACCCGGTCTGCCTGTGAGTGTGCTCGCCGTGAGCGGCGGTGAGCTGCTGGCGAGCCGAGACGGCGGACGCACGTGGCAGCCGGTGCCGGTCGAAGCGCCGGCCACCGCCATCTGGCAGACAGGGGACCCACCCCGCCTCTATGTGAGTATGGAAGGTGGCCGTCTGACCGTGTCCGAGGACCATGGAGAGAGCTGGACGGACCTGCCCCCGGTTGGGCGGACCGGCAAGGCGCGCGCGCTGATGGCCGACCCGAACAGGCCGGGATGGGTGTACGCGCTCTGGGAGCAGTCCCCGGCTCCCAACACAGGTGACGGTGGGGACGGCGGGCTTGAGACGCTTGTGTTGAGAGGTTCCCCGGAACGGGGGGAATGGCACCCCGTGTTGGCCGGCCTCGTGCGGGCCATCGCCTGCGATGCAAGCACCGGTTTTGTATATGCAGCCACGGGCGTGGGCGTTCAGGTGAGCGCAGATGCAGGCGTCTCGTGGCTTGTGCTCCCCGGCTCGCCGGTGAACGGGCTGTGCATGGTGGTCACGCCCGGACCGGCCAACAAACCCCCTGCCCTGCTCGTTGGCTCTCCCGAAGGCCTGCACATCAGCTATGACGGCGGCGAGAGCTGGCTGAGCTACGACCTGCGGTCACAACTCGGGCTAGGCCTGCAATCGCCTGCGATCGTAGCCCTGACCCGCGATCCCCAGCGGCGGGACCGGCTGTACGCGGCCACGGACGAGAGCTACCTGTTCGAAAGCGGGAATCGGGGCCGGGAATGGCAACAGATCAATGCCGAGCCTCTGCCCACGGTCTCGTGCCTGTACGTCATTAGGTTTTGATGAGGGTAGGCAGGGAAAGGTGGGCACACCCCAAGCCCCGGCAGGAGTCCTACCCATTACAGGTGGTCGCTCACGGCAGGTCGGGTGCGTAAATCTTCTTTACCCTTTCGGTGATGAGGCGCACGCCGCGGTCGAAAGTGAAATAGTTTACGACCCAGTTGGCCAGCACAATGAGGCGGTTGCGGAAACCTATCAGGTAGACAATGTGCACGAGCAACCACCCGAGCCACGCGATGAACCCGCTCAACTGTATGCCAAAGGCGTCGAACACCGCGAACCGGCGGCCAATGGTAGCCATGGTGCCCTGATCGAAGTAGCGGAACGGGGTCATGGGCTTGCCCTGCACATCGGCCAGAATGTTGCGTGCCGCGTGCTTGCCCTGCTGGATCGCCACCTGCGCCACCATAGGGAAAGGCTGGCCGTCCCTGTATCCTTCCAGATAGGCCATGTCCCCAACCGCGAACACTTCGGGGTGGTCGGGCAGGTTCAGCGCGGGCTGTACCCTGATGCGCGCCTGCTTGCCCAGCGGTACGCCCAGACCATCGGTCAGCGAGGATGCCCGCACACCCGCCGCCCATATGACCAGCGCGGCTCGCAGTGTGCTGCCGTCCTTGAACGTCACCAGCCCATTTTCCACCGATTGCACCGGCGCGTTCAGCCTGACCTCTACGTGCATGCGCTCCAGCTGGCGTTTAGCGCTGTTGCGAAGCCCCTCGGGGAAGGCCGCCAGTAGAGAATCGCCCGCCTCGATGAGCACTATGCGGGTTTGGGTCACGTCCAGCTCCGGATAGTCCTTGCGCAGCACGTGGTAGACAAGCTCGGAAATGGCCCCCGCCATCTCCACACCGGTGGGACCGCCCCCCACAATAGCGAAGGTCATCAGCTCGCGCCTGCGTGCGGGGTCGGGCTCTTTCAACGCAAGCTCGAATGCCGTGAGCAGGTGATTGCGGATGTGCTCCGCTTCGTCAATATCCTTCAGCCCGAAGGTGTGCCGCGCCAGTTCGGTGTTGCCGAAGTAGTTGTTAGCGCTGCCCGCGGCCAATATCAGATAGTCGTAGGTGTACGCGCCGTTGCGCGTGTGCACTACCCGCCGCTCGAGGTCCACGCTGTGCACTTCGGCCATTTGAAAGTGGATGTTGGGGTGCTTGCGGAAGATGGCACGCACCGGATAGGCGATGGATTCGGGTTCCAGACCAGCAGTGGCTACCTGATAGAGCAGGGGCCAGAAGCCATGGTAATTGTTGCGGTCGAGCACCAACACGTTAACGCCCTTTCCGGCAAGGGTCCGCGCCGCGTTCAGACCGCCGAAGCCCGCGCCCACTATCACTACGCGGGGTGGCCTCGCCCTGCCGGCCTCAGACGGGGTCCGCGCCCCAAGCGGTGCGCCCTGTGCCGGTTGGCGGGCCGAACCGGCCCGCATGTCTTGCTCTGTTGTCGGTCGTATGCCTGTCATTGCGGTCCTCCTTGCGGAGCGATTTGGCTTTTCCTTTCCACCGATATTATACGTGAAATTTTTCACAAGGTCATCGGACTTAAGGTCTATTTTCCTTACACCAACTTGCGTACCCACCTTGTGCACCTGTTCAAGCGAGGTGCCCATGCTTCCCCACCGGCAACTGACGACTGGTGACTGTCGACACCCATACCCATTCGTGGGTATAATGGGAAGGTATGTCGCAAAATAAGTCGAGCGAAGGCGGGAACCTGCACCTCATTGTGGGGCTGGGCAACCCGGGTGCGCGGTACGCGAGCACCCGCCACAACGTAGGCTTCATGGTAGTGGACGAACTGGCCCGACGACACGGCCTGCGCTTCTCCGCGAAGCAGGCCGATGCCGAAGTGGCGCGCGGCCAGATCGGGGGCGTGCCAGTCATACTGGCGAAGCCCCTGACCTTCATGAACAACAGTGGCACGGCGGTGAGCCGTCTGGTGCGTTTCTACAAGATACCGGTGGAGCGCCTGCTGGTGGTGTATGACGACTACGCCCTGCCCCTCGGCCTGATCCGGGTGCGGGCGCGGGGTTCCTCGGGTGGGCACAACGGCATGGAGAGCGTGATCCGCCTTCTGGGCACCCAGAACTTCCCCCGCCTGCGCGTGGGCGTGGACCGCCCCGACGACCCGCGCCACAGCACGGTGGACTGGGTGCTGAGCCGCTTCACCCCACAAGAGCGCAAGGTGCTGAGCCGCACCATCCCCCACGCTGTGGACGCCATCGAGACCTTCCTGCGCGAAGGGGTGGACCGTGCCATGAACCTGTACAACACCCGCGACGCCGGCCAACAGGTCGAGCCGGGTGAGCATGAGCACAGCGCACTCCGGGCCGCAACCCAAGGTGTGGGTGTAGATGAGGGCTTAGCGGATAGTCAGGGCGAGGGCTGGGCTGAGCGAGTGCGGCGCATCATCCGCAAGGGGGTGAACGGGAGATGAGCCTGTCGGGTCTTCTGCCTCTGCTGGACGACCTGCCGGGCTACCGGGCCATCGCGAACAGGCTGGCCGCAGGCGAGAGCGCTTACCTCGAGCCACCTCTGGAGGCCGCCCACCCGTACATTCTGGCCGGCCTGCACGCTGGCGTCACCGCCCCGCGCTCTCGCCCCATGATAGTGGTGGCCCCCCGCTCGGAGCGCGCCCGCCAGCTGTACGAGGGCCTGCTGGCTTATTCGCCCCCCGGCACGCCAGTGTACTTCTTCCCGGCCCCCGACCTGCTCCCTTACGAGCGCGTGGCCCCCGACCCCACCATCACCGGCGAGCGCTTGACCGTGCTGGCTAACCTGCTGGTGGCCGCCGACCAGTACCGGGCGCCCTCGCTCTCCACCACGCAGGTCCCGCCCGTACCCGTGATCGTCACCTCGGTGTTCGCGCTTATGCAGCCCACCATGGCCCCGGCGGATATGCGGCACGCGCTCAGGTGGCTCAGGTTGGGCGACAGGGTGAACCTGCACGAACTGCTGGAGCACTTCGTAAATCTGGGCTACGAGCAGGCCGCGCTGGTGGAGGAGCCGGGCCGGTTCAGCAGGCGCGGGGGCATTATTGACTTCTTCCCGCCCACCTCCAACCTGCCCGTGCGCGTGGAGTTGTTCGGGGACGAGGTGGACTCCATACGCCTGTTCAACCCGCTCACCCAGCGCTCCGAGGGGCAGGCCGAATCGCTGGTCATCACCCCGGCCACCGAAATCCCCCTGTGGCGGCGTGCTCAGGCCATCTCTCTGCTCAGGCAGTTGGACACGTCCAGCCTGCGCGAGGAGGTGCTGGAAGAGTGGCGCACCATGCTCGACAAAGCGGAGTCGGGCGAGCGCTTCGAGGGCATGGAGCTTTTCGCGCCCTACTACACACAGCCCCTCGCCAGCCTCGCCGACTATCTGTCGTTCCTCGGCTCCGGGCCTTCGGATGACGGTGCAGGCGCAGGCGCAGGCGCAAGGATGGGCTTAAAGCCCCTGCTGGTGCTGGACGATATCGAGCTGATCCGGCTTGAGGGTATGGAGGTAGAGCGACAGGCCGATGAGCTTTACCGGCAGTTCGTGGACAACGGTGAACTGCCCCCCGATATGAGGAAGCCCTATCTGACGTGGGACGAGCTGGCCGCGCACGGCAGGGGCCTGCCCACCCTGTACATCGGCGGGGGGGCCGAAGGGGCCGTGGAGCCGCCGCCCTTCGCCCCGCCCCGCCTGTACGCGGGCAACATCTCCGCGCTGATCGCCGACCTGAAAAAGATGCTGGCCGACAAGGCCCGCATCGTCGTCGTGTCACAGCAGTCGAGCCGCCTGCGCGAACTGCTCGAAGATCAGGATATATACCCCACCGTGCGCAAAGGCTCCATCGCCGTGCCCACTGCGCCTGCGCCTTCACCCGCGCCTTCACAGGCCCGACCTCAGCCCCGGTCCCAACTTCAGCCGCAGTCGCAAGCACAGGCTCAATCCGAGCCTGTGTCTGTGGCCGGGCTGGAGACCATGGGCCTGTCGGTGAGCGGCACGGGCGGCGTGCCGGAAGTGCTGGGCACCCCACCTTCGCCCGGCTCGGTCAACTTGCTTCAGGGGGCACTGCTGGCGGGCTGGCAGTTGGCCTACGATGCCGCGGTGCACACTGTGGTGTTCACCGACACCGAGATATTCGGGCGGTCCCAGCCTGCGCGCCGCCTCGCCGGGCCGGTGCGCCGCAGTACCGCCGATGCCGCCGCCATCCTGCGCGAGAAGATGCTCCTCGAACTCAAGCCGGGCGACTACGTGGTGCACGTGGAGCATGGCATAGCCATATACGGCGGGCTGGTGAAGATGAGCATGGGCGGGGTGGAGCGCGAGTACATGCTCCTTCAGTACGCCGAGGGCGACCGGCTGTACGTGCCCGCCGACCAGACCGACCGCGTGGCCCCCTACATCGGGGCAGGCCCCCCACCCACCCTGCACCGGCTGGGCACCGCCGAGTGGACGCGCACCAAGAAGCGCGTCAAAGAGGCCGCCGAACAGCTCGCCAGAGAACTGCTCGACCTGTACGCCGCCCGCGAGCTGGCCCCCGGCCACGCCTTCTCGCCTGACACCCCGTGGCAGTACGAACTGGAAGAGAGCTTCCCCTACATAGAGACCCCCGACCAACTGCGCGCCATCGCCGAGGTCAAGTCGGACATGGAACAGCCCCGGCCCATGGACCGGCTGATCTGCGGCGACGTGGGCTACGGCAAGACCGAGGTGGCCCTGCGCGCCGCGTTCAAAGCGGTGATGGACGGCAAGCAGGTGGCCGTGCTGGTGCCCACCACCGTGCTCGCCCAACAGCACTACAACACCTTCTCCGAGAGGCTGGCCGCTTTCCCCGTGACCATCGAAATGCTGTCGCGCTTCCGCTCGCGGCAGGACCAACAGCGCATCGTCAGGGAGCTGGCCGAGGGCCGGATTGATATAGTGATCGGCACGCACATGCTGTTGTCCAAGAACGTGCGCTTCAAGAACCTCGGGCTGGTGGTGGTGGACGAAGAGCAGCGCTTCGGGGTGCGCCATAAAGAGCGCCTCAAACAGTTGCGCACCGAGGTGGACGTGCTCACCCTGTCGGCCACGCCCATCCCGCGCACCCTGTACATGGCTATATCGGGGGTGCGCGACCTGTCGCTGATCGAGACCCCGCCGGAGGCCCGCCTGCCCATCAAGACCTATGTGACCGCCTACCGGCCCCGGCTGGTGCGCGAGGTGATCCTGCGCGAGCTGGAGCGCGGCGGGCAGGTGTTCTTCGTGCACAACCGCGTGGAGACCATCTATAAAACGCTGGAAGAACTGGAGGCGCTGGTGCCCGAAGCCCGCTTCCTCGTGGCCCATGGCCAGATGCCCGAACAACAGCTTGAACGCGTCATGGCCGACTTCGTGGCAGGTAAGGCCGACGTGCTGGTGTGCACCACCATCATCGAGTCGGGGCTGGACATCCCCAACGCCAACACGCTGATCGTGGACCACGCCGACAAGCTGGGTCTGGCGCAGTTGTACCAGCTTCGCGGGCGCGTGGGGCGCGGGGCCAGCCGGGCCTATTCGTACTTCCTGTATCACCCCGGTCGTAAGGTCACCGAGACTGCCCGCGAGCGCCTGTCCACCATCGAGCAGGCCACCGAACTGGGCGCGGGCTTCCGCATCGCCCTGAAGGACCTTGAGATCAGGGGCGCGGGTAACCTGCTCGGCCCCGAACAGAGCGGGCACGTGGCCGCCGTGGGCCTCGACCTGTACACCCGCTTGCTGTCGTCAGCCGTGGACAGGGCGCGCGCCGAACGCAGGGCCGAGCGCACCCAAGCACCCACGCAAACGCAGGCGCAGGCCGCGCCCGACGAAGGCGGAGAGCCGCCGTCGGTGTCATTGGACCTGCCCCTTGACGCCTACCTGCCGGAAGACTATGTGCCCGACGCGGCAGTGCGCCTGCGCCTGTACCAGCGCATGGCGGCCAGCCTCACGCCGGTGCAGGTGCGCGACATGGCCCGCGAGATGCAGGACCGCTTCGGCCCTCTGCCCCCTCCCGCCGCTAACCTGTTGGAGGTGGTGCGCCTCAAAGCGCTGGCGCTGGCCGCCGGCGTAGAGAGCATCCGCTCCCCAGAGCACGAGATCGCCGTGCAGACCCACGAAGAACGCACCATCCCCGAACCTCTGCGCCTGCGGTTGCAGCGCAGGTACAGGGACCTCATCAAGGTCACCCCCCATCAGGTGCGCATCAACCGGGCTAGGGCCGGTGACAGGTGGAAAGAAGTACTGACGGGCGTGCTGGAAGAGCTGGCCGAGGCGTAACAGCCCTGAGGGCTAAGGCGATAATGTCGGGGGGTGCAAGGAGAGCACCGGGGCACACCCCCACACCCACAGGGTAACCCCCGCAGGGGAGTGCCCCTGCACCTCCGGAAAGGCTAGAAGCCCTCCCCAAACCCCCTCCCTCTATTGCACACAAAGTACTATGAATCGGCACTAAGGGGATGGCAGCGGTGGCACGTCCAGCCGCGACTGCGCGAGCACATACCGGGTGGTGAACCCGCCGAGCCTGCTGAAATAGGGGAACCGCCTGTCAACCCGGTAGCCATCCAGTGGCACATCGGCTATCTGATATGCGTCGTTGCGGCTGCCCACCCAGTTATCCCAGTCATAGCCTGCGCGCAGGCCTGCCGTGCGTGCATATACCCACTGCGCCGCCTGCCATCGTGCTGCGGCATGGTCTATGTGGTCCGCTTTAGCGAGCAGACTGAAGCTCGCGATGAGCATCAAGGCCGCTAACGAGTACGCCCATGCGGCCCTGCTCCATCTCACCGAACCGCTTACCACATACAGGATTACAAACGGCAGGAAGTGGAACATGTAGCGGTCATACACATCGCCCAGCAGGGCCGCAGACACCACAAAAGTCATCGCGCCCAGCAGGTAGAAGGCCACCTTCGGCGACAGACCGCCGCCCCGCCTGATGCTTCGCAACCAGTCGTACAGGGAGCCGGCCATGCTCGCCAATAGCAAAATCCCCAGTCCCACGCCCAGCGCCCACAGGCCGCGCCACACTTGTGTCGACAGCACCGGCTGTTGATGGTATTCAAAGAAGTCAATCCCACCCACGCGCACGATGTTGCCGATGCCCCCGAAGGTGAAAGCTGCTTGGGGGAAGGTCACGGCAACAGGGCCGAGTTGCACGGTAAAGGGCGGCTCGTACATCTGCACCCACAATTCGTTGGGCAACTCCACTGCGTACATCCCCCATATCACACCTGTGCCGAGCAGTAGAACCAACCACCATCGCGAACGCGGCACCCTGACAGCCGCCCAAGCCGATAGCGCTGTGATGGGCAGGTAGATGAATGACCTGAGCAGGAACACGCGCAGCCACGGCTCTTTGAACAGGAACCGGTCTCGCCTGCTGGCGGCCATGGCTTCGGCTCCGGTCGGGGGTATGCCGTGCCGCCACAACCACCACGCCACCATCACCACCGCCGGCACTACGGCTATGGCCAGCATCTGATTCCGGCCTCGCCACAGGCACGGCCACCCTCCCCTCAATAATCGGTCGAACGCAACGTAGAGCACGAATGCCACCGGCACCAGCAACCCAAACTGCCTGATCGTATAGGCCCATGCAGCGACAAAACCGCCGGCCAGCAACCATGCGGCGTCCCCGCGCTGCAAACCCCTGATGTACAGGTAGCAGGAGACGAGCACCAGCGACATGAACGGCACATCGGTCATGAAGGTGTAGCTGAGGTGCAGGGTGATGGGGTTGAACCCGAAGAGCGCCGTGCCCAACAGCGCCCCCGCCGGCGGCACGCCGACAGCACGCCCTATGCCGTAAAACGCCAACAGCCCGGCCAGCGCCAGCACCAGCGTGGAATAGGTCAGGGTCGTGAAGCTGAAGCCGAATACCTTGGTCCACAGTGTGCCCCACACCGTGAGGCCAAATAGGTTGGCCTGTGTCATGGGGTGGGTGAAAAACTGCCCGGTCAGGTGCATAACCTGCACCGTTCGGGCGTAAATCCAATCGTCTATGACGGGATACTCGTGCGCAGGGGGCAACACGAGTTGCACTGCGGCCCACCCCGCAAAGATCAACAGCAGGTTGCTGTAATCAATTCGCCTGACGTAGCTGTCACGCCCAACCTCATGTTCATGCTCATACCCATGGACATGAACAGGCACGCTCCCGTGGTCTATGGTAATGGTGGTATCCGGTTGTTGCTCATATCCAGTATACGGTTTCATGATTGGCGGTGTATGCGTGCTCGCGCCTCCGGCAGGGCAGGGCGCGGTCGGTGCGCTCTATTTATTATAGAACCCGGCCCAAAAAACGAAAACGGGGCCAAGTTCCACCCCGGTTGTTGGTGGGACCTCTCGGCAGTCGGGGTTTGCAGGCACAGTCCGGTCTGTGCTAGAATCTTATACCGTCCGTGAGATGCATACTGCCCTGTTTGAGAAGGTTGCATAGCAAGCCTTCTCATCATTTGTATGGAACCCGGTCGTGTGGAACCCAACAAGACCCGCCGACCGGGCGCAGAGAGTGCTGTGGGCCCTGAGGAAACCCGGTTCACTTCGTACATACCTGCTGTCGAGGCTGGGGAACCCACAAGCGGGACACAGACAGGTGCCCGCTCCATCGTGCATTCCACCGACGCCGAACCGGCTCCCACCGGCTTGCTTGCCGGCCTGTGGCGCTATCGAGTAGCGCTTGCGGGCCTACCTGCCATAGCCTTGGCGCTGACCGGCGAGTGGCTGATGCGTGGGGGACCTCAGGAGGGCTACCTCGATGCGGGCAGGTTGCTTGTGCTGATGGCTGTGCTGCTTGTGGGGCCGGTGTCGTGGGTGTGGGATGGCCGGGATCTGCTGAGGTTCATAAGGCGCCAACCTCCGGCGCATGCACCCAATACTGCCTCGGCTGCCGCACACACGCCCCCTGTGCAGGCACGGAGGCGCGCCGATGCCGGTCGCGCTTCGCGGCAGGTCGGGCGCGTTCCGCCTGACCGCACCCCCTCGGTGAACAGAGCCGACATGTGGATGAGGGCGCGCCTGCTGGCTTATGACTACAGCAGGTGGCGCACTCGCGTGGGTCGGCCGGGCACAGCGCTGGGCCTGCTGGTGGTCACGGCCCTTGCCACAGCGCTGTATATACTCCTGCGGCTGGACTTTGCACACCCACTTGCCCCGTGGGTGTGGCTGGCGATGCTGGTGGTGTTGGTGCTCACGTTCGTAGGAGTGCACCCCATGCCGCCTGCAGGGACCCTGATCCCCCACGACCCATCCGAGCCGCGCACAGAACCGCCTGTGAGCCGCGCCGAGTGGTTGCTCGTAGTGCTCATCATGGCGGGGGCTGTGCTGGTGCGCGTGTGGGATCTGGAGCACATCCCCGCAGGCCCCTACATTGACGAAGCCGACCGCATAATCGACGCCCGCCACCTAAACGCGGGCGAGCCGGTAAACCGAGAGCAGTTCTTCTTCTTCGGCACCGGCTGGTGGGGCGTGCCCAGCCTGTATTTCTGGTTGGTGGCCCAGTCGCTCAAGGTGTTCGGCGACACGCTGGCCGGGGCGCGCATGATGCATGTCATCGCCGGCGTACTCGCCGTGTGGTTCACCTACCGGACCGGTAGGGTGGCATGGTCTCCACGCGTCGGTGTGCTCGCCGGAGCGCTTATGGCCGTGTCCGACTTCGCCATCCAGTTCAGCCGAACCGCAGGCGAGAGCACCCTCACCCTGCTCACGTGGGTTGCCTGCTTCTACTTCCTGTACAAGGCCCTCAAGCACCGCCGCCCACTCGACTTCGTGCTCAGTGGGCTGGCCGGCGGCTTCACCCTGTACACGTATGGATCGGGCAAGCTGTTGCCGTTGGTGATGTTGGGCGTGGCCGTCTACTTGCTGGTGCGCTGGGGGCTGAAAGGTGCCAGACTGTACCTGCCCGGGCTGGTGCTGCTAGCTCTGACGGCGGGGTTGACCTACGCGCCCAATGGCCTGTTCGTGCTCACCCGCAAGCCCCAAGCTTTCACCGAACGCTCCTATGGCATATCTATATTCAGCCAGCACAACCTGAACCGGCTGGTTCAAGATCACGGCACCGATAACTGGGCTATCATCCTGCCCAGCCAGTTCATGCGGACTTACAGTGCCTTTGACGTGGGGCAGGAGCGTGGCCCGTTCTACCCGAAAGGAGAACCAATGTTGCCGGTGCCATGGGCGGCGCTGTGGGTGCTGGGCACGGCCTATATGGTATGGCGGGTGGGCGATGCGCGCTATGGGCTGTTAGCGCTGTGGTTGCTCGGTGGGTTGGCCGGGGCGGCGCTCACCACCGACACTCCTACCATGCAGCGCGTGGTGGGCATGGTGCCCTTGCTCGGCCTTCTCCCGGCGCTGTTCCTCGACCGCATCGCATCGGGTTTGCGCGCGCTCGTCGCTGGCTCCGGGGCGGGGGCGCGACAGGCCGGGCGATACGCTGCGGTTGCCTCGACCGGGGCGAACCTCGCGTTGGCCGGGCTGGTGCTGCTGCTAGCCTATCAATGCCTTACTTTCTACTTCGGCCCCTATGCGTCTAAAGCGCTGTACATCGAGTTCACGCTGGCCGGCCGCTATGTAGAGAAACTCAGCCCGCATCGCGACATGGTGTACCAGTTCAACCTGCCGGTGATGTTTGGCGACCCCAACCCCTTTTACTTCTTCGTGCGCGATGTGCCGGTGCGCGACTTTGCCAACGCACCTGATGAACTGCCCGTCACAGGCAACCAAGGCAGGGATGTGCACTTCCTCGTCTCCCCGCCCGACGACCCCATCTTGAAAGTGTTGCAGAGCTACTACCCCGGCGGCGAATTGCGCATCCTGTCTAAACCGGACGGCACGGCTGTCGTGGCGGCCTATCATGTGACCGCCGCTCAGCTCGATTCGCAACGATACGTTACCGCGCGCTATGGCCCACCCTCTGGCCCGCTGTTCGAGGTGAAAGAGCCTCGCATAGGCACTACATCGCTGTCCCCGGGGGATTACGGACGGCCTATCACGCCCCCCGCATGGATCACCTACCCGACCACTGCCGAATGGACGGGCGGGCTGGTGGCACCGGTGTACGGCACCTACTACTTTAGCCTCGATGCGCCCGCCGGGGCCACCCTTTCGATTGACGGGCGGGTGGTGTTGACCACAACCGTCGTTGCCTCTTCGGCGCAAACCAGATTGGTGTTGGCCAAAGGAGTGCATACGGTGCGGTTAGGGGGCACGCTCGACGGGGTAGACAATCGCATAGAACTGCGCTGGGGAGCCGACCCGGCGGAGCTTGCGCCCGTGGCCCGCCACTATCTGTGGGGCGGTCACCGAGGTGCATTGTTGGGCGAGTCCCACGCTAACGTGGGCGTTGACCCACGCTGGCTCACCCAACCGCAGATCGAGGAGATATCTAACGGGCGAGGCCAGCCCATGACCGCCCGCCGAGATGGCTTCATGGCGTGGCGCCAATTGAACTTCTCCCTGCACGGCGGCCCCAACGTGTTCGGCATATGGAAGGGCGCTCTATCCGCCCCGCTGACCGGCACCTATACCTTCGACGCCAACACCACCGGCTTGGTCAGTATATGGCTGGACGGCCAACCAGTGGGCGGGCGCGGGGTTGACGGCGTGCCCGCTCTACCTATCTCGGTTCCCCTGCAAAGGGGCACACACGATATCGAGGTGCGCTTTCAGGCTGTGGGGGACAACTCGGTGCTGGAATTGTTCTGGCAACCACCGGGGGGCGCGAGGGAGTTGCTACCCCCATCGGCTCTGGCGTCGATTCCAACCACTGCGGGCGTGTGGTTCGAGCACGAACGCTCTGGAGTGCCCGTGCCCGACTCCATGCTGTTCAGTTGGTTCGTGAAACAGAAGGTGAGGGTGGTGCGTACTATCAGCGGTCAGGGCACTTGGAAAGAGGCTAGGGGAGTAGCCGTCCTGCCCGATGGCAGAGTGGTGGTGGGGGACACCGGCAACCACCGCTTGCTCGTGTATAGCGCCGATGGCAGGCAACAGGCCCATTTCGGCGGGCCAGACGTGTTCAGGCTGCTGAGCGACGTCGCCGTCGCGCCTGACGGCACCATAGCGGCACTAGATGCCGACAGTGGCGATATCCGCCTGTTGGACGCCAGCGGTCGGCCTATCGCTCATCTTACTCATGAGCAGGTGGGCCTGTCACATGCTCAAGGCATCGCATGGGGTCCCGACGACAAGCTTTACGTGGCCGATACTGCGGGCAGTCGCGTGGTGCGCGTCAGCCGCGAGGGTGTGCAGGAGGCCAGCCTCCGCGAGGCGGAAGGTGGGCTTCGGCCTCTGGAGCAGCCTGTGGACGTGGCCCTCCTGCCCGACGGCACGCCGTTTGCGGTGGACCTGCACAGGCGCGTGGTGTCCATCAACGATCAGGGCTTGATTGACAGCCAGTGGAGCATAGAGATAGGCATAAACAGGGGAGGTTCGCACATGACCGTGTGGCGCAACCGGCTCGTGCTCACCAACCCTGACGACGGCAACATACGTATACTCGACCCAAGCAGTGGGTTGGTCTACTTGGTGCAAGCTGAAGACGGCAAATCGCTGGACTTCAAGGTGCCCACAGGCATCGCCACCGGCCCCGGCGACCTGCTCTACGTGATGGACAGCGACAACAACCGCATCGTGGTGCTGGAGGTCGTGCCATGAACCCAACCGACTTCGCTCCCGGACGATTGAGACTTCTGGTATAATATAAGTGCGCCTGCGCCCGTAGCTCAGTGGACTAGAGCACCTGTCTTCGGAACAGGGTGTCGGGGGTTCGAATCCCTCCGGGCGCGCCAGACCACCGGGTCGGGTACCCCATACAGCCCTTGGCTTATTCTGTCACGGCCAGCGGGTTGAAATTGGTGCCCCTGTCATACACGTCCATGCCCTCGACACGCTTCAGGTAGGCCACCACCAGATAGGTGAGCGGCGTAGCCAGCGCCTCGTAAGCCACCTTCACCAGCCATTGGGTGGCAATGGCCGTGGGCAGGTCAATGCCGGGCGTACCGGCGAACGCCACCGTGATGAACACCAGCGAGTCCAACCCCTGCCCCACGATGGTCGATCCGATAGTGCGGCTCCACAGCCATCTGCCGTTGGTGGCTATTTTCATGCGTGCCAGCACTATCGAGTTGGCGAACTCGCCAACCAAGTAGGCGATGAAAGAGGCCAATAGCAAACGGGGGGTGAAGCCCAGTATGGTGTTCCACGCGCTCTGCCCCTGCCAGAATGGCGCAGGCGGCCACACCCCGGCCACCCAGATGGCTATCACCACGATCAGGTTGGCCAGAAACCCGAGCCAGATGACCCGCCGCGCACTGCGATAACCGTACACCTCGGTCAGCACGTCGCCCACGATGTAGCTGAGCGGAAAAACTACCACGCCTGCCGGCACGTACCAGTTGCCCACCGCTATAAGCTTCACCGAGATGATGTTCGCCGCAATCAAACAGGCGACGAACACGCCTGCCACCAGCACGAACAGAGGAGAATACCACCCACCTGCCCGCGCTTCATACACCGGTTGCGTGGCTCCTGTAACTTGCCCCACGACAGTGCACCTCCTGTGTCAGTTAGAGTTTATCTGCGCCCTGATGACGCATTACCATGCACAGGTCTCAGGCTTCTTCGGTCGAGAAGACGAAGGGGTTGAAATCGGTGCCGATATCGTAATAGTCTTCGTGCTCGGCCCGCTTGAGCAGCCCCACGATGGCATAGGTGATGGGCGTGAACGCCACCTCCACGCCCACTTTGAACACGTAATTAGATAGCACAAGAGCCTGAAATACATCTGCGGGCATCGGGTTGTTGGACAGGGCACCGCCTATGGCGAAGGCGATGGTGGCGAAGGTGATGGTATCCACCATCTGGCCTACCAGAGTGGAACCGATAGTGCGGCTCCACAGCCACCGCCCTTGCGTGAAGATTTTGAGCTTGGCCAGCACGAAAGAGTTGGAGAACTCGCCTGCCCAGAAACCTGCAAGACTGCCGGCCACGATATATGGGGTGAGGGCCAGCGCGCGGTTGAAGGCCGCTGCCTGCTCCTGTGCCATGGGGTCAGGCGGGGCGGGCAGGACGGTCACCACCCACAACACCAGCGCCATCAACGCAATCGCGCCAAACCCCACCCAGATCACCCGCCGCGACCGCCGATAGCCATACACCTCGGTCAATATGTCCCCGAAGATATAGCTGAGGGGGAACAGCACCGTACCGCCGTCGAAGGTAAAAGGCCCTAATTGCACCAGCTTGTTGGAAGTGACGTTGCTGATGAGCAGTACCGCTACGAACGCTGCCATCACCAGATCGAGATACTTGTAGCTTTTCACTTGGCGCTCCATATGCGGAATTTTACGTCTTTGCATATACTGCATACTTCATGGCACTTTGTGTGCAATAAGGAAGGGCTTGGGCAGGGCACAGCCCTCCCCAGCCTGCCCTTTCCCCACCATCTTGTATGAATCTGCACTAGGCGCGTGGATGGGACGCCCGCCAAGCACAAAAGTGGGGCCGACGACCAATATGCGGGCGGGACACCCTCCCTCCAGAGTAAGCCCCGGTTTATCGCCCTCTCATATCGCTATAACAGCGCGAGCAGACGGTCTATTTCGTCTTCGGTATTATAGAAGTGGGGAGACACCCTGATCGCGCCCACGCGCACGGCTATCACAATGCCCTCGGCCTGCGCACGCACCAGCAGCTCGGCAGGGTCGCCGCGCGGCTTGAAGCTCACTATGCCCGACCGCTCGTGCGGCTCGGTAGAGCTTACCAATTCATAGCCTTTGGCGAGCAATCCGGCGATGAGCCTGTCTGTAAGCTGCATGATGCGCGCCTCTATCCGGGCGATGCCCACCTCCAGAATCATGCTCAACACGGCATCGAAAGCCACCAGACCGCTCATGTTGCGGGTGCTGCCTTCCACCCGCGCCGCCGACTCTATCCATGGCTGGCCGTAGTTGAGGTAATCGTCCCTGTTGACCACGCTGGCCCAGTTGGCGCTTGCGGGAGTCAGCCTGTCGAGCACGTCTCTTCTTATGTACAACAGGCCCACGCCGTGCGGGCCCATCAGCCACTTATGGACGCCCGCGCCGACGAAGTGCGCACCCGCTTGCCGCACGTCGAAGCGCACAGCGCCAAGCCCCTGTATAGCGTCCACGTTGAGCAGCACGCCCCGCTCTTCGCAAAGCTGGGCGATGGCAGGCAAGTCAACTCGATTGCCAGTAGCAAAGGACACCAAGCTGAGGCTGACCAGCCGGGTGCGCCGGTCCATGGCACCGGCAATATCCTCGGGCAACACCCGCCCACCGCGGGGCTGCACCAGCTTAACATCCACCCCGAAGCGTCGGAGCGCCAGCCAAGGGTAGACGTTGGCGGGGAATTCCCCATGGACGGTCACCACATTATCACCCTCGCGCCAGTCTAAGCCGCCCGCAACCAGTTCTATGGCTGTGGCCGTGTTCTGCACCCAGCCTATCTCCGAAGGGTCGGCTCCGATAAGCGCGGCCATCTTTTGGCGTGCCCGCTCTATCACCGTGCAATAGTACGGTTCACACAGCACACCCTGAGTGCTCTGGTCGTGCCAGTATCGAGCCAACGACTCCACCCCGGGTTGCGGTAAAGGCGTGCAGCCCGCATGGTTTAAATAGGCGTAGTGCTTGGTTACGGGAAACAATCGCCTGTAGTGCTGTAGTGATCTACTCATCACCGTGTCGCCTTCGTTGTGAAACAGCAATATTTACCATAAAAAGCGCCACAGAGCAACGACCGCGCGCCCTCCGATTGCCGCCAAGAATCGGGGGTCAAGCTCTATCAATAATATATGGAAAGTAAAGAGCCGGGGACATCGGTACCGCCGCACCCAGAGGGTACCCGCCGAACAGGGGGCTGATCCAAGCCCCCTGTCAACCCCCGATTCTTGGTAGAATTGTCAACTGCCCACCGGTTGAACCGAGCACGTCTTTGTGCTATAGTCATAGCGTGTCTGGCAAACTGGCAGGCACCAATGCCTATCAACACGGAACGCTGTATGACCGCGGAACAAATGCCCACAGGCCCGGCCTTGCAGGACGTGTGGCCGGAAGCCACCTGTTACGGGTGTGGCCCTGCTAACCCGCACGGCCTGCACATCAAGAGCTACTGGTCGGAAGATGGCACGGAAGTAGTGGCCGTGTTCCGGCCAGACCCAAAATACAACGCGGGCTTCCCCAATGTCATGTACGGCGGCCTCATCGCCTCGCTGGTCGACTGCCATTCCATCTGGACGGCCATCGCCACCACCTACCGCGCTGAAGGGCGGGAGCACGGCTCAGAGCCTACCATCAGCTACGTGACGGGTTCTCTGACTATAAACTACCATAAGCCCACTCCTCTTGACCGGCCAATAGTGCTGCGGGCTCACGTCACCGAACTGCACCCACGTAAAGCCATCGTGCGATGTTCGGTCTATTCGGGCGAAGATGTAACCGCCGAAGCCACGGTCGTGGCGGTGCGGTTCCACATGGACAAGTCCAAAGGCGCGCCTGTTTAGATCGGCACCCCCGCATCCCAATTGACGATTGGCAGGGTGTTGCACCTTGTAGCAGTTAGTGCTATACTCGGTGTATGTGACAACTCGGTCAGGGGCCGGTCGCACAGCACAGACTTAAGCGTATAAGCATTCCGGATAGGCGCCCGCCGCTACCCTTTACAGATACACAGCCTCAGCACATTAACCTCAACCTCCCCACGCCACAGCCCGCACACCTCCAGCACGGGATACTGATACCACGCTTCAGCCTTCACGCCGCACTTGACCTTTAGCGATTCTACCAAGGTAGGTTACCCGATGAACTGCCCTGTTTGTGCCACTGCAAACCCCGCAGGTGCGAAATTCTGCTTCAACTGTGGGGCACGTTTATCTGTGGCCTGTGCTAACTGCGGCGCTTCCTTGCCTGAGGCCGCCAAGTTCTGCCCCAACTGCGGACACCCCGTCCCGGCATCGGAGCCTATGGGGCGTGCCGCTCCTGCCGCTCCTGCCGCTCCGGCGTCCCCCGCGCCCCCACCCCCGTCCCGGCTTGCCCCGGCCCAATCCTCAACCGACCCGGCCCCCGCCATCATACAGCAGTACATCCCACGCGAATTGCTGGGCAAATTGGAGGCAGCGCGTGCCGGTCGCCATATGGTGGGCGAGCGCCGAATCGTCACCGTACTCTTCTGCGACGTGAAAGGCTCTACCTCGATTGCCGAAATGCTCGACCCCGAAGAATGGGCGGAGATCATGAACGGGGCGTTCCGATATCTCATCGAGCCTGTATACAGGTATGAGGGCACGCTGGCTCGGCTCATGGGTGATGCTATACTGGCCTTCTTCGGCGCGCCCATAGCCCACGAAGATGACCCCTACAGGGGCGTGCGCGCCGGGCTAGAGATAATCGAGAGCATCCAGCCATACCGCGAGCAGGTGCGTCGCACATACAACTTGGACCTCAACGTGCGCATAGGTATCAACACCGGGTTGGTGGTGGTTGGCGAGGTCGGCTCGGACCTGCGTATGGAATACACGGCCATGGGCGACGCTGTGAACGTGGCCGCCCGTATGGAGCAGACCGCCGAGCCGGGCACCGTGCAGATATCGGCCAACACACACAAATTGGTGTCCTCACTGTTCGACTTTGAGCCGCTTGGTGAGATCGAATTGAAGGGCAAGACCGAGCCGGTTCAGGCATACCGGGTGCTGCGCGCGCGCCCCGGCGCCGTGCCGGAGCGCGGCATCGAAGGGCTGCACTCTCCGCTGGTGGGGCGTGACCGGGACCTGCTCACACTTCAAACCTGCCTGAACGAGCTTATGGCAGGTCGCGGTCAGATCGTATCGGTGATGGGAGAGGCCGGGCTGGGCAAATCGCGCCTCGTAGCCGAAGCCCGAAAATGGTTGCACGCCTCGACCTCCGGCTTTCAATCGCCCGCCCTCAATTGGTATGAGGGTCGCTCGTACTCCTATGATGCATCTGTGCCCTACGCGCCTTTTATCTCCCTGTTCACCTCGCTTTTCGGCATAGCGCCTGAAGACAAAGACACCGGCGAGCAGAAATACGCCGCGGTGAGGGCGGGTGTGGCCCAAGCCTTGCCCGGATATGAGGATGAACTCGCTCCGCTGTTTGCCGCTCTGCTCGGCATAGAGTTGTCCGGGGAGCAGGCCGAGCGCGTGAAGTTCCTCGAACCCCCGCAAATGCGCGCACGCATATTTGCCGCCGTGCGCGCATTGTTCGAAGCCATGGCGCGCACCAAACCCACGGTGCTCGTGTTCGAAGACCTGCACTGGGTTGACCCCACTTCGCTCGAACTGCTCGAGCAATTGATGCCGCTCACGGACAGCGTGAGCCTCATGCTGTTGGCCCTGTTCCGCCCCATCAAGGAAGACCCTTCATGGCGCTTCCACGAGATGGCGTCCCGCGAATACCATCATCGCTACACCCCCGTAGCGCTCGCCCCGCTGGACGACAACAGTGCCCGCCAGCTTGTGGCTAACCTGCTGGAGATAGAAGACCTGCCTGCAAAAGTTCGCGACCTGATACTCACCAAAGCCGAAGGCAATCCCTTCTTCGTGGAAGAGGTCATCCGCTCCCTGCTCGATATGAAGCTGGTGGTGCGCGTCAATTCGCACTGGCGCGCCACCCGCGACATCGAAAACATAACCGTGCCTGATACCCTCGCCGGCGTGATTACCGCTCGCCTCGACCGTCTGGAAGAGCACACCAGACAGGTAGCGCATACCGCCTCGGTCATAGGTCGGGAGTTCGCGTTGGACGTGCTGCAAGAGGTTCATGACGTGCCGCAGGTGCTGGACGACGCTGTATCGAGCTTGCAGCGACGAGAACTTGTACGCGAGAAGAGCCTCCTGCCCCGGCGCGTGTACATGTTCAAGCATGTGCTCACACAGGAAAGTGCCTATTCGTCGGTGTTGCTCAGCAGGCGGCGCAAACTCCACAGGCAGGTCGCCGAGTGTTTAGAGCGCAGGCAGCCCGAACTGGCCTACGAGATCGCCAGACACTTCCTCGCATCCGGCGACCAAGCCCGCGCCCTGCCGTACCTGACCTCCGCGGGCGATCAGGCATCGCGGGCTAACGCCGTTCAAGAGGCTATAGGCTACTATTCCGGCGCCCTCAAGATTCTGGAGACGGTGCGGGACCCATCCCTTGCGCGCCGTGCCTACGAAGGCTTGGGGCGGATATTGATGTTTACCAACCCTCAGCACGCCCTGCAACACTTCGAGGCGATGCGCGCATACGGTTTGGCCCAAGGTGATATCCCCATGCAGATATCGGCCCTCAACAAACTCGCTCAGACCTACATGTGGCTCGGCAGGATCGAAGACCTGATGAGCAATCTGGCCCAAGCCGAAGAACTGGCCCGCCAATACGAAGACCTGCACGGGCTGGCCGAGAACTACACGATCAGGTGCGGCGTGTGCAATTCCACCGGCGACTTCCAGAACGCGGCGCACTATCTGGCCGAGTCCACCCGCATCGGAGAGATGTCGGCCAATGAAGAGTTGAAGGCGTTCGGCCTCACGCACACCGCCATGACAAGGTTGTTCATGGCGCAACTCGACGAAGCGCGAGAGAAGGCTGAGCAAGCCCTGCAGTTGGTCGAGCAGATAGGCCATCGTCTGCACGAGTCCGAATTGCGAGCCTTCATCATCCCCAATTACCACCTCCAGCGAGGGGAACTGGACGAAGCACAGCGAGTGGCCGAGCAGGGCCTCAACCTGTCCACCCGCATCGGCGCGGCCTATCCACAGTCGCTCGCGCACTATACATTGGGTAGTGTGGCCTTGTGGCGCGGTGAGTACCAGCCGGCAATAGAAAATTTCCAGCAGGGTGTCAAGGCCGGTGAGGCAAGCGGATACCCGCCCTTCGCCATCGTGAATATTGCGGCGTTAGGACGGGCATTTCTGGAAGTAAGCCCCAGCCTGCGCGATACTACCGCCGAGCTTCATCAACGGGCGCTTCAGATGATGGAGCAGGGTCCGGGCGCTTCGGCAGGAGGCAGCGCGTGGATTGACATAGGTCTGTGCGCTCTGGCCCTAGGAGATATAGAACGAGCGGCCAGTCTGTTGCAGATGGGCCTCACCGTACCCACCAACACCAGCCTGTTGCACAGGCCCCGCTACCAGTGCGGCCTCGCCGAGGTGTACCTTGCGCGGGGCCAGCTCCACGCGGCAAGGGAACTGGTCGCCGACGCCAGACAGTACGCGGAAGAGCACGATATGCCCCTGTTCTACCCGCTCGTCGCCTTCACTGAGGGGCGAGTGCATGCCCCTGAGGATTGTGAACAGGCCGTGCACTACTTCGAGCAGGCATACCATCTGGCCTCCGCCATGCTGATGCGCCCGCTCATGGTCCGGGCCTGTAAAGAAGCCGCTCAGGTGTCGTCGGTGCTGGGCAATGAGCAGGAGGCGCAGTCTTGGCGTGATCAGGCCGATCGCGTCACGCAGCAGATAGCCGATTTGCTGCACAATCCCGAATGGCGCGCCCTCTATTTGAAGGCTGAAAGGTGATCGAGAGGGTGACAACCGATGATTGCTGGCATATGCCCGATGGCTGCCTGATGGCAACCCCCACCCCCTTCATAAGAGAGGGACAACACGGCAACTACAACAACTCCCACAAGGGGTGGGCAATCATCGAGGTGACAAAGGCGACAGACCAGCATCGCATAAGAAAGGGGTGCTACTCGAATTATGCTGAAGCCAGTGATTCTGACCGTAGACGACGAGCCGGAAGTGCTCCGGGCCGTGACCCGCGACCTGCGTCGGCAGTACGGTCGCGACTACCAATTGGTGGCCGCAGGTTCAGGTGATGAAGCGCTGGAGGCTTTGCGCCAGTTGAAATTGCGCGACACGCCCGTAGCCATACTGCTCGTTGACCAGCGTATGCCCGGCATGACCGGCATAGAATTCCTGGGAGAGGCGCTCAAGCTCTACCCGTCGGCCAAGCGCGCGCTCCTCACGGCTTACGCCGATACCGAGGTGGCGATCAAGGCCATCAACCAGCTCAAGCTAGACTACTATCTGATGAAGCCGTGGGACCCACCTGAGCAGTACCTTTACCCGGTAATTGACGACCTGCTGGAAGACTGGCGGGTGGGGTACGAGCCGCCCATACAGGGCATCCGGGTGCTGGGCAACCGCTGGTCGCCGCTCAGCCATCAGATTAAGGATTTTCTGGCCCGCAATCAGGTGCCTTACAGGTGGCTCGATGTCGAGTCCGGCGAAGAAGCCCGCAACCTGATGCAGTCCCCGGAGCTACAGGGCGCCCGCCTGCCCGTGGTGGTATTCGAGGATGGCTCAATACTGCAACAGCCGTCAAACGCCGAGATAGCCGCCAAACTGGGGCGTAGCCTGAAAGCCAGCATGCCATTTTACGACCTGATCATCGTGGGCGCGGGTCCTGCTGGGCTGGCCGCCGCCGTGTACGGCGCGTCCGAAGGCCTGCGCACCCTGCTCATCGAACGGGAGGCCGCGGGCGGTCAGGCCGGCACCAGCTCTCGCATCGAAAACTATCTGGGGTTCCCCTCGGGGTTGAGCGGCTGGGACCTCGCCCGGCGGGCGGTTACGCAGGCCGTGCGCTTTGGCGTGGAACTGTTGGTGCCTCAGGAGGTGATGGCGGTGCGCGTGGAAGACCCTTACCGCATTGTTATGCTGGGCGACCGCACTGAAATCAGCTGCCATGCCCTACTCATCGCCACCGGCGTAACCTACCGCAAACTCGATGTGCCCGGCGCAGAGCGGCTAACGGGGGCGGGGGTGTATTACGGCGGCTCGCAGGCCGAGGCGATCTTCTATCGTGGAGAGGATGTGTACATTGTGGGCGGGGCCAACTCGGCCGGTCAGGCCGCCGTGTACTTCTCGCGATACTGCCGCATGGTTACCATGCTCGTGCGCGGCGCTTCCATAGAGGCCGGCATGTCGCAGTACCTCGTGGACCAGATCAGGTCTACGGACAACATACGGGTGTTGCTCAACACCAGCGTTGTGGAAGCGCACGGCGCCGACCGGCTGGAAGCCATCACCGTCAAAGACTCGCTCACCGGTGAGACGTGCACCCTGCCGGCCACCGCCCTGTTCATCTTCATAGGGGCGTACCCGCACACCGACTGGCTGGCAGGCCTGCTGGAGCGCGACGATTTTGGCTTCATCCTGTCCGGCTCCGACCTGATCAAAGACGGCAAGCCCCCGGCGGGTTGGCCGCTCAAACGCCTGCCCTACTGGCTTGAGACCAGCGTGCCGGGCATCTTCGTGGCCGGTGATGTGCGCCACCGCTCCATCAAGCGCATGGCTTCAGCCGTGGGCGAAGGCGCGATGGCCGTGCAATTCATCCACCAGTACCTGTCCACGCTTGGGCCCACTCCCGCCCGCATTTGACGCATTTGATTAAAATACGAACTTATGGAGCACTACCATGGATATCCAATGCTCTCACCTTGGCATGATCCGGCCCGTCACCCCTCGCACCGAGGGCTGTGAAGAATGCCTGCAACTCGGCGATGAATGGGTGCACTTGCGCATGTGCATGACGTGCGGCCACGTCGGCTGTTGCGACCAGTCGAAAAACCGGCACGCTACTAAGCACTTTCATGCAACCGGCCACCCTATCATGCGCTCCGCAGAACCGGGAGAGGAGTGGATGTGGTGCTATGTGGACCGCATACCCTTCTGGGTGGAAGAAAGGTGACCGATGGTCGGTGGTCGCTCATCGGCAGTGAGCAATCAGCCGACGGTGGCCAAATCCAAGCCCTGAAACAGTGGAGCCGCACTATATCATGAGCAAACAGTTCCTTCGACAATTGCCCCTGTTCGCCGACCTGACCGAAGATGATCTGGACAGGATCTATGGTATGGCGCATCAGGTGGATGTAGCGGCGGGAAGCATACTCATAGAAGAGGGCGGGCCGGGCGATGCCCTGTACGTCGTGCTCGATGGAGAGTTCGAGGTCACCAAGCGCTCAGGCCGGCAGGACGTGGTGTTGTCACGGCGCAAAGCGGGCGAGGTGATAGGCGAGATGTCCCTGTTGACCGGCCAGCCCCGCATAGCTACGGTGCGCGCGGTGCGCGACAGCCGCGTGCTGGTAATCAGCAAGTTCGCGTTCGAACAGCTTCTGGCGTGCAGTCGCTCGGCGGGCAGTGCTATGCTGCAAACAATGGCGACCCGCTTGCAGACGGCGCAGGCGATCATCGCCCAGCAGGAGAAGCTGGCCGGCCTCGGCAGGCTGGCCGCCGGATTGGCACACGAACTGAACAACCCCGCCGCCGCCGCGGCACGCACCGCCGGACGATTGCGGGGCGTGCTGGACCGCTGGCAGGCCCTGTCCGCACAGCTCGATATGCTGCACATAGATGCCCAACTGCGCGATAGGCTTGAGCAGTTTCGCAAGGATATGTCGGGGTGTGCCGCCACCCCCGCCATACACGACCCCCTGACACAGGCGGACCTCGAGGCTCAGATGCAAGACTGGCTGGAGGGCATCGGCGTGCAAGACGCGTGGGAGCTTGCCTCCCTGTTCGTGTCGCAAGGGGTAGCACTTGCCTACCTGCGCCAGCTGGCGCAGCATTTTACCCCGGCGCAATTGCGCGTGGTGCTCCCGTGGCTGGCCGCAGGTTGCGAAGCTCATACCCTCCTCGACGAGATCGGCAAGAGCGTAGAGCGCATCTCCGAACTTGTGCGGGCTGTCAAGTCCTATTCTTATCTGGACCAAGCGCCCATACAGCAGGTGGACGTGCACGAGGGATTGGATAACACCCTGATCATCCTTCGCCACAAGCTCAAGGCCGGAGTGGAAGTAGAGCGCCATTACGCGCCCGACCTGCCCCCGGTTGAATCCTACGGCAGTGAGCTTAATCAGGTGTGGACCAACATAATTGACAACGCAGTTGACGCGATGGGCGGTCGCGGCAAGATAACTATCCGCACCTACAGGGAGGCCGACCGCGTGGTGGTGGAGATCACCGACAGCGGTCCGGGCATACCGGAGGATGTGCAGCGCCATATGTTCGAGCCGTTCTACACCACCAAGCCGCAAGGTCAGGGCACGGGCCTAGGCCTGTACATCGTGCGTAATATCGTGGTGGACAAGCACGGCGGCACCGTCCATGTGGATTCCAAGCCGGGAGAGACCATCTTCCGCATATACCTGCCCCTGCGTCTGCCCAAACCCTAAGCCTGATATCGTATAATGAGAGCACACTGTGACTGATACCGGTTATCCGAGCAAAGGCGACAAACATAGGGGGTGTCACCTGCATCCTCCTCCCATATGCATAGCCTTTTATGGGTGATCAGTATAAGGGGGTCACACAAGCATCAATTGGGCTTGGAAAGGCGGTAAAATCGGGTAGGGCCTACCTCCCGACCCACTTGGCACCGTACCATACCATACCTACCCATAGGGGCGACCCTCGTGGTCGCCCATCGCACAACACCAACGCATAAGGGCACCCCTAATCCGAATTCGGACCCGTGATCGGTGCCCAGTGCCCGGAGGGGACGCTTTGAGGATGAACGCATTACGCACGCTGCTGGCGCTTACCCTGTTGACGCTTACCCTTACCGCCTGCAACATCGGCGGGACAACGGCAGGCGGGCAGAAGGTGGTGGTCAGCTCCAAGAACTTCACCGAGGCTATTATCATCGGCGAAATGTACGCGCAGGTGCTCGAGAGCGCGGGCGTGCCGGTGGAGCGCAAGTTGAACCTCGGCAGCACGGCTATCGCCCACGAAGCCATCCTGAAAGGGGGCGCGAACGGTGGGATAGACCTCTACCCCGAATATACGAGCACCGGCCTGCTCACCGTGCTCAAAGCCGACCGCATAAACGACCCTGAAAAGGCGTATCAGGCCGTGAAAGAGGGCTATCAACAACGCTTCAACTTGGTCTGGCTGGACAAATCGCCCATGAACGACACTCAGGCCATGGTCACCACCAAAGAGGTGTCGGAGCAGCGGGGCATCAAGAGCCTGCAAGACCTGTGCGACAAAGCCAGCGAGTTGACTCTGGCCGCCCGCGCCGAGTTCACCATACGTGAAGACGCACTGCCCGCCCTGCAACAGATCTATGGTGGTTGTAACTTCAAAGAGATCCGGGCAGTGGAGTCGGATCTGCTGTACAAAGCGCTGGTCAACAAAGAGGTAGATGTGGCGCAGGCCGACAGCACCGCGGGCGAGATAGCCGGCTATGGGCTGGTGCTTCTGGAAGACCCCAAAGGCTATGGCGGCCCATACAACATCGCGCCCGTGGTGCGGCAAGACGTGCTGTCTGCATTCCCCCAGATAGCAGACGCGCTCAACAGGCTAGCCCCCAGAATTACCAACGAGCAGATAACGGCCCTGAACTGGGAAGTAGCAGGCAAGGGCCGCAACTACCCCGAAGTAGCTAGAGAATGGCTCAGGACACAGGGGCTGATCAAGTAGGGCGGGCAATCGTCTTCGACCACGTGACCAAACGCTTTCCGGGAACCTCCACCCCGGCAGTACAGGATGTAACGCTGAGCGTGCCCGAAGGCAGTGTGGTGGTGTTGCTTGGCCCTTCGGGGTGCGGCAAGACCACCACGCTCAAACTGGTGAATCGCCTGTACGAGTACGATGCGGGCAGGCTGTTCGTGGAAGGGCGCGAAGTGCGCACCATCCGGCCCACCGAACTGCGCCGTCGCATCGGCTATGTGATCCAGAGCATCGGCCTGTTCCCCCACATGACAGTGGAGAAGAACATAGCTACGGTGCCCGAATTGCTGGGTTGGGACCGCACTCGCATCAAAAGGCGCGTGCGCGACCTGCTGGAACTGGTCGGCTTGCCCCCTGACGAGTACCTCAGGCGCTACCCCACCCAGCTCTCAGGCGGGCAACAGCAGAGGGTGGGGTTGGCACGTGCTATGGCTGCCGACCCACGCATTATGCTCATGGACGAGCCATTTGCGGCCCTCGACACCATCACCCGCCGCCGCCTGCAAGACCAACTGCTTGCCATTCAAAATAAGGTGCGCAAAACCATCCTGTTCGTGACCCATGACGTCGAAGAGGCCATCAGGTTGGCCGACCGCATCGCCGTGATGCGCGCAGGGCGCATAGTGCAGTACGACACGCCTTTCAACATCATCTCGCACCCCGCCGACGAGTTCGTGGCCGATCTGGTGGGCGCAAATGATGTGCTGCGCCGTCTGAGCCTGATCCCCGCGCACGCGGTGGCCGAGCCTATCACCCATGACCCACCACGGCCATGGGGTCCAACCCTGCCCGCCGATGCCAGCCTGCGCGACGCGCTCGGCCTGCTTCTCACCGGCACTGCGGAGCGCGTGCTGGTGTTGGACGAAGCCGCCAGACCCTGCGGCACCGTGGACTTGCACATTATCCGGCGCGTTAGCTATCAGTCGCCAGTAGCAGGTGGTCACAAGTCGGAACCGTCAGCCCACCAAGACCGGCCCGGTCATAACTAACCAATGACTAACAGCACAAAGGCAGGATTGGGGACCGATATGCGGGCGAGATGCCCGCACTCCGTGTTGGCCCCTCGTGCTGCGGGCAGGCAGGACGCCCAAGCCCAACGCAGTAGGGTATGGGTGTTCGGTGCAGTGCCTCCATCTTGGGGAGGAGGCCAGCCCCCGATTATTGCTCGAAGCCCACGGCGTGCCGGCATTGCCTTTTCTGGGGTTCGGCGCTATACTGTCGGTGCATGGCTCGATGGCACGGGGTTCCACCAACAATGGGGGTTGGTAGGGGGCTAATCTAAGCCCCCTGTGCGGCGAGCACCCTCTGGGTGCGGGGTATAGATATAAATGTCCCCCGGCTCTTTACCTTTCCCTATGCCGGTGGAACCATGGCACGGGCGGCCAGACCAAGGTTGTGTGGCCCGACCGACTTTATAACCCATCGGCCGGTAGATATTATGTCCTATACAATAAAACCTAACCGCCGCACAGCCGAAGGCCGGCCTACCACGGCCCGCCGTATAGCCGGCAGGGTAATATGGCTGCTGATCATCGCCCTGCTGTTAATGCTCGTATTGTCCACCATCCTTGCGGGCATCATCACCAACTGGATGTGGTTCGACAGTCAGGGCCTCGCAGGGGTGTACACCACGCGCATCGCGCTGGCGTGGGGTGTGCGCATCGTGGGCGCAGTGGCCGCCGCCCTGTTCCTATGGGCTAACTGGACCATCGCCCGCCGGGCCACGACCCCACGCCCTCAGGTGCTTTATCCGGGGCAGATTGACCTGCCTGCCTCGCGCCGCCTGCACGGCCTCATCGTGGGAGCGGCCACGCTCACCGGCATAGTCATGGGCTTCGTGGCCGCCGGTGAATGGCCCACCATACTGCTCTTCCTCAACTCTGTACCTTTCGGTCAAGCCGACCCGTTATTCAACAACGACGTGGGTTTCTATGTGTTCGCCCTGCCTTTCTACAGGCTCATGCGGGGTTGGCTCCTCGCACTGGTAGTGCTGGCAGCCGCCGGTGCGGCCCTGATCTACCTGTATGGGGCCTTCCCCGGCATCAGTCGCCGCCTTGAACAGGTTGGACGGCGCGGCAGAGGGTTTGACCTGACAGGTGGTTTCAGCCTCAACAGCCCGGCGGGCGTGCACCTCAGCATGCTGGGGGCTACGTTCTTGCTGTTGATAGCCGCCGGCTACTGGCTGGACCGGTTCGACCTGCTGTATTCCTCCCGCGCCTTCGCCTACGGGGCGGGTTACACCGACGTGCATGCCAAACTGCCCGCGCTCAATATCATGATGGTGGTGGCCATCGTGATGGCAGTGCTGTTGGTGGTCAACACCCGCGTGCGCACGTGGAAACTGCTCATAGGCACTGTGGCGGCTTGGCTGTTGACCCTGATCCTCGTTGGGGGGCTGTACCCGGCCATCGTACAGAATTTCGTCGTGCGCCCCAGCGAGTACGCCCTCGAAAAACCGTATATCGAATACAATATCGCCGCTACCCGTCAGGCGTTTGGCCTTCAGGGGTTCGAAGAGCGTGAAGTAGAAGCCGTCTCAAGCGTCACCCCGGACATGATAGCCGCCCACCGCGACACCATAGAGAACATCCGCCTGTGGGACTACCGACCACTGCTGGATACCTATTCCACCCTGCAAGAGATACGCACCTACTACTCGTTTGTGGACGTGGACGTTGACCGCTACAGCATAGGGGGCAGGCAGCGTCAGGTGATGGTGTCGGCGCGTGAGTTGTCCTCGGACGAGCTTGTGCAGCTCGGCCCACAGGTGGGCACGTGGCAGAACCTGCATTTCGTGTATACCCACGGCTATGGCGCGGTGGTGTCGCCGGTCAACGAGATCGTGGGCGAAGGCCTGCCCGCACTGTGGGTGAAGGACATCCCGCCGCGGAGCGATGTGCCCGAACTGCGCATCACCCGCCCCGAAATCTACTTCGGCGAGTTGACCGACCAGTACGTGTTCGTGAACAGCGCCACTCAGGAGTTCGATTACCCTCTGGGCGATACCAACAAGTACACCACCTATGAGGGTAAAGGCGGCGTGCGCCTGTCCAACTTCTTCACCAAGCTGTTGTTCGCGGTGCGCTTCGGCGACGGCAACATCATGCTGACCAATTACATCACACCTGAAACCAAGGTGCTGTTCCACCGTAACATCCACAGCATGGTCCGGCTCCTCGCCCCATTCCTCATGTACGACCGCGACCCATATCTGGTGATAGCAAACGGCAGGCTGGTGTGGATACAGGACGCTTATACCACCACCGACCGCTATCCGTACTCAAGCCCCTATAGCCCGGACATCAACTATATCCGCAACTCGGTGAAAGTGGTCATAGACGCCTACGATGGCACCGCCACCTTCTATGTGGCCGACCCATCCGACCCCATCATACAGGCGTACCGCCGTATATTCCCCGCGCTCTTCCGAGACATTGCCGAGATGCCGCCCAACCTGCGCGCCCACCTGCGCTACCCTGAAGACATGTTCAACGTTCAGGCGCACATGTACGCCACCTTCCACATGACCGACCCGCAGGTGTTCTACACCAAAGAAGACGTGTGGCATGTGCCCTTCGGCACGCAGGCCCAGACCGCCGAGCCGCTCGAGGCGTATTACGTAAATATCGCCCTCCCCGGTGAGAGCAGGGAGAGCTTCATGCTCATCCTGCCGTTCACCCCAGCCAACCGCGACAACATGATCGCTTGGATGGCCGCCAAGAGCGACGGGCAGGACTACGGCAGGGTGACGGTGATACGCTATCCAAAACAGCAGTTGGTGTATGGCCCGGCTCAAATCGAAGCCCGCATAGATCAGGACCCCATAATTTCACAGCAGATCACGCTGTGGAACCAGAGCGGCTCCAAAGTGCGGCGGGGCAACCTGCTGACTATACCCATTGCCGACTCGGTGCTGTACATCGAGCCGCTCTTCTTGCAGGCCAACAACAGCCGCTTCCCCGAACTGAAACGGGTCATAGTAGCCACGGGGGACAGCGTGGGCATGGGTGCCGACCTGAAGAGCGCGCTGGAAGTGGCCTTCCGGCTCAGGACGCCGGAGGTCACCGCCGACACCACCCGCCCCAACCCCAACCCCAACCCCACACCTACGACCCCTCAGCCCGCGGGCACTCCCCCGGCCCGCACCGTGGCCGACTTGACCCGCTCGGCCCTTGCCCACTACGATGCCGCGCAGGAGGCCCTCAGGCGGGGCGATTGGGCCACATACGGGCAGGAGATGCAGGCAATGAAGGCCGATCTGGACGAGCTGGCCCGCCTCACCGGGGCCGTCACGCCCACCCCCGTTTTTACAACCACCCCCGGTCCCAGCCCACAGCCCGCTGGCACGCCCACACCCTGAAGCCGCACACCGGATTCAATTTAGCAGGGCGATCAACGACCGCTAACCCCCTGACCTTACACAACGGCGCCCGAACTCCGAGCCGTTGTGTGCTGGCAGGCCGAACCCTGCCTGTGATATACTGCACGTGATGGAGCAGTGATATGGTGGGCTGAGGCGAGGCATGCACAGCGATGGACGAACTGGCCGCAGAGGAAATCCTGATAAACCTCGACCGCGTGGCCGAGCGGCGCATCAAAGATGCCATTGACGCGGGCGAGTTCGACAACCTTGAGGGCATGGGCAGGCCCCTCAACCTCGAAGACAACCCCTTCGTGCCCGAAGACATGCGCGCCGCCCTCAAGGTGCTTCAGAACAGCGGCTTCGCCCCCGACTGGATGGTGCTGGCGCAGGAGATCGAGGCCGATATAGAGCGGATGCGTGCCGCCGCCGACCGCCACTTCGCCTACCTGCGGGCGCGGTTGGACGAGGTGGCCGCCGACCCTTACGCCATCAAGCGCCTGCGGGCCATCGTTGCACACCTCAAAGCCGAACACAGGCGCGACTCCCGCCGTCATTACATGGCGCTGGTCGAGATCAACCGCAAGATAAACACCTTCAACCAGACCGTGCCCATCGCCTCTCTGCTGAAAATACCTTTGCCCGTGGACGAGGAGATGGCCGCCTACGAAGACCGCGTGCCCGCCTACCTGCTTTACGTGTGATTTGCGTCTGACGGCCCGGCCATGGCCCGCAGTCTGGCCCACGCCTCAGGATAGCGGGTGATCATCAGGGGGCGCCCCTCTCGCCCCATGAACGCATGCAGGGTAAACCCCTCGGCAAGCAGTTGCCCGTCGGGCGCGCGCTCGATGCGGTAGGCCAGCCTGATGCGGGTGCGGCTCAACTCTTCCACCCATGTGGAGATGCGCAGTTGGTCGTCATAGCGGGCGGCCTGCCTGTAGCGCACGTTCAGCTCTATCACGGGCAACAGCACGCCCATATCCTCAAGCTCGCGGTAGGTAAAGCCGTGCGCCCGCATGAACTCGGTGCGCCCCATTTCCATCCACACCACGTAACTGCTGTGGTGGGCTATGCCCATGGCGTCGGTCTCGGCATAGCGCACGCGAAAGATGTGGGATACTTGGCGGCTGAGCGGCTCCAGCTGAGCCTGTGTCATCGTTTCTGCCCCTATATTCTTACGCCCGCTATTATACCATGGGTAGGTGTGCGGGAAATGGTGGACCCTGCATGAAAGGAAGGGGAGAGCCTGTACTCATTTGGCGGTCAAAGATAGACAAATGGCTCGGATGTTCTTATTCCGAGCCACTTTTGCATCTGGTTTGGGTGGCTGGGGCGCAGGGATTCGAACCCCAACTTGCTGATCCAGAGTCAGCCGTCCTACCGTTAGACGACACCCCAGTGCGCTTGCAATTATATCAAACCGGCGCGAAATTTGTCAAACTTTAAGTGAAAGGGTCTGGGGGCTGTGCCCTCTCCGGCCCTCCCCCTTCCCCTTCGCCCCAAACATCCTACATGAACGTGTATCAGTTATGACCGGATGTCGGTTACATGCATCAGGCGCATCAGTTTGATTCCCCTGAGGTGTATTTCGTGCATCATCGCCCATGCATCTTATGTCACTTACGGTGCCACTAATATTGACAGTCCTAATACCATATGCTATATTGGCGATGCAAAGCTGTTTGGTATCCACACGGAATCAGGGCAGCGCGTTCACATACCCGGACCCTGCGAGCGGGTGGCAGGGCGTGCTGACGGCCGCCCCCGCACCCGCCACAGCATACGAGCACACCAGCAACAGCGAGGTGAGATCAGGCGATGCCGCCAGATATGTACCTATTCAAACCCGGTTATGACGAACAGGAGACCCGGTCGCCAGCGCCGGAAGGAGAGGATGGCGAGAGTGGGCATGCCCCGACCGCCGATCAGGCCGGTCTGGACAGACAGCCCACCGGAGCAGGCACAAAGGCCGGGCACGAGCCGCCTCACGCTACCCGCCGGGGCACTGCCCTCTCGCAAATCACTGCCGACCGGCCCATCTTCACGCTGAGCGTGGCCGCCGACCTGCTCGGCCTGCACCCCCGCACCCTGCGCATCTACGAAGAGAAGCGGCTGGTGGTGCCCGCACGCACGCAGGGTAACCGCCGCCGTTACTCTCAGAACGACATAGAACGCTTCAGATTCATACGGCAGCTCACCAGAGGCGGGGTTAACCTCGAAGGGGTGCGCATCATCCTCGACATGGCCGACGAGATGCGCAAGCTCGGTGGCGACCCAGAAGCCATAATCGAACGCCATCTCACTACTTTGAGCGAGGAAGCTGAATGATATCGAGGCCTGAGGATGAATGGCAAAGAACTCATTGTCATAGCCAGAGCCACGGTCAGAGAGTTCTTCGATGATGATGTGCCCAACGAAGCCGCCGCCCTCACTTACTACGCCTTCTTCAGCATCTTCCCCCTACTACTGTTAGCTATCCTTTGCGCCAACCTGTTCCTTAAACCCGAAGACGCACAGAAGTTTATACTGGAAAACGTGGCACAGTATGCTCCCGGCTCTAGCGACCTTCTTCAGGAGGTGGCCACCACCGCCCTGCAATATCGCGAGAACACCGGCTGGCTGGCTCTGGTTGGTCTGGCGGCTCTGCTGTTCACCGCATCAGGCGCTCTGCACGCCCTCGACCGTGCTATCAACCGTGCATGGGATATAGAGCAGGCCCGGAGTTTTCTGATATCGAGGTTGCTGAGCCTTGTGATGCTGGCGGTGCTCGGCATGTTGCTGCTATTGTCGGTTGTAGTGTCTACCGTGTTGAGAGATACGCGCCGGTTTGCTGGCGCGTGGCCCGAATGGGTCCACCTGCCCGGCAGCCCCTTCTTATGGCAGGTGGCCAACTTCGCCGCTTCGTTTGCCATAATCTCTGTGGGCTTTCTGGTGATGTACAGGTTCTTGCCTCATGGCGTGCAAATAAGAGTGCGCGATGTTTGGCCGGGGGCGGTCATCGCCGCTTTACTGTGGGTGATCACCAAAGAGGGGTTCGCCTTATATCTCAGCATGTCCTTCGTCAACTATGATACCGTTTACGGCACGCTGGGCACCGTGATCGCCCTCCTTACGTGGATATACCTGTCATCGCTTATAATACTGGTCGGGGCCGAGATCAGTGCCGAGACTGCACGGGTCCGTCGGTTGCGCTACTACGTTACCGGGCAACCGGAGCGTGGTATGGCGAGCAGCCCGTGGCTCCCCAGACCCGAAAGTTGACATAATCTTATTAAGCGAGGGAACCGAATCATATGGACCAAGATGTAACCCGCAGGCTTGTCAGGGGCATACTCACTCTGGTGCTCACCACCATCGCCACGTGGCTGGCAGGCTACCTGACCGACAAAATCTTAGGACCGGAAGAGTTGCCGGACGAAGCATGACGGCCGGCACCCCCACTGCCGGCTCGCCCCTTGATTTCCACAATTCATTGCCGGCGAGTGTCTACCCGAAAGTACACTTGACTAGCTGTAAATTACACGTCTATAATGGGCCAGACCCTCTTCCCCGCGAGGAGCTTCTATCTCATGTCTGGTGCACAGCACAGCACAGCCCGGCAAAGCTTTGCCGAATCCATGGGTGAGGACACCGCCTCTAATGTAGCCCGGCTCGTACGCGATGCCGGCATGGCGGGTCCTGCCATAGTGGCCCTGCACGCCTTCAAACCGCTGGCGTGGTTTGGCAGCCAATTCCTGTGGATGCTCCAGCCATTTATCGGCCATGCACGTTGGAAGTCCAACCGGGGACGGCGATTTGACGACATGGGTGCGAGCAGGAGTTCCTATTTGTCCGTGCCCCAACTGGCGGCCCTGCTGGAGGACGAGCATACGCTTAACCGACTTATCGAGCAGCTCGCACTTGCACAGGACGGGGCGGACTTGCCCGCGCCGGCGCGTCCGGCTCTCGATGAGAGGTGCCGAAGATGATAACTATCGCTCCTGCTTACGGCAATGCCCTGTACCTGATGCTCGGGGCCTTGGTATTGTTTCTCGTGCTATTCCTGATCCACCTGTGGAGGGGGGGCTGGGGTCGTCGCATGTCGGGTGCTGTGTTCAGCCTTCGATCCATACCGGCCTACGATGCCACCCGGGAAGGGTTGGCCGTGGCCGCCGAGACAGGGCGTGCGGTACACACATCGCCCGGGTCGGGGGGCGTGGGCGCGCTCGGTCTGACCACCGCGAGCACCCTTGCCGGCATGGGGCTGGTGGAGTCGATGGCGCGTGTCAGCGCGATCACCGGTGCGCCGGTGCAGTCGACCACCAACGATGCCATCGCTTATGCCCTCACGGATAACGCCCTGCGCCGTGGTTATTCGCGTGCCGGGTGGTCCTTTGAAGAAGCCGGGGGCGGTGCCCGCTTCCTCACACACAACGACCCACTTGCTTATGTGGCTGGCGCTGCCGAGGTGGTAGAGCGCAACAAGGTGTCACATGCGGTGATGGCGGGCCAGTTTGGGCCGGAAGTGCTGTTTCTCACAGAAGCCCACCGGCGCTCAGGCGCCCTGCAAATAGCGGGCGCGTCCAACCCCGAAGCCATTGCTCTGCTGGCTATCACCGCCGACCATATCTTGATCGGGGAAGAAATATTCGCCTCCGGAGCCTATCTGGAACGACGGCTCAGCCACATCGCCTCACTGCTCGCCCAAGACGGCCTCCGGTGGGTAGTGGTGTTGCTGGTGGTGGCGTTGTTTATACTGGTCAACGTGCTCGGACGAAACTGGAATGAGTTCATCAGTCTGTACCCATAGTACCCTTAGGATTCGCGCCTCTGGGCTGTTGGGCGGGTTGCCCACGCCTGACAGCCGATCAGCCGATGCGACCCCTTAGCGTGTGGTGTGATGTTCAACCGTATCGCTTCCACCTTCATACTCATCTTGAATCTGGCTCTGGCCTATATAGCGGGCGTGATCACCATCCTTGGCTTTTTCACGCGGGGCACCCTTGCCAATCTGGGTGGCATGTTGGCGCAGTGGGTCACGGTGCTGGTGGGCTTCGCCCTGCTCGTGGGTTTGGGCAACCTTATGAAGGTGCACATTGGTCGAGTGTTCAGGGTGGAGAGGGATTGGTTCTACAGCCTGATTCTGGTGGGCAGTGCGCTTGTGGTGCTGGCACTGGGCCTGCTGGGGGCCGGGCCGGGCGACGCCACCGTGGCATGGGTGTTCCAGTGGATCTACCAGCCATTGGGGGCCGCCCTGTTCAGCCTGCTGGCTTTCTTTCTGACAGCAGCCCTGTTCCGTGCTCTGAGGATGCGCACTGTGGAAGCCCTTGTGCTTTTGCTGGCGGCGCTCGTGGTGGTCATCGGGCAGGCACCATTCAGCGCCGCGCCCCCGCTGGACGTGGCTGTGGCCGCCAAGGACTGGCTGTTGGAATACCCCGCGCTGGCGGGTATGCGTGCCATAGTCCTTGGTGTGGCCTTCGGCGCGGTAGCCACCAGTTTGCGCGTGCTGCTCGGTTTCGACAGGCCCTATCTGGAATAAGCTCTGATGTTTTAGACCCTGTAGCTATCCTATGCCTTTGACTCGGTTCTAAAGAGCGTGCGACACGTACCATGGCCATAGATGTAGTCTGCCTGAATTGCGGAGCAACAAACCGCCCCACCAGCCGCTTCTGCGCCAGATGTGGGCACGCCTTGCCGCGCCCCACCCCTACCCCTACTCCCACCCCTACTCCCACCCCTACTCCCACCCCCGCCCAGCCTGTGCCCGCACAGCAGGAGCCTGCGGCTCCCATCGAGGCTTCGGATCAGGCCGCGCAGCAAAGCCCCCAACCGGGCATGGACCTTCCGTGGCTGCGCACCGTGCAGGAACGCGCTGCCAGACCGCCCACCGAACGTCTGCCTGAGCATGAACGCGAGCCTGCCCGCGAGGCTGAGCGTGAGCCGGAGCGCGCCGGCGCGGAAACAGCGCCCCCGCACGACCTCCGCCCTGCTCCGCCCCACCCCGTAGAGCCAGCGCCCGCCGCCGAGGCAGAGGCCCCACCCACACATGCGGAACCGCCCACCCCACCCCCCGCCACCGGCACCCCGGACGAAGCGCCCCCTCATTGGGTGGTGGGCATACTGGAGCCGGGCGCGGCCCGGCCAACCCCACCAGAACAAAGCTATGAGCCTGAAGAGCTGGCCCACATTATGCCGTGGGCACACGATATTCAGCAAGAAGCCCCCGAGGAGGGTGCGCCCCGGCCCCGCCCCGATGAAAGCGCACCGGGCCTGCCCCCGTGGCTGCGTGACGCTGAGCTGGAAGAGTTGCAGGCGCCCGCCCCGGTCGCCGGCCAGCCGCAAGCTCCCCCGGTGCCGCCCTTAGAAGAACTCGAAGACATAGAGCCCTTTGTCCCACCTGACATGGTGCCCGTGCCCGCCGGCGAGCAACCCTCGGCCCCAGCCCACAGGCCCGCCGAGCAAGTGCCCGACTGGCTCAAATCAATCGCACCCGCGGCAGTGCAAGGTGCACAGGCGGCGCCCACCGCAGGCCCACAGGAACAGGCCGTCGAACGTGTGGCTGTGCCCGAAGCTGGAACCGCAACGCCTGCGCCCTCGATGCCTTACGAGGTAGAGGTCGAGCCGATAGAGCGCAGGGTGGCGGTGCGTGCCCCCAGACCGGGCGCGCTCGATGCCCTGTCCAACCTCTTACAGCAGCCGCCGGAAAGCGCTCACAGGCGTGCCGTAGTCACCGAGGGGTTAGTCCTGCCCGCCCTTGTTGCCGAGACGAGGGCCAGAAGGCGTACCCCCCTGCAATGGCTCTTGCCCGACGGTTTGATATATTTGCTGGTGCTGGCCACTTTACTTGCCGTGCTCATTGTTCGACCACCTTTCGGAGTGGTGAACCCCCCTCCGGCCTCCGGCGTTCAGCAGTTCTTCGATGCCATTGAGTCGGTGCCCGATGACCGGCCCGTGCTGTTGGCCTATGACTGGGACGCCACTCGCTCTGCCGAGATGTCCATGCTATCACGGGCGGTGATGCACCACCTGATGTCCCTCCGGCTGAGGTTCGTCACGGTGAGCACTTCACCGCAGGGGCCGGGCTTTGCACAGCAGATCACCGACTCCATAGCCAACGACCCACGCGCTAACTACGGCTACCAGTATGGGCGCGAATATCTGGTGCTTGGCTACCTGCCCGGCAACGAGGCCGCCCTCAAGGCTCTGGTCAGCGATTTCAACGGTGCGCTGCCTCTGGACTACGTTATGCACCGGAGGGTGGAAAGCTTCCAGTTGTTGCAGAGCACACAGATTCAGGGTCTGAGCGACTTTGCGCTCATCATAGCCCTGTCTTCTGATGAAGCCGAACTTCGCAACTGGATAGAGCAGGTGTCTACTCGTACCAATGTGCCTATTATCGCCGCGGTGCCCCAGAGTCTGGAACCATTTGCGCGACCTTATCTCGGTGTGCGCGGGGCTGGTCTGAAGGCAGTGATCAGCGGCCCGACCGATGCTGTGCATTACTTGCGTCAGCTCGAACTGCGCGGGCGCATCACCGCTGTCACGGGCACCCAGAGGGGTAACATCAGCACCACCCTCGCAGACCGCCTTAACGCCCAATCGGTAGCCCAACTGCTTGTGGCGGTGGTCATAGCCATGGCGATCGTAGGACTGCTCACAAAGTCGGTGCTAAGGAGGTAAAGCGGTCAGAGGTTGCAGACCGAACGCCGTACGGCGTGAGGTGGGTATTGTGCCTGTAACGGGCCGCCCCCACCGGTTCCGTGCAAACTCAACTCTGACCATAAGCAGATAGCGATGGACCCTACCCTTGTAGGCAGTGTGGTGGCCGCCCTGCTCACCCTCATGGTGTTCAGCTACCTGTTGGGGGCCAATCCCTTGTGGCGGATAGCCCAGAGCATGCTGGTCGGCGTCTCGGTGGGCTATGTGGCGCTTGTGCTGCTCACGCAGGTGATAGCCCCTCAGGTGGCCCGCGTGATCGTGCCGCAGGAGGGCGCGCCGGAAGCGAATCGCTGGCTGGCCGCCGTGCCGGTGGTGCTGGGCCTGCTCTTGCTCATGCGCATTGCCTATCCGGGAGCATGGCCGACCTCGTTCGGACTCAATCTGGTGGTGGTGGTGGGCGCGGCGCTGGCCCTCGGGGGTGCGCTGGCCGGCACCATCGTGCCGCAATCTCTGGATACCGCCCGCGTGCTGGATCTCTCCAACCCCTACACACTCACCGGTAACATCGTGCTGGTTGTGGGCGTGGTGTGCGCTCTGGCGTACTTCGCTTTCGGGGCGCGACCCGGTGGGGAGCGCCCGGCCCTTGTGAAAGCGGTCTCTGTTGTGGGCCGCTGGGTGCTGGTGATAACCTTTGGCGCTCTGCTCGGCTCGCTGGCTACCACATTCTATGCCTCGCTCATAGAGCGGCTGGACTTCTTGATAAAGCTCGCTTATTCGTTGGCCGGGTTCTGAGCTGGCCCCAAACCCGATCAATTGACCACCGGCGACCGATACCGATATGAACAATAACAATTCAGGCGCAGACAGCATAATCACTACCGTTGGCTCCATACTGGCCGTAGACATCGGCTCGCTGTACACCCGCGCGGCCCTGTTCGACATCGTGGGCGACGAGTACCGCTTCGTGGCCCGAGCTTCGGCCTTTACCACCGCCGAGGCCCCCCACGGCGACGTGACCGCAGGCGTGTACAACGCCGTGCGCGAGCTTGAGCAGACCACGGGACGACGCCTGCTGGAGGAGGCCCGCCTGCTTATGCCCCAGCGACGGGACGGCAGTGGCATCGACCTGTTCATAGCCACCTCCAGTGCCGCCCCTGCCCTGCGTCTGGTGGTGGCGGCTGTGAGCGCCGATATATCCGAGCAGAGCGCTTTGCAGGCGGCCCAGACCACCTATGCCCAGATAGTGTCGCGCATCACCCTTGACGAGGGTTTGTTGCAAATACCTGCCGAAGACGAGGGCATCCTCAGGACCGCGGCCACGGCGTGGTTTCAAGAAGAGATGGACAAATTGCTGACCCTGCCCCCCGATGTGGTGCTGATCGCAGGGGGGGTGGATAACGGGCCTGTAGCGCCCCTGTTGCGGCTGGCACAGGTGATAGCGGGGGCGGCACGTGAACAGGCGGGCCGGGCCGAGCGGGCCGCCCGCATGGGCAAGGCCGCACCCGGCATGCCCGTGATTATCTTCGCGGGCAATTCCTCGGCGTTCGATGCGGTGAAGGCCGTGTTCGCGGGCCTGCCAGATGTGCGTCATGTGCCCAACGTTCGCCCCGAACTGACCATCGAGCAGACCCGCCCCGCCGAGTCCGCTCTGTCCGACCTGTACCGGGAATACCGTCTGCCCCAGATACCCGGCTATGCGGTGCTCTCTCGCTGGATAGAGGGCACGCTGGTGCCCACCGCCGAAGCCGAGCGCCTCATAGCCCGCTATCTGTATTCATTCTATGGTCGCGAGACCCTGATAGCGGACGTGGGAGCTACTTCCACCTCTTTGTTCCTTGCGAGCGCCGGTCAGGACCGCGCAGTGGTGTTGGGCGACGTGGGCATAGCCTATGGATTGGGCAACCTGCTGGCCGAGCGCGGTGCCGATAACGTGCTCAGGTGGCTGCCTTTCGATATGAGCGCGCAGGACCTCACCGACTGGGCGCTCAACAAAGTCATTCGCCCGTTCAGCCTGCCCCAGTCCACGCGCGATCTGGCAGTCGAGCACGCGCTGGCTCGCGAAGCGCTGGCGGCGGCGCTCGCACACCTTCAAGAGCAACAAGCTGGGCGCGCCACCCGATACGATCTGCTTATCGGCGCTGGGGGCTTGCTGGCGCATGCGCCAAGGCCCGGTCAGGCGGCCCTGTTGCTGCTGGATGCCCTCCAGCCCACGGCGGATAGCCTCGGCTCGGTCGAACTGGCCCTCGACGCTACCATGCTGTTGCCCGCCATCGGTAACTTGGCCCGCCACCAGCCCGCCGCTGCCGCTTATATATTCGACCATGACTGCCTTGTGTGGCTCGGCACCGCAATCGTGGTGCTGGGCGGCCCCGCCGAGCTTGCCCCAAGTGCCACCCAGCCCATTGCCGTCACCGTCACCGTCGAGCGACAGCAGGGGGGCAGTGAAACGGTACAGGTGCCCTATGGCTCGATTCAGGTGATTCCCCTGCAACCCGACCAACGGGCCTCTCTGACCGTAAAACCGGGGGCGGGCTTCCGGGTGGGCAGCAACGAGCCGGGCAAAACGCTCAAGACTCAGCCCGGTCAGGAGGTGAAGGGAGGCTTGGTCGGGTTGATAATAGACGCGCGCGGCCGCCCGCTACGCCTGCCCGTCGGCCCAGAGCGCAGTGCGGCTATCCGCCGCTGGTGGTCGGCGCTCGACGCTTCACCGGCCGGCGAGGCTTACCCGTCAGCGCAAGCGGCCCCTGCCCCTGCCGGACCCACACCTTAGCACGACACGAGGAGGCCGGTGTGAGCCTTTACTATCCCATCCCCCAGCCAACCATCGCGGCCAACATCCTTCTGCGCCGCGAGCGTCGTCTGCCGGTGCCCGGCGAAGTGCTGGTGCGTGCCGGCCAGCGGGTTGAACCCTCAGAGTTGATCGCGCAGGGTACGCTGCCCTCCGAACCTGTGCAGGTGAACATAGCAGCAGACCTCGACCTGTCGCCTGCTGCCGCAGCCAAACGACTGCGTGTGAGCGTGGGCCAACAGGTGGAGCAGGGCACCATCTTGGCCCAGCGAGGCGGCATCGGATCGCGTGCCTCTCGGTCGCCGGTCATCGGCACGTTCAGCGGCTATGACCCCACGACCGGAATCGGCCTCATCACCACGCCCGCCGAGCCGGTTAGCGTACAGGCGCATATCAAGGGTATCGTCACAGACCTCATCCCCTACTACGGCGCGATTGTGGAGACCCCTGCCACCCTCATACGAGGCATATTCGGGGTGGGTGGCGAACAGCACGGCGTGCTCAAAGTCATAGTCACTGGTAACGACGAGCCGGTCACCACCGATATCGTGGACGCGCGCGTGGCTTACGCTATCGTGCTGGGTGGCTCGGAGGTGACCGCTGACGCTCTGCGCCGCATGATCGAGCTTGGGGCGCGCGGTCTGATCACCGGCAGCATCCGCTCGTCCGAGTTGGCCGGCTTTCTGGGTTACAATACGGAGTTGCGTGCCCTTCGAACCTCCATGCGTCTTGCACCTGATAAAGCACAGGACGATGGCTATGAACGAGGTGTGCTGGGGGCTTGGCGGCTGGGCGCAAGCTCTGCATCGAGCAACGGCTGGGACTTCCCGCCACCCAACCCGGGCATACCGTCCCCGGTGCCGCCCGACTTCGTGCTCATTGTGACAGAGGGCTTTGGCTCGGTGCCCATGTGCCCGCGCACCTTCGAACTGCTGGCCGCCCACGATGGTCAAGAGATAGCCATAGATGGCACAACCCGCCTGCGCTGGGGCCTTGCACGGCCTGAGATCATCATCCCGCTTGCGCGCACTACGCCGGTTCGCTTCCTCGACGAGAGTGGGCCTAGGCTGGCGGTGGGCACAAACGTGCGCCTGCTGTCGCCCGATTATCTGGGCCAAGTGGCTCAGGTCACGGGCTTGCCGGTCGGCCCGCGCGCAACCGGTTCAGGGGTCATCGCCCCGGTCGCTGACGTGGTCTTGCCCACTGGTCAGCGTTTGCGCGTGCCCACGGTCAACCTCGAAGTGCTGGAGTGACGCGGCTATTCGACACACACAACCAGTTCGGCAATGGCTGCGCACGCTGTGCACAGGGAACAGGTGGCGGCCCAGCTTATACCAACAGGTTCATGGAAGCGCGGGCGTCCTGCCTGCGCTTCCGGTGATAATCACTACCCTTACCCCTCACCCCTCACCCGACTCCCCCCTTACCACGAAAGGAGAGGGGTGATAAGAAACCCCAAGGAAGCAAAAAAGGAAGCAAAAGCAGAAAACCCAGACGATCCTTTCGGACCATCCGGGCTTCTGCCGCTCCGACATTACCGGCGAACCGATAACATCGAAGCATCTACAATATACACCCATTCCGGGCCGGAGTCAATGGGATGAAACGCAAGTTTTCCACATCCGGCATTTCGCTGGAAGGGGCCGGCCGGTGCTCAGCCCACCCGTGGACCGGCGTTGCGCACCTCCTCGGTTACGCTGGCGGCAAACTTGGAGAAGTTCTCCTGAAAGCGGCGGGCGAGGTTGCGGGCGGTGGCATCGTAAGCGTCCTTATCGGCCCATGTGTTGCGCGGCCACAGCACCTCGTCGGGAACGCCCGGACAGCTGACGGGCACGTGCACGCCAAATATGGGGTCGGCCTTGGTGCGCACTCTGGCAAGCGAGCCATCGAGCGCGGCGGCCACCATGGCGCGAGTGTATGTGATGCTCATGCGTTTGCCCACCCCATATGGCCCACCGGTCCAGCCTGTGTTCACCAGCCACACATTGGATCCATGCTCCCATATCTTTTGGCCCAGCATGTGGGCGTACACCATCGGGGGCAGGGGCAGGAAGGGCGCTCCAAAGCAGGCGCTGAAGTTGGGCTCGGGTTCGGTCACCCCACGCTCCGTGCCCGCCAATTTGGCGGTGTAGCCTGATAGGAAATAGTACATCGCCTGCTCCGGCGTGAGACGAGAGATAGGCGGCAGCACCCCGAAAGCGTCCGCAGTGAGCATCATGATATTGGCGGGGTGCCCGCCCAACCCCGTGGGCGAGGCATTGGAGATGTAGTGAATAGGATATGCTGAGCGGGTATTCTCGGTCAGGGCCGCGCTATCCAGATCGAGTTGGCGGGTGTGGGGGTGTATCACCACATTCTCCAGCACAGTGCCGAAGCTGTGCGAAGCCGCCCATATCTCCGGTTCAGCGGTACGCGACAGCTTGATCACCTTGGCATAGCAGCCCCCCTCGAAGTTGAACACACCGCGCACGCTCCACCCATGCTCATCATCGCCTATGAGGGTGCGCCGGGGGTCCGCCGACAGGGTGGTCTTGCCCGTGCCCGACAGCCCGAAGAACAGCGCCGTATCCCCGCTTGGCCCTATGTTGGCCGAGCAATGCATCGAAAGCACGCCTCGCATAGGAAGCACATAGTTCATCACCGTGAACATGGACTTTTTGATCTCGCCTGCATACTGGGTGCCACCGATGAGCACCAGCCGCTGGGCGAAGTTGATCACGATGAAGGTCTCGGTGCGCGTGCCCTCTTTTGATGGGTCGGCATGGAATGAAGGCACATTGACCACGGTCCACTCGGGCCGGAAGTCTCTGAGTTCTTCGGGAGAAGGCCGGATGAACAAATTGCGGGCGAACAGGTTGGCCCATGCCGTCTCGGTGAACACCCGCACAGAGATGCGGTATTCGGGGTCGGCGCCCACGAACACGTCTTGCGCATACAGGTCTTTGCGCTTGATATAATCGAGCATGCGGGCTTTGAGCGCTTCGAAGTGCTCTTCGCTCATCGGTTGGTTCACCGGCCCCCACCAGATATTGCTCTGGCTGGAAGCTTCCCTGACGATGAACTTGTCGCGGGGAGAGCGGCCCGTGTATTGCCCGGTGCTCACCACGAGCGGGCCGGTGGAGGCCAGCATGCCTTCGCCGTTGCGGATGGCTTCTTCGTAGAGCACGGCGGTGGTGAGGTTGTGTCTGGCCGGGTCTATGTCGATGGAAATCTGCGCCTCAGCAGTCGTTGCTGTATCTTGCATTCGTCAACCCCCTCGTTGTCGAATTGAAGTTAGCGGTAACTCAATTAGCATACCAGACGCGGGCGGGAACTGTCCAGCGGCCCGGCTGCACGCTGCACGCTTCCACCAACAATCGGGGGCCGGCCCCCTACCCCGGGCAAGACGGAGCACAAGCCCCCCGTATGCTTGGTGGCCCTTGCTGGGTCTTGGTGGGTCTTGGTGCTTGGTGACTGATCTCTGATGACCCCCGGTTATTGGTGGAACCGCACTGCACTGCGCCATAATCCGCTGTGGTGCAGCCCGCCTCGGCTACTGCCCGGTATCAACTTCCACTTCGACTTGCACATCCGGGGTCGCAACTGCGACCGTGCCGAACAGCGGTCACCTCCGCTTGAAAGCTTCGATCAGGCTCACGGCCTGCTGTTGGCTCACACCTCTCAGGCGAAACCGCAGGTGCACGCTGTTGAACACGCTATAGTCAGGACGTGCCGGATTGGCACGGTCCTGCAAGCCCCTGACCGCTACGTCTATGTAGGGCAAGGGCACATCCTGCTGTTTTGCCAGCACTTGTACCAGCTCCACCCCACACGATGCAACCGCAGACAAAAATAGCTCCGACGGGGTGACCTCTTCACCGGGGCACCCGTTCGGAACAGGTCCGTCCACTATGAAATGGTGATTGCGGGCATTACACAGCACTCGCCCAAACGTGTCGGTGGAGCGAGCGTAGGTCGTGTATTCTCGTATATCTGCTGATGGCATCGCGCCTGCCTCCTTGTGATCACTGCAATCAATCTTGAATCACTGCCACCGCTCCATTATCTCGGCTAGCAGACGGTGGTAATAGCCGGACACCGCCGATTGCCTGCATCTGGTCTGCACTGCTATGCCATCCCTGAGCGCTATGACCATGATGTTTATCAGGCCAAGCTCGACGAACGTGCCGCCCGACTCTTCCCTGAAGAGTCCATGCATAGCCATGTTGGTGATATGCATGGCATCATTGGCGTTGGAAGCCACCTCGTGAGCAGGCTCCAGAGAGAAATAGCCTCCCGAAGCGGGAAACCTCAGTTTCTCCACGCCACGCGTAGATGTTTTCAACCACTGCACGAACAGATCAGGGCTTGCCGACAGCAACAGGGTGGTGATTGGCGTGGGTTCGGGCGCAACATCTTGTGGTGGACCGGCGCTTACATCATCCGGGTAGGTGGCGTGCAGGCGCTGTATGAGGTGCTTGATATGGAGACTCCGAGCTTCTTCCTGCGCGACCTGTGCTGCATCGGTTGCCTCCGGTGCATTCGACGTGTCTGCTGTGCCTGCTGTGCCGTTGTCTACAGTGTCATCCATGCGCTCTCCCGAACCTGAGGTCGCGCTGACCGGCAACTATGCCGGCATGCACGCCCCTCGATGGACCACCCAAGTTACAGACGATAGAAAGGGTGGTAGCAATGCATATATCGAGTATAGCACCCACGCCCTGTAAGGGCAATGGCTTGGCCTCAGCAGTTCACCGGTGCCGGTGTACGGAGCGCGGGCTCCCCGTCCGTGCTCCACACGCGCTCTCAGGGTGCGCTTGGCGGCTAGCTCTTCCTACTGGCGATTGACCACCGGCGACCCCGATTGTTGCTAGAACCGACAGTGAGCGATGGGAATCCACACCCCTTATCGGATGTTATAATTCCCCCGACCGCTCGGCGTTGAGCGGAATCTTCCATGAGATCAGGTTCGCGCACATGCCCGCACTTTCGCCGGTGGTAGTAGTATTTCTCGGGTTGGGCACGGCTTATGCTCTACTGTTTCACCTGTGGAGCGGTCGCAGGCTGTCTCATCTGTTATTGTTCTGGCTGGTAAGCGTGCTGGGGTTTGGTCTGGGTATGCTGGTGGCGGGCCTGTGGCCGGTCCACCCGCTGGTGCTGGCCGGCATACCTGTGGCCGAAGCATCGGCAGGGGCACTGGTCATGTTGCTGGTTGCCAGACGGTTCGCCTTGTGATAGAATCCTGTGCCTGCTGTAGCAATTCACCGCTTGCTACAGAAAGGAAACATGTAGGAGGTCGTGCGCATGAAGTGGGTATTCATCATTCTGGCCGTTGTGCTGGTGCTGGCGGCGCTGGTTCTGCCGATAGCGCTCCTGTTCATCTCGCCCACATCTCAGGGTTCGTGGCTGGTCACAGTGCGCGATGTGGCGCTCATATATGTGGCTATGTTCCAGTGTGTGGGGGCCATCCTGTTTATCGTCATGACAGGCCTTCTAGCGCTGATATTCTTCACCATCCGCGACAAAATAGTGCCTGCCCTTGAGAAAGTGGACGATACAGCCCAAACCGTGCGGGGCACCGCCACATTCGTAAGCGAAAGCGTGGTAGCGCCCATTATCAAAGTAGCAGGAGCAGCCGCAGGGGCGCGCGCAATGGTACAGACCCTCATGCGCCGCAACCCGCCCCGACCCCAATCATAGAGGGTCCGCTATCGCCGGCATTAGGAGGTAACTACCATGGGCCAACGCCGTAATGGGGATGCCAGCTTCTTGATAGGGCTGGTGCTGGGCATGTTTGTGGGTGCCGCGATAGTGGTGGTGCTCTCCCCACTGTATGAAGACACCCGTAAAGCTTTGACGGAACAGGCCGAGCGGGCGCGCAGGTCTTTGGAGTCGCGTGCCGCTGGCATGGGTGGCGAACCGGCCCATGGCTAGCCTCTCATCTCTTGTCTTGCCCCCTGTTTACATCCCCGACTTCGGATAGCATTGGGCAGCATTTAATTCATGTTCATGCAAGATGTTGGGAAAGGGGAGAACCGGGGAGGGCTGTCCCCTCCCTCCTTTATTGCACACAAAGTGTCATAAAGTGTCATGAAGCAGCATTAGGTCCGCGATCAGATCAATTGTGCGGTAGTGTTGCGGTGAAGAGCGAGGTTGACATCATGGGCATCAAGGGCATCAACAAACGAATACCGGGCATACACCATGTGACAGCGCTGGCGGGCCACCCCCAGCCTAACGTGGATTTTTATGTGGGCCTGCTCGGCCTGCGATTGGTCAAGCTTACGGTGAACTTTGACGACCCCGGCACCTACCACCTGTACTACGGGGATGATGTGGGCCACCCGGGCACAATTATGACCTTCTTCCCATGGCCGGACGCGCCACGAGGACGCCGTGGCGTGGGCCAGACCACCGCAGTGTCCTTCTCCGTCCCCACAGGGGCTTTGGAGTACTGGTTCGAACGCCTGAGCAGGGCGGGCGTGGCGATAGACAGGCCCACCACGCGCTTCGGCCAGCAGGTGCTCACTTTCTACGACCCAGATGGCCTGCAATTGGAGCTTATAGCGGGGGAAGACCCGCGTCCCTGCCGGCAGGGGTCACCCATCCCCGCCGAGCACAGGATCAGGGGCTTCCACTCGGTCACGCTCTCCGAAGCCGACCGCCACAGCACCGGCGCTTTGCTGGAAGAGATGGGCTTTCGGCCGATCGGACAAGAAGACAACCGCTTCCGGTATGAGAGCGGCGCGGGCGGCCCCGGCAGTACTGTAGACATACTGCACTTGCCCGGCGAGCCGAGGGGTCTGGTGGCAGTGGGCACAGTGCATCACGTGGCGTGGCGCACCCCGGATGATGAACAGCAGGTGGCATGGCGTGAGCATATAGCGCGGCTGGGCCTGAACGTCACGCCTGTAATAGACAGGCGGTACTTCCATTCTATTTACTTCCGCGAGCCGGGGGGCGTGCTGTTCGAGATAGCTACAGACCCACCCGGTTTCACCATAGACGAACCTGCCGAATTACTGGGCACCGACCTGAAATTACCCCCGTGGCTGGAACCGGCCCGCCAGCAAATCGAGCAAACCCTGCCCCCCATTGATGTGCCCGGCATCGGCACTCTGCCCCGTGTGCACATCGCCGACGTTGAGAAATTGCACCCAAGTTGAGGCCCCCACGGCGGCACTCACTCGTAGCGCACTATCAACTCGCTTATGGGGCGGTGAGGCCTGCGTGGTGGGTCCTTAGCTGCGTAGCCGAGGTTGATGATGGCGTGCGGGGTGAAGTCGGGCGGCAAGTTCAGCACCGCTCGCACGATGTCCGGGCAGAACAAGGGGGCACACATCCAGCCGGTATCCAAACCCAGACTGTAAGCGCTGAGCAGCAAATTCTGCACTGCGGCCCCCAGACTCTGGATGGCCATGATGGTCTCGGCCTGCTGGCGCTGTGGGTCGGGGTAGTGGTGCATGTCACGCATGTACAGGCATGGGATGATGAGCACGGGGGTGCCTGTGATGCGCTGTATGGATTTGCGCAGGCGCGTCTCCACCACATCGGGTGGTTCTCCGTCCATCTCCAGATTGCGCCGCCATTCATCGGCCATGGCCTCGGCCAGCGCGCGCTTAAGGTCGTCGCGGGTGATGACCACGAAGCGCCACGGCTGTGCTCCGTGCGGCGAAGGCGCCCACCGCGCGGCCTCTATGGTCATCTCCACCAGCTCGCGGGGCACGGGCAAGGGTAAGAACTGGCGCACCACATGGCGACCCCGCGCAAGCGACCCGAAGTCCAGTTCAGTGCGTGGTGGCGGTGACGGCGCCGATTGGTCCCCGGACCGGTGGCCTACCCATACGTGGTAGGATTGCGGGGTGACCACGATCACAGGCTGGCGGTCTATGGCCATGTTGCGGTACTGAGGATACTTGTCGCGAAGCCCGGCTATGGCCTCTGAATGCCGCTCGGTGCCCACCGGCTCAATGGTGGCCGTGCCCCGCGCAAGCACGTATGTCAGACGCGACCAATCTTCGTTGTACGTGTCCACCAGCAGGGCGACATTCGGATTTTGCAGCACGTTGCGCACCCGTTTGAGGCGGGTGGGGGGCACGCGCTTGGGCTTGTCATCGAGGGCTATGTAGAAGCGATCGCCCGTGAACGCGTAGCACACAGGTACCACATGTGGGTGGCCCTGTCTGTCTGCTGTGGCAAGACGGGCCACGCGCTGCGATGCCACATAGGCAAAGTGTTGTGGACTGAGGGCCGGGTGCCCGGTTTGTGTTTCTTGCGTTGTCTCCGGCATAGTTGTGAGCCTGATACGCGATGGCTAAATATGCGTCTGAGCGGATCGGGGCTTATCTATCATTGTAGCTGTATTGTAGTGTATATCGTAACGCCCAAAGCGTAAAGCGTGCGCTTGGCGCCGCTCCGGCAACCATCGGGGTCGTCCGGGGTCGTCGGTCGTCGGCGGTTAATATCCTGACCACTGACCACCGACCACTGACCACCGACCACCGGTACCCCGATGGTTGGGGACCCCCGTTGTGGAAACGCTTGCAATGCCGCCAAAAGCCCCTATAATGTTGAAAAGTGTGGAAAAAGTGGCAAAAAGTGGGGAAAAGTGGGGAAAAATGTGGATAACTCCGAGAGACCGAGCACAGGGCCAGCATCTGCACAGGGTGGGTGTCTGTGTTTCGGGCAAGGCCCCGGCAAAACACTAGCTTGGTGGCCAAAACCGACGACTGACGGCTGACGATTGACGACTGACGACTGACGACCGACATGTTTCTGGGACGGTTCCAGCATTCTGTAGACAACAAAGGGCGCGTAGCCGTGCCCGCTCGCTTCCGTGACAGGCTGTCCGGCGAGCTTATCATCACGCGCGGCAACGACCGCTGTCTGTATCTATTCACACAGGAAGCGTGGGAACCACTGGCCGCCAAGCTGAACGCCCTGCCCACCGGTGATGCCGATGCGCGCAACCTGCGCCGCGCCGTGTTCTCAGCCGCCGAGCCGGTGGAAATGGATAAACAGGGCCGCATCATGATCCCCGGCCACCTCCTCCAGTACGCGGGCATCACAGGCAATGTGGCTATCATCGGGCTGGGCACCTACATCGAAATCTGGGACCAGCAGGCGTGGGAAGCACTCGACAGCCGAATCGAGGAGAACGTGGACGTGATAGCCTCGCATCTGGCGGGCCAATACTAGGCGAGTCGGCAGGCACAATGCGAATGCCACAACAGGACGCACTATCCCCCGACCCCCATATACCTGTGCTGCTGGAAGAGGTGTTGGCTGGCCTGCAAGTGCGCCCCGGTGGCCTGTACATTGACGGCACGGTGGGTGCGGGCGGGCACGCGGCGGCCATCATCGAGCGTGCGGAAGGGGGCCAACTGCTGGGGTTGGACGTTGACCCCGATGCACTCGCCCTTGCCGCCCAGCGACTGCAACCCTATATCCATGAGGGTCGCGTGAGGCTGGTGCGGGCCAACTTCGAGCGACTGGACGAGGTGGCACGGGCAGAAGGCTTTGTGGACGTGCACGGCGTGCTGCTCGATCTGGGTGTGTCCTCGATGCAACTGAACGAGGCGCAACGCGGCTTCTCGTTCCGCGCAGAAGGCCCTCTGGACATGCGGCTCGACCCCGACCTGCCGGTCACAGCCGCCGATCTGGTGAACACCTTGCCGGAGCGCGAGCTGGCCGACTTGATTTACAAATATGGCGAGGAACCGGCCTCCCGCCGCATCGCACGCCGCATTGTGGAGGTGCGCAACCGCTCACCCATAACCACCACCACGCAACTCGCCGCGGTGGTGTCGGACGCGTTGGGCGGCAAAACGCCGGGCCGCACGCACAGTCCTATCCACCCGGCCACTCGCACCTTTCAGGCGCTGCGCATCGCTGTGAACCACGAACTGGAGGCTCTGGAAAAGGCCCTTGCCGGTGCGGTACGCGTGCTCAGGCCGGGCGGGCGGTTGGCCGTTATCTCGTTCCACTCGCTGGAGGACCGCGTGGTCAAATCGTTCATCAGGCAGGAGCAGCGGGGGTGCATCTGCCCGCCTGAATACCCGACCTGTATATGCGGGCGCCAGCCCACTTTGCGGGCGGTCAACACCAAGCCCATAACGGCCAGTGAACAAGAGGTGCGCCGCAACCCCAGAAGCCGTAGCGCCCGCCTGCGCGTCGCCGAGAAGGTGGCGGCATCTGCCGCATGATGCGCGAGCGGCATGGTCGCCCACGCCCCACGCGGGCGGCGTGGCCTCACGGGACGGGGCCGACATTGTGCACATCCCATTGTCATTCATAGCTCATCCCATATAATCTTGCCATGACCAACCGTCGTAGAAGTCAGGCACGTGCAACAAGCAGAGAGGACGGCTTCCGCCATGAGGTGGCAACCCGCCTGAAGGTGGTGCCACGCACTGTGGCCTCTGCCGCCGAACAATCGGCGGGCAATCTGGCGAATATAGCCTCCATAGCGGGCATACCCGGCATATCCGCTGGCACCAGCCGCACAGGTGCTGCCGGCGGCTCCGGCGCTGTGCGGTCCAGCCTGTTGCGCAGGTTTGACTTCCACCCCGCGCTCACCATCCTCACCGCCGTAGCCATTATTGCGCTGGTATGCATAATCTATCTCGGTCAAGTTACCGCGGTAGCCAACGCCAACTACACCCTACAGGCTCTACAGGAGGAGCACACCCGGCTGATGCGCGAACAAGAAGACCTGCTGCTCCAGATAGGGCGTGCCCAGTCCCTACCCAACATCGAAAAGATGGCGCGCCAGAAGTTGAATATGCAACCCGTGGGCGACAACTATTCGTACCTGCCCGTCACGGCAGGTCCGCTGACTGCGGTTACACCACTGCCCACCCCTACCCTGCCCGGCGAGGCAGGACAACCATAGGCGACCGGCGTGAAGATGAAGATGCATAACACCAACACGCTCAACCAAAAAGCACAGCAAGCCACCCGCCGCAGGAGAGTAGACGCATGGCGCGTGTGGGCAGTGCTGGCGTTCTTCACGGTGTTCGCCCTCTACAACGGGGTGACCGTGTTCAAACTACAGGTGCTTCAGTACGCAGACCTGTCCAGCATGGCCGAGAGCCGCATCAAGTGGAAAGATACCCTCATGCCGAGGCGAGGCCTGATCTACGACTCGCGGGGGCTGTTGCTGGCGGGCAACACCACCGCCGAGGACGTGTACGTGGACAAGAGCCGAATCGAAGACGATGATGCCACTTTGCGCAAAATCTGCGACCTGCTGGCCCCGGTGCTGGGGCAAGACCCCGGCGACATGTTCCGCCGCCTCAAAGAAGCCCCCGGCATCAGTATCCGCGTCGCCGGCCGCATTGACGATGACACAGCGGCCAGAGTGCGCAAGCTCAAGGAAGACTTCCCCGCTCTGCTGAAGTTCCGCGTCACGCTGGACCCCCAGCCCCTCCGTCGGTACCCGGCTGTGAGCGCCTTTCAGGGGCGAGAATATGGGCTGGCCGCCGCAGTGCTCGGCTACACCGACCATGAGAATCAGGGCCACTACGGTGTGGAAGAGTACTACAACGACCAGCTGGCCGGGGAAGCTGGGTGGATATATGCCGAGCACGATGCCTATGGTCGCCCGCTGGTCTTGCAGCGCCCGGAGATGCAGCCCGCAAAGGATGGCGCGGACCTCGTGCTCACCATTGACAGCGCCATCCAATACCTTGCCGAGCAGGAACTGCATCGCTCCATCGAAGAGTTTAAAGCGGACAGCGGCTATGTGGTGGTGCAGGACCCCAACACCGGAGCCATACTGGCGCTTGCAAGCTGGCCCACGTTCGACCCCAATACGTTCAACAAGGTAACCGATTACGCCCTGTTCAGGAACCCGGTGGTCAACGACGTGCGCGAACCCGGCTCCACCATGAAGATATTGACTTACGCCGCCGCCATAGACGGGGGAGCTGTCACGCCTGACACCATGTTCTATGGCAAGGCATGCGTAGTCAAATACGGCTGGCCCCTGTGCAACGCCACGCACACCGAATGGGGCTGGCAGTCCATGACGCAGGGCCTTGGGCGCTCGGACAACGTGGCCGCTATCTACGCCGCCGAACAGTTGGGGCAAGACGCTTTCTACAGCTACATCAGGGCGTTCGGCATCGGCCGGCGCACAGGCATAGACCTGCCGGGAGAGGTGGCGGGGCTGGTCAACTGGCCGGGCGACGACCACTTCAGTCCGGTGGACTTCTACACCACCGCCTTCGGGCAGGCCGCGGCCACTACCCCCATCCAACTCGTCAACGCCATCTCGGCGGTGGCAAACGGCGGCGTGCTGCTCAAGCCCTATGTTATGAAAGAGATCAGACAGGATGGTCAGGTACTGGCCCGCAACGAGCGGCAAGAGGTGCGCCGGGTGATAAGCCCCCAGACCGCCCGCGACATCGCCGATATGCTGGCCTACGGCGTGGAGAACGGTATGGTGGCCCGCCATTCCCGTGTGCCCGGCTATCGGGTATCGGTCAAGACCGGCACCGCCCAACTGCCGGATGAGAACGGCGGCTACAGGGCCGAGGGCACTTTTGCCTCGGCGATGGGCTTCGCACCCTCACACGGGGCGCGCTTCACCCTGTACATAGGCCTGATGCACCCCCGCACCAGCCCGTGGGGCGAGAACACCGCATCGGTGGCATGGGGCCGCCTCGCGAAACAACTGCTCCTCTACATGAAGGTACAGCCTACCGAACCAATGCCTACCGCCACACCCACAAGGTGAAGTCGGAACCCCAACTGACGCATATTCATGCACGATGTTTGTTTGGGGGAAGGGGAGAGCCATGGAGGGCACCGCCCTCCCCACACCCCTGCTCTTGTCATAAAGGGATTGCCTGCCAGCGAGTTATCAGTTATGCTTTTATGGATCCTGAAGGACCGGCACAACACGCATGTTCACACTCGATGACATATTGCAGGGCACGCAGGGCCAACTCGACCCGGCGAGCGGTGCGCTCGCCATGACCGGGTTAGGCTTCAACAGAGTGGCGGTCGATTCGCGCGGTTGGTTGGCCGGGGCGCTGTTCGTGCCGCTCAGGGGTCGGTATGTGGACGGGCACGATTTCGTGCTCGACGCGGCCGGGCACGGGGCACGTGGTGCGCTTGTGCGCTCCGACTGGAAAGCCCCTGAAGCCCTGCCTAAAGATGTGGCTCTTATTCGTGTGGATGACCCGCGGAGTGCACTGCAAAGGCTAGCGCTGTGGTGGCGGGCGCGCCACTCCGCACGCATCATCGCCGTGACAGGGGCCACAGGCACCACCGGCCCCACCTGTCAGGTGCTTGCCTCCACCCTGTCAACGCGGTTTCCCACACTGGCCCCTGATACTCAGCCCGAAGGAGAAACGGGGGTGCTCCTATCTCTCCTCCAGTTAGCCGAACACCACCAGATGGCGGTGCTGGGGATGGTGCTGCCCGCCGGGTCGTTCGCTGACAGCGTAAAAGTGCTTTGCGACCTGATCAGGCCTGATGCGCTGGTGCTGACGTCCGCCGAATTGGATGGTATGGACGACCTTTGGGCTTGTCTGCCCGAGGCAACCCCGGTCATCCTGCACGCCGATGCCCCCGCCGCACAGGAGCAGGCTCATCAGCCCCTGCCAGCGCGGCACGCGGTGCTTACCTTCGGTCTGGCGGAAGGGTGTGACATACAGGCCACCGATATCGAGAGCCATGGCTATCAGGGGGTACACTTCACCCTTCGTATGGCCCGCACACAGCAGGAATGGCGTGTGCGCCTGCCATTGTTCGGCCATTACAGCGTGCACGGCGCTCTGGCTGCGGCGGGCGCGGCCATAGCGGTGGGCATGGACGCGGATGAGGTGATAGCCGCGCTGCATGCTATGAACTCGGAGATACGCCTGCTGGTGGTGCCCGGCCATAACGGATGCACCCTGATAGACGATACCTACAGCTCGTCCCCGGCGTCTATGATCGCCGCCCTCAACCTGCTACAGGATATGCCCGGCAGGCGTTTGGCCCTGTTCGGAGGATCGCTGGAGCGCATGGGCAACCCCCAAGAGGGTTATCTGAAGGTAGCAAGACGCGCCAGCGTAGTGACCCAGCGGTTGGTGGCGCTGGGCAGTCTCGGCCTGCTGATCGGGCAGGAGGCCCTGCGCGTGGGCATGGCCCCTGAGCGAGTGTTCTTCGCCGCCGACCACAATCAGGCAATGGAGTACCTGCGACGGGTCATCAAGCCCGCCGACTATGTGTTGGTCAAAGGCTCGCGTGCCTTGCAGCTCGATGCCGTAGTCAACGCTTTGAAAGCATAGAAAGTCACCCTTGGTTACAACACTCACTGCTGTCAACATACTGGGGCTTACATTGGAACTGCTCAACACGGTGGGGGCACAGGCCACACCCACGCCCACGCCCACACCCGTCTCTGGCACGGGTGTGGGCTCTGCCCTGCCGCCCATAGTGATGATACGCGCCCTCACTCTGGGGGCGGTGGCCTTCCTCATCGGGCTGGTCATCGGCAGGCCAGTGATCAACTGGCTGCGCGACCACCGCATCGGCAAGCACATTCGCATCGAAGGCCCGGAGCGCCATCAGATCAAGACCGGCACACCCACCATGGGCGGGCTGATCTTCCTCATCCCGCTAGTCATAGTCATGGTGTTGTTGATGGACATACCGCAGTACATGTCCCTGCTGTTGCCACTGGGCATCGTGGTATCGTGCGGCACGCTGGGCGCCATAGACGACCTGCTGAGCACGGTTGGGCGCAACAGAGGGGGCATGGCCGGGCGATTCAAAATGGCATGGCTGGTGGTCATCGCCACTATTGCGGCCTTCATCTTGTACCTGCCGCCCCCCTACGGCCTCGACCACCACTGGCTGTTCCTGCCGTTCTACAAAGACCCCACAACGCGCAACGGGGGCATCGATATCGGCTTCTGGTATGTGCCCATTGCCATCCTTGCCATAGTGGGCACGGCCAATGCAGTCAACCTCTCCGACGGGTTGGATACGCTGGCCGGGGGTACCTCGGCCATCGCGTTCGTGGCCTACGGCATCATCGCGTACTTACAGAAGCAGCCGCCCGTGGTGTCGCTGTGCTTCGCTACGGTGGGTGCCCTGCTGGCTTTCCTGTGGTACAACGCCCACCCGGCCATGGTGTTCATGGGGGACGCAGGCTCGCTAACGCTGGGCGCCCTGCTGGCGGTGTGCGCGCTCATGACCGATCAGTGGCTGTTGTTGCCGCTGATCGGCATCATCTTCGTGGCCGTGGCCCTGTCGGACATCCTTCAGGTGCTGTACTTCAAACTGACCGGTGGTAGGCGCTTGTTTCGCATGGCTCCACTGCACCATCACTTCGAGATGATCGGCTGGTCCGAGCCGCAGATCACCATGCGCTTCTGGCTCGTGAGCATGCTGGCCGGCATGCTGGGCGTGGCGCTGGCACTGGCGTAAGCGATGTGGGTTTTGGGGCTAACCAACAAGGGCATCAGGCAATTAGGGGCCGGCACTGCCTCGTAGCACCTGTTGCGCGGAGAAGCGGCCCTCGGCGTTGGCGTTTTGGTGGTTGAACAACAGAGTAGCCCTATGGACTACGCGGGTAAGAAAGTGCTGGTGATGGGCCTCGGCGTGCACGGGGGTGGACTGGGCGTGACCAAGTTCATGGCCCGCAATGGTGCCCGCGTGCGCGTCACCGACCTGCGCACCGCCGACCAACTGCGCCCCTCCATCGAGGCGCTGGAGCGCGAAGGCCTGCAAGTAGAATACACGCTGGGCGAGCACCGCGAGGAAGACTTCCGCTGGGCCGACGTGGTGGTGCGCAACCCAGGCGTGCCCCGCGAATCCCCGTGGTTGGCGTTGGCCCGCTCACTGGGCAAGCCCATCGAGATGGAGATGAGCATATTCCTCAGGTTGTGTCCAGCGCCGGTGGCCGCCGTCACCGGCACTAAGGGCAAGTCCACCACTGCCACATGGGCGTGGGAGATGCTGAGGCACTGGCGGCCCGATGCGGTGCTGGCAGGCAACTTGCGTATATCGGCGCTCGAAGCCCTGCCCCGCATCAGGCCCGACACGCCGGTGGTGCTGGAGCTTTCGAGCTGGCAATTGGAAGGTCTGCAAGAGCCACACATCTCACCCCACATCGGGGCGGTCACCAACCTGTCCCAAGACCATATGGACCGCTACAGCAGCCTCGATGAGTATGGAGCCGCCAAGAAACTCATATTCCTCAACCAGCGCCCGGAACGCGGAGACTGGGCCGTGCTCAATGCCTGCGACCCTATCGTATCCCGATGGGCCACCGACGCGCCTGCCGCCGTGGCGTGGTTTGCTACCTGCCCGGACGCCCCTGCCGATAGGCCGGGGGTGTTCCTCATCGCAGGTGAACTGCGCTGGCACTCTCCAGATGGCGAGCAGGTAGCTCTGGCGGCCCGCAAAGAGTTGTACCTGCCCGGAGAGCACAACGTGGCGAACGCCGCGTGCGCTGCAACCATAGCGATACTTGCGGGCGCACCCTATGGTGCCGTGCGCTCTGGCCTGCGTTCATTCCGAGGCGTGCCCGACCGGCTGGAATACCTCACTATGATTGGCGGCGTGGGGTTTTACAACGACACCACCTCCACCACCCCAGCCTCTACGATAGCCGCGCTTCAGGCCCTGCAAGGGCCTATTGTGCTGATTGCGGGCGGTGCCGACAAGGGTCTGGACTTTGCTGCGCTGGCGGAGGTGGTCGCACAGCGCACACACGCGGTGGTGCTTCTGGAAGGCACGGCCACCGACCGCATGGAGCGGCAGTTGCATGCCGCAGGCGCGCGTGTGCTGGGCCGCTACGATGACTTCGAGCAGGCCGTGCGCGATGCATGGCTGGCTACGCCTGTGGGTGGCATCGTCCTGCTCTCGCCCGCCACTGCATCCTTCGGCATGTTCCGCAACGAATTCGACCGGGGCGAGCGCTTCCGGGCCATAGTGGCACAGCTTGCCGCCTCTCACCCCACCACCACGCACAAATAGAGCTCTTGCTCGGTTTCGTGCGGCAGGCACAAGGCCCGCTCGCATACCAGTGCGGGCGGGACGCCTGCGCTCCGCACACTCGACCTATCCGGGGTCTCCCCTGACGGAGGTGTGGGGGTGCCCCTCACTGTGTGCAATAAAAGAGGGGGTTTGGGGAGGGCGAAACCCTACTCAGCCCTCTCTCCTTTCCCCAACATCTTGCATGAATATGCATTATGGATAAATACACAGCCGATATCTGGCAAAGCAAACCGGCATCATCGGTTCAGTAGTAATCGGTGTACAGCAGCACCGCGAACAGGCCCAGACCGGCGGCGATCAGGGCAAGGTCGCGCTTCTGCTCGGCAGTGACTTGGCCCTTTGCCCAGCGGCCCGCAAGCTGGGTGAAATACAAAAGCATATACGAGAACTGGGTAGCCATATACACGAAGTGGTAATAGCCCAGCAGGTTCCACCGCCACGGGCGCGGCATAGTCCAGTTGACCAACCCGCCCCTGCCCTGCGCGATGTGGAACATGAGCGATATCAGACTGCCCCCCGCCACCGGCACAAGCGCCGTGCGGGCCGTCAGGCGCGGCCTCCATATGCGGAAGGCCTTCATCATTAGCCAGTTCATCACCGGTATCAGTATCCCGTCGCCGATGATGGCCGACCGGAAGGTGAGGGTGGCGCGGTGCTTCTTCACGAGGTCGTTGCCGGTCAGTATCATCCACAGGTGCGTGCCACCCGATACGCCCAGCGCCGTCGCGAAGCTCACCAGCGCCGTCGTCAGCATCAGGTTCAAATCCTCATCTCGCACTCCTGCCCTCGCCCGCGTCGGTTGCCTGTCGTTTGCCATATATAACCTCCTGAACCTAATGTTAAGGGAAATGGAGAGCCGAGGAGGGCGTAGCCCTACCCTACCCACACCCCTCCTCTCACTGTGCACAACGCATCAAGCAAGCCTCATGCCCCCACCGCGCAGTGTGTTATAATAGGCGCGCACCCCTTGCGCACAAACAGGAGGTTGTCGTGTCTTCAACCACCGGTTATTCACCCTTGGATACGACCCGCATGGCCGCCCGCGTGCGCCCTATCGGCGTATCCATCTTCTCGGAGATGAGCAGGCTGGCGGTGGAACACAATGCCGTCAACCTGTCGCAGGGCTTCCCTGATTTCCCGGCCCCCGACTGGTTGAAGGAAGCCGCCCGCGAAGCTATCGCCCGCGACATCAACCAGTACGCGGTCAGCCACGGCTCGGCCCGCCTGCGCAAAGCCATAGCCGACAAAACCGAACGCAGGATGGGCATCCGCTTCGATGAGAATCTGGAGGTGACCGTCACCAGCGGGGCCACCGAAGCGGTGTTCGACACTATTCAGGCGCTGGTCAACCCCGGCGACGAAGTGATCGTGTTTGAACCGTACTACGACTCCTACGTGCCGGGCATCCAGATTGCGGGTGGCGTGCCCAGATACGTCACCCTGCGCCCGCCCGACTGGCGCTTCGATCAGGCCGAGCTTGAAGGCCTGTTCAACGAGCGCACCCGCGCCATCATCGTCAACACGCCGCACAACCCCACCGGCAAGGTGTTCACCATGCACGAGCTGGGGTTGATTGCCGAGCTGTGCACGCGCTTCGACGTCATAGCCATCACCGACGAGGTGTACGAGCATCTGGTGTACGACGGACACCGCCACGTGCATCTGGCGGCCCTGCCCGGCATGCGCAACCGCACCATCACCATCAGCTCAGCCGCCAAAACCTTCTCGGTGACCGGCTGGAAGATAGGGTACGCGCTGGCCGCCCCTGACCTGTCGGAGGCCCTGCGCCGCTTCCACCAGTTCGTGACCTTTTGCAGTGCCGCCCCCTTGCAGGACGCGGTGGCCCTTGCCATCGAAACCGCCGAACAGCGCGGCTACTACGACACCTTGCTGGCCGAATACACCGCCCGGCTGGACAAACTGCAAGGCGCGTTAGACAGGGCGGGACTGCGCCCCATCCGCCCGCAGGGCACCTTCTTCATCATGTCGGACATATCGCGTCTGGGCTTCGAAGACGACGTGCAGTTCGCCCGCTACATGACCACCGAAGTAGGCGTGGCCTGCATACCCCCATCGGCCTTCTACCACAACCCCGCCGACGGCAAAGGTCTGGCCCGCTGGTGCTTCGCCAAGCGGCACGATACGCTGGAAGCCGCTGAGCAGAGACTGCTTCAGTGGGCAAGGGGTAAGGCGTAAGGCGTAAAGGTGCAGGTGTGCGGAGCGCGGGCAGGCGCGGGCAAGCGCTGGCATCTTGCCCGCATCCATGCTGGCTGGACGCCCATGCTCCCACCAAGGCCATTTGTGGGCGCGGTGCCCGCGCTCCCGCTTGATCGACAATACAATACAATAGAGGACGCAAATATGGATTTCAACCTTACACCGCAACAGATAGCACTGCAAACCAGAATAAGAAAATTCGCCGAAACAGAGATAGCACCCACCGTAAGCGAACGAGATGAAAAGGGCGTGTTTGAAAGATGGGTGTTCAACAAATGCGCCGAGCAGGGGCTGGCTGGCCTGCCTTTCCCCGAAGAATACTGTGGGGGCGGGGGCAGTCTGCTGGACTACATCATCGCGCTGGAGGAAGTGGGCAAGGTCGAGTCGGCGCTGGTGCTCATACTGGCCTCGCACATCGCCCCCATGACCTGCATCTTCCAGCACGGCACCGAGGAGCAGAAACAGCGCTGGTTGGTGCCTATGTGCAAGGGTGAGGCGCTGGCCTGCTTCAGCATCACTGAACCGGGAGCCGGTTCGGACCCGGCCTCCATGAAGTCGAGGGCAGTGCGCGACGGCAGGTACTACGTGCTCAACGGCAAGAAGACATTTGCCACCAACTCAGGCGCGGCAGACGTGTACGTGCTGTTTGCCTCCACCGACCCGGAAGCGGGGGGCAAGGGCATCAGCGCCTTCATCATACCGAGGGACACGCCCGGCCTGTCGTTCGGCGAACCGATACAGAAGATGGGGGTGCGTACCTCTGTGCAGCGCGAGGTGTATCTAGAAGACTGCCGGGTGCCCGCCGAGAACCTGCTTGGGCAGGAAGGGCAGGGCCTGCGCATCGCCCTGTCGGCGCTGGACGTGGGCCGTATTGAGATAGCGGCGCAGGGGGTGGCCCTGTCGCAGGCGGCCTACGAGTACGCACTGAACCACGCCAAAGCCCGCCAGCAGTTCGGCAGGGCCATCGGCCAGAATCAGGCCATACAGTTCATGCTGGCCGATATGCACGTAGCCACCGAGGCGGCACGCCTGCTCACCTACCGGGCGGCCTGCGCCTACGACGAGGGCAGACCCTACGCCAAAGACGCGGCTATGGCTAAACTGTACGCCACCGACACGGCCATGCGCGTGACCACCGACGCCGTGCAGATTCTGGGCGGGTTTGGGGTGACCAAGGCCAGCCCCGTAGAGCGCTTCATGCGCGATGCCAAGGTCACCCAGATATACGAGGGCACCAATCAGGTGCAGAGAATGGTCATCGCCGGGCATATAATGAAGTGAGCCGGGCTAAATCCCCAACTCTTGCACCCAGCCGCGCAGGATGCCCATAGCCTGCTCCACCCGCGCCGCGTTGTGCGGGTCGTTGAGCCACCGGCTGACGCCCGATGGGTGGGGCAGGGGTAGATAGCGCACGCCGTCCCGGACCGTATATGTGCCCACCACTGCCGACAGCGAGGGCACGCGGCCTAAAAAAGTCTGGATCGCCAGCAGGCCTACGAGCAGTACAATGTCGGGCTGGAGTATCTCCAGTTGGGCGTGCAGCCACGGCCTGCACAGCGCCTGCTCGTGTGGGGATGGCACGCGGTCGCCCTTCGCGCCCGGCAGGCGGCCCGGGTAGCATTTGGTTACGGCGCTGAAATGTATCTTGCGCCAGAAATCTTCGCGGCTGATGCCTCCCATCTCGAACCATGCGCGCAGTTTATCGCCGGCGATGCCCGCGAACGGGCGGTTCTCGTTGGTGGCCCGCAGGCCGGGGGCTTGCCCCACCAACAAGATGCGCGGCAGGGGCGCGTCAGGCTCCGGATCACGCGCTATAGGCACCGACACCCTTTCGTCCAGATAGCCCGCCCGATGGCACAGGCGGCAGGCGCGTATGTGAGCATTCAAGTCTAACAGTCGCGCGCGCCGGGCAGGGTCGTGCGCGTGGGGGAGCGCATGCGCACGGGTGTTACTCATATGGTCGGCGTGTGTCATTGTCCCTTACATCAGGCCCACCGCAAGCTCAGCCCGGTGCGAGCCACAGGCCCATCGCCCAGTTGTCACGAGGTGGTAACTGCAACCGCCATACCGCCATTACCCTGACGCTGGCACGGCCCTCCTCAAGTGGAAACCGCCACAGGTCGCATTCTCGGTCCCAGCCTAATTGCAGGGCCATGCGCAACTGAGGGTTTACGAGCGCCATCGTGGTAACCCCCGATGACGCGCCGGGCGAACCAAGCGATGCGTGGCTATCGGGCCGCGACCCGTCTACTAGATAATAGCCATCCGCCTGCTCCTGCCGGTCGTGCATGCCGGGCGCATATAGGTTGAACTCCAGAGCGAACAAGACCTGAATCGGGCGCAGGCTGGAGTTGATCACCCTGTACAAGTAGGCCAGATCGCTGGCACCGGGGCGCACGGCAGCGCTCTTTGCCATGCGCACTTCGGCCACGCGCCTGCCGGCCCGTATCTGCCCGTCGCGCAACAAACCGACCCTGAGCTCCCCGCCCGCGTCTACCACCTGACTGCGGAAAGGCCCTTGCGCGAAATCACCATACTCTTCGTACTGCCCCGACGCCACCTGCTCGAAACCGGTGCTCAAGGGCAGGAAGTGGTCGATCACCGCGCCGCGCTCCGTGTCTACCAGCTCGATCATACCCCACCCTACGGAGGCCCCCGCGGCATGCGCATTAGCCGGTTCAGGCGCACGCCAGCCGAAGCGTTGCAGTCGCCCACCGCGTAATGTGTCAAACCGGCAGATGACCACGCCGCTGTCCAGAGTAACGCTCCCCGCATCTTCCATGATACGGGGCACGTTACCTGTGGGCCGCCCACCTACGCTGCCGTCACCCGCCCGGCCCGCCTCGTCCGCAAACCTCATGGCTGGCTCTCCTTTGCGTGCTACTTTATGGCAAACGCAGGGGTGTACAGGGGGCCATGCCCTCCCCACACCCCAATACCTTGCATGTTTATGCAATTAGCATTCATGGATATCGCAATGATACTACTTTTATAGGAGTGAAATACTATTGATTCCATATAGGGTTATATCTTACCATAGAAGAACAGAGGATTAGGACCAGACCCTTCCCATGCACCATAATTGCATGGGCATCTAACCACATGCCTGATTACGATATAGCATACACCGCGATGGCGACCAACATCGGAGCACGACAGTCGAAATCCCGACAGTCCGCATCGTACATGCCAGAAACCAATAGGCCCAGAGTTGATGGCGTGAGCAGATTGATAAGGCTGTTCCGCGATAACCGCATTACCGGCATCACTGGTATCCCAAAAGACGACCTGCAAGCGTTGCGTTGGTTGCTCTCACTGAGAAACCGCGTAGCCATTGCACTCCTCTTTATGCTGGCCATCGCCAGCTTGATACAGGGCATACCAGTACAGGCCACCGTGTCGCTGTTGCTGTTGAATTGCCTGTTCCTCGCCACCAACGTGCTGTACAGGCTGCTGATCCGGGGCAACCCGCCCCCACGCATGCTCGGTATCCTCAGGCAGGTGATGATACCTGTTGACATGGTGATAAATACGATAGTCATTTACGTAAGCGGTGGCACCCTGTCACCACTGTTCATAACTTACCCGGTTGCCATCCTTGTATCCATCATCCTGCTCGACCCCAGAGGCGTGTATCGCACAGCCGCCATTGCCGTGCTGTTGTACTGCGGGCTAGCACTGGCAGAGGCGTACAGGGCCTTACCTCACGTAGACGTTCGCTGGGGCACAGTTTCGTTCCACGATATCGCCTCCCCACAAACATACGGGCTATATGTGCTGGCAGTGTGTTCCATGGTGATGGTAGCGGGCTATATGGGCAACCGCATTGCGCTGAGCATCCGCCAGCGCAATGCCTTGATCGAAAGCCAGTTGGGCGACCTGCGCACCCTGTACACCATCACCGAAGGTCTGAGCGCCATCATGGACGAGGACGAGATAGTGCGCTATGTGGCCACCACCCTCAAAAGCACTCAGAACGCCTTGATGTGTGTGGTAGCTTTGGCCGGGCAGAGCAACGTAATAGAGGTCAAGGCGTCCGGGGACACGCCCACCGATCTGCTGGTGAAAGTGCGGGCCACGTGCTTCGACGCGCCGGGCGCTATTGCCGTGTTGAGAGAGGGCAAGCCGCTCATCCTGACCGACATGGAGCAGCACCCCGAATTCCGCGATCTGTTCGGTCCTCAAGCCAGATCTGCCTACATGTTCCCCATCAAATCCGAAGCTGTGGTGTTGGGGTTGATCGGTCTGGTGTTCAACGAGCACAGGCCCCTCGGTCCGGAATACCAGAATATGCTGGCGAACATTGCCTCGCAGGTGGCCTCGGCTCTGCAACGGGCGAGGCTCTTCTGCGATGCCCAGCGGCTTGCCAGCCAGATGAGCACGCTGTACGACGCGGGGCTGTACACAGGCTCTACCCTCTCTAAAGACGAGGTGCTGAGCCGCATCTCAACTACGATAGAGCAGCTGCTGGACCCCGATGCCTATTATGTGGCCCTGTATGACGACATACACAACAGGCTAAATGTGGAGGTAATGGTTGAGCACGGCTACAGGCTGCCCAAGCTCAATATGTCGCTGGACACCGGCGGCCTCACCGCGCACATCGTCAGGAGCCACCAACCCCTGCTCATCAATGACTGGCTGTCCGAGCACCAGAAGTACGAACAGATGCAAATAGCCAAGAGGATGGGTAACGATATGCTCTCTTATCTGGGCGTGCCGATGGTGATCGAGAACCGCTTGATCGGGGTTATCTCCGTGCAGCACTCTCGTCCCAATGCCTTTGACGCCAGCCACGAGCGCCTGCTGATGGCGCTGGCGGCGCAAACCGCCATGGCGCTTGAAAATGCCCGCCTGCATCAGGTCGCGCAAGATCAGGCTAGACTGGACAGCCTGACGCAGGTGTACAACCACGGTTCCTTCATCGCGCAGGTGCGTCAGGCCGTAGAGGCATCGGACAGGAATGATACGCAAGTATCGCTCATCATGCTGGACATAGACTACTTCAAACAGTACAACGACTCTTTCGGCCACGTGGCGGGCGACAACGTGCTGAGGATGGTAGCCAACGCCCTCAAAAGCAGTGTGCGAGACACAGACGTGGTAGGCCGTTGGGGCGGCGAAGAGTTCGGCGTGCTGTTGGTGGGTGCTGGCGTGTCCGAAGCCAAGAAGGTTGCCAGATCCATCCAGTATGCCGTGTCGGTGCTGTATCCGGTGGATGCTAGCGGAAAAGTCATCCCCAACCCCACTGTCAGTCAGGGCATATCCTCATATCCCTATCCATCGTCCAGCGCAAACGAGCTTATAGAAGATGCCGATGTGGCCCTGTATTACGCCAAGATACAGGGGCGCAACCAGATAGTGGTATACGATAAAAACTCTGAGATGAGGGAGACCCGCTACACTACCGCCAACCTGTCGCGTCCCCTCAAGAAAATCATCACCTCACCGAGCCTGCCTAAACTATAGTGCAACACGGGGAGGGCTTGGATTGCCGCCCTCCCCGGCCCTTCTCTTCCATCAGCAGGGGCGCCCCTTGCACCCCGTGTTACAGCCGCCCTATGGCGAGCCGGTATCAAACCCTCACCCTTTACGCTGTCGCCCCCGGTTGAGCGTATCGGTCGGGTTGCCGCATGTGGCGGCCCTCGGCGAACTCCTCTATCATCTTGCGGTTGAAGGCTGGGATGTCGTCGGGCCTGCGGCTGGTGACCAGACCTTGGTCCACCACCACTTCTCTGTCAACCCAGTTGGCCCCGGCATTGATCAGGTCGGTCTTGATGGATGGGTAGGAGGTGAGGGTGCGCCCCTTGACCACGCCCGCCTCGATCAGCGTCCACGGGCCATGGCATATAGCGGCCACCGGCTTACCCGCTTCAAAGAAAGCACGCACAAACCGCACCGCATCGGGGTTCATGCGCAGTTTATCGGGGTTCATCACGCCACCGGGCAGCAACAGCGCATCGTAGTCCGCGGGGTTGGCCCGCTCCAGCGGCAGGTCCACCTTGAACTCATCTCCCCATTCGGTGTGGTTCCAGCCTTTCACCCTGTCTTTCTGCGGCGAGATGATGAAGGTCTGCGCCCCTGCCTCTTCCAGCGCGCGCTTGGGCTCGGTCAGCTCTACTTGCTCGAAGCCGTTCTCCACCAGAATAGCTACCTTCTTACCTGCAAGCACGTTATCCTTCCGATCCATCTTGAACCTCCTTGTTATTGCTATTTCATGGCACTTTGTGTCTACTAAAGAGGGAGGGGTTTGGGCAGAGCATAACCCTCCCCGGCCTTCCCTTCCCCCAGATAGGAGGGGTTTGGGGAGGGCGCAGCTCTCCCCGGCCTTCCCTTCCCCCCATCTTGCACGAATCTGCATGGTGCATATATTCAGATGAGGGTCATCCGTGTAACGGGGGACAGATCCCGACGATTTTAACTCAGCAAATCGCGTGCCGAACAGGCCTGCCGGCCCTTGCATGCTGAGATGCACATGCCTCTGGGGCGCGGGACAGGGACCCCTGTTTCCTGTTATAATCATTGCGGTACCCCACCCATCACGCCTAATCACATCACACCCCATGTCCGGTGCAATATTCGATATGCCATTGCTTTCGCTCCCCCCAATGGTTTGCGGGCCTGTGGCGCTCGACAGGCGGGGCCTTCGGGTGATCGTCACGGGCGGGGGCACCGGCGGCCATGTCAGCCCCGCCGTGGCTGTGATCACCCACCTGCGGGAGCGCAGCCAGACCGAAGGGTGGGCGCTCCACCTGCTCTATATAGGCAGCGTGACAGGTGTGGAGAGGCGGGTGATGGCCGAGATGGGCGTGCCTTATGTGCCGGTGGCTACTGGTAAGTTGCGCCGCTATCTCTCGCCGCACACCCCTGTTGACCTGCTGGTGCGCCTGCCCCTCGGGGTGGTGCAGGCGGTCAGGGTTGTGCGGCGCTTCGACCCTGACGTGATATTCAGCACGGGCGGCTATGTGTGTGTGCCCACCATCATAGCCGGGTGGTTGTTGGGCGTGCCCTCGCTTACCCACGAGCAGACCGCGTTGGTGGGGCTGGCGAACCGTATAGCGGGGCGCTTTGCCACGCGGGTAGCCATCAGCTACGCCCAGTCTGCTCGCTACTTTAGAGCGGACAAGGTTATCCTGACCGGCAATCCCGTGCGCCCGTCCATACTGTCTGGCGAAGCGGCACGGGCAGCCTCGCTCTTCGGGTTCGACCCGCACGTGCCTACTGTGTACATCACGGGTGGCGCACAGGGTTCGCACGCCATCAACATGGCGGTGCGCGATGCCCTGCCCGCTCTGCTGGAATGTTGTCAGGTGGTGCACCAGTGCGGCGAAGGGCCGGACGGCACGGGCGCCGACCTCAGGGCGTTGCAGCAGGCATGCGAGGCCTTGCCGCCCAGTCTCAGGGCACGCTATGCGGTGCGCGCTTACGTGGGCGACGAGTTGGGCGACGTATACGCATTGGCCGCGCTGGTGGTGGGCCGGGCGGGTGCGGGCACGGTTAACGAGCTTGCGAATATAGGTAAGCCGTCGGTGTTGATACCCCTGCCGGGAGCGGCAGGGGGCGAGCAGGAGGCCAACGCGCGCGCCCTCGAACGATCGGGTGGGGCGGTGATACTCCTCCAGAAAGACCTCACGCCGCAGACCCTGACCGAGGTGGTGTGCGCGCTGGTCGCCAACCCGCGCCGGCTGGCCGCCATGCGCGAAGGGGCACGCAGGCTGGCGATGCCCGGCGCGGCGGAGGCCATAGCGCAGGAGCTTCTCAGGCTGGCCGGTGTGGGGCGAGAGCGGCGATGAGTGCGATCAGCGCCTGCACCGGGTGCAGGGGTATCCCCTCCGTAAACCAAGGCAGGGTCAGTCCATTATGGGCGGGTACAAGCCCTGCCCATGCGGGAACCTCACTCTCACATTCTTTCCTTGGTGTCTTGGTGGTTACCTCTAACCACTGACCGCTGGCGACCCCCATTATTGGTGGAAGCCAGAATCGACGAGGGATGGCAGAAAAGGCGTGCCTGTGTTATCTTAATGAGCGATTACCCACCGGGGCTTTCGGCTTACCGGCACACAGGAGGATAAAATAGATGCTGAGCGAGCTTGTCAGGGTTATTTACGATTCGGCAGGCATGGACTGGCAAACCGCCGAGAAGATCGCCTATGCTGTGCTAACTTATATGGAGACCAAAATGCCGCCTGAGGATTTCGCGGTCGCCAAAAGGTACATGATAGGCGATGTCGAATACGTGCTGCCCGACAGGTCGGCCTATCCCGGCTATGCGGGTGAACTGCCAGATCAGGCCAGAGAATGAATGAGGGGTAGGCCGGGCCGACCGGCGGTATGTGGGCGTGGCACGTACTGCGTACCGCGATGGTGTGAGTGTGATAGCGCCCGCAAATCGGGTCTTCCCCTTCGGCCCATGCGCCCCCCCCTCCGGCGCAAAGCCCCGGTGTCCACAGTCCCATGGTATGCATATTGCACTCGGCCATGTCGCGCACCTCGGTGGCATACGGGGCGTGTGCGGGTTGAACAAAGCGGCAAGGGTCTTTCCAAAACCAGCCAACATAATATCTGAAGGGGGATCATATGGATACGGGCGCTATCAAGGTGGCTAATGTGGGGGGCATTGCCGTCAAGCTCCATTGGAGCTGGCTGGTCATATTCATACTGCTGGTGTTTCAGTTCAGCACTGCTGTGCTGCCCCGCCTGCTCCCTCAGGCTAACCCCACCGTATACTGGGTGCTGTCGGTGGTTGGGGTAGTGTTGTTCTTTCTGTCTGTGCTCCTGCACGAATTGGCCCATTCGTTCACGGCGCAGGCTCTGGGCCTCAAAGTGCGCGACATAGTGCTGTTCATCTTCGGCGGGGTGTCCAACATCGAGGGGGAGCCCAAAAAAGCGCGCGATGAGTTCCTGATCGCAGTGGTCGGGCCGCTCACCAGCTTTTTGCTAGCGATCTTTTTCTTTGTTGTGTCCCTTGCGCTCCCCCCTGCCATGCAGAGGGCGGGCGGCACGCTGTTGCGATATCTGGCCCTGCTCAATTTCGCGCTCGGCCTGTTCAACATCATCCCGGGCTTTCCGCTGGACGGCGGGCGGGTGCTGCGCTCGATCATCTGGGGACTGAACAGGGATTTCCAGACGGCTACGCGCATCGCCGGCTTCATAGGGCAGATCGTGGCCTTCGGCTTCATGGCATGGGGTCTATACGAGGCTTTGTTCTTGGGTAATCTGGGCGGCCTGTGGATAGCCTTCATAGGTTGGTTCCTGCTCAATGCGGCTCAGGCCAGCGTGACCAGCGTGGTGATGCGCGAAGCGTTGCGCGGTATCACGGTGTCACAGGTCATGCAGCCCGCCCCGCCCGCTGTACTTCCCCATATGACCCTCTATAACCTGCTCACTCAGTACGTCCTGCCCTACAATGTGCGTGCCGTACCGGTCATCAATGAGCAGGGGCAGGTCACAGGCATAATCACGTTGACCGACATCAAAGACGTGCCTCAGGAGCGGTGGGGGTTGGTCACCGTGGAGCAGGTGATGACCGGGCCAGACCGGTTGAAGGTGGTGCGCCCCTACGATGGCCTCGACCGCGCCATGGAACTCCTCAGCGAGGGGGACTTCGACCAACTGCCGGTGGTGGACAACGCCGGGCGGCTGGTGGGCATGCTGAACCGGGGCCACATGCTCCGCTGGCTGCAAATCCGTCAGGAGTTGAAGCTCGGACCGGTAGCGAAGGCATAAGCGATGTGGCGCGCTTACGTCAGCGCCTGACGATCGCGGTCTTGTGATGTGGGTGGTGGCGGTTGCGTCTGTGCTTGTGCTTGTGCCTGTGTGCGCGCGGACGGTTGCGCTCGCGCCCTGCGCACGCGGCTCGCTAGCCACAGGCGGTATCCCTCAATCACCGGCAGAAGATACGCAAAGCCAAGGGCATAGCCACCTAACGCATCGGACGCCCAGTGCTGCCCCATGTACACCCTTGAAGGTCCCACCAGCACGATGAGCAGGCCGGTCAGCACCAACACACACCACCTGAACGGGGAAGTGCGTGGCAACAGCGTGTAGGCCAGATAGAACAAAAAGCCGCACAGCGCCGTATACCCCGTGACATGGCCGCTGGGAAACGAATAGGTGTGCAGTTCGCCCAACACACGCGCAAGGTCGGGTGTGGGGCGGGGCCGGTCAACCAGAACCTTGACCAGCTCGGCGACGAGGCCGCTCCCCGCCGCCAGTGCGGTAAACACTGCCTCGGCGTACCGGCGCCTCACCCACATAAACCCGAGCAGCGCCGCCACGATCAAATCTCGTTGTGGGCTGAACCCGGGGAAGCTCACCCATTCAAGCACCAAACCCAACGGTGCGGGCAGTGCTTGAATCGCCCGGGTGATGTAGATATCCCACGGTGTGGGCTGTAGGTCGGCCCTGAGCACCACAGCGGTCAACAGCACGAACAGCACCGTAAGCAATGCGCTGGCCGCGAGCAGGGGCCGCCCCCGGATCAGCGCCACCACGTTGGCGGGGTGCCAGAAATGGCGAGCACGCCCGGCCTCGGCACCTGCCAATTTTGTGATCGGGGTGCCGGAGCGGCTGGCACCCCCTCCCGCGCCGGAATCCGACATCTGGCTCATACCTGCGTACCTATGCGGCAAGATGCGTACCGCTGTAGCGGTCGCCCCGTTATACATTTTACCTTATCGCTTCATCGCTCTATCGCTCTATCGCTCTATCGCTCTATCGCTCTATCGCTCTTTATGGCCCCGCTGGCGGCCCTACCCACTGCACTACCTCTACTATTTCCGTCGTTGATGGAACCGAAGTAAGTCGGGCAAGGCCTCGCATTGTAGCCCTCATCTCCCACAAGGGACATAGGGGTGGGAAATGCGGGCAATCGGCAGGCAAGGCGCAGTTATCAGCGTGGTTGCCTGCGATCCTGCTCGTGGGGCTTGTGTGTCTGTGCGTGCTGCTTGCGATGTTTGGCCTGCTGGCTGCTATGGGCGGCCGACAGTAAAGCCAACAGTAAACACCAAACACGATACCCTCACACACCGGCTACCTGCATAATAGCACAACGAAGAGAGAACCCCCGTCAGGAGTTCTCTCTTCGTTTCTGTTGCTCCATTAACCAGCGGGGGTACCACCCAATTCTCCTCTCCCTTCCCCACAAATGGCAGGGTGCAGGAGAGTGCCCCTGCAGGCGGGTACCCTCTGGGTGCGGGGGTGTCCCCCGGCTCTCACCTACCCACAAATAGTGGGTGCAGGGGCACTCCCCTTTGCATATTCATGCGCGATATTGGGCGAGGGCGCAGCCCTCCCCAAACCCCCTATTCCCATATGCACACCAAGTGCCTTGAAGTGGCACTAAGCAGACGTGCCAAAATTCGGCAAGATGAGTATACTATAGCGAGAGCCGCAAACGCTGGCTGCTGGCCGAAGAGGGTCGGCAGGCTCATATTTCAATGGAGAAAGGGAGTACAGACCATGTCCGAAACGACGGTTGGGAAAGCAACAGCCGAAGCCGCCCGCCCCAAGGGGTTGGAAGGTGTGGTCGCCGGAAGCACAGCCATCAGCAACGTGGAGGGCACCATAGGCCGCCTCAGCTACAGGGGCTACATGATACAGGACCTCGTAGCCCACTGCTCGTTCGAAGAGGTGTTCTACCTGCTCATCTACGGGGAACTGCCCACCCGCGCGCAACTTGCGGAGTTCGATGGCAAATTGCGCGAGCGGCGCGCCCTGCCCGATAAGGCCATGCAGGTGCTGCGCACCCTGCCCCTCACCGGTGAACCCATAGACGTATTGCGCACCATGGTGTCCACGCTGGCCCTGCTGGACCCCGACGTGAACAACACACAGCACGACGCGGTCATAGATAAAGCCATCACGCTGGCCGCGCGCATGCCCACCATCGTGGCCGCCTACGACCGCCTGCGCGCCGGCAAGGAGCCTGTGGCCCCCGACCCCGGGCTTGGCCATGCGGGCAACCTGCTGTACATGATAAAGGGAGAGCGCCCCGCCCCCGAAGACGAAGACGCCCTCGATGCCTACTTCGTGCTCACCGCCGAGCACAGCTTCAACGCTTCCACCTTCACCGCCAAGATAGTTATCTCCACCCTGTCCGACTACTATTCGGGTATCGTGGGGGCCATATGCTCGCTCAAGGGGCCTGCGCACGGCGGGGCCAACCAGAAGGCCATGGAGATGCTGTTGGAGATCGGCGACGTGAGCAACGTGGAAGCCTTCATAGACAGGGCGCTGGCAACTAAACGCAGGCTGATGGGGCTGGGCCACCGCATCTACAAAACCTACGACCCGCGCGCCGCCCAGCTCAACGAGCACGCGCGCATCGTGGCCGAGCGCACCGGCAACACCAGATGGTACCAGATAGCCCGCCGCGTGGACGAAATATCGCACACCCACCCCTACTTCGCCGAGCGCAAGATATACCCCAACGTGGACTTCTATTCGGCACCGATGCTGTACACGCTGGGCTTCAAGCCGGACGTGATGCCCACCCTGTTCGCGTGCAGTCGCATCAGCGGTTGGACCGCCCACATTCTGGAGCAGTTGGCCGATAACCGCATCATCCGCCCCAACGCTGAATACATCGGCCCCGATATCCGCGAGTTTGTGCCCATCGACCGGCGCAGTTAGATTAGATTAGATCAGAGCTGAAAACTGGCAGAGGTGGGCCAGCCCGGTGAGCAAAGATGCTGAAACGCCGAGAAGGCGCTTGATTATCGGCGCAAAATAACACGGCAGTCAGTGGAGAAGGTCGAGAAGTCCCGGAAACAGCACCTGCGGCATGCAGGCCTCCCCGATTGGGGGCAGGGCAAAGCGAGGCGAGGCCGCCGGGAGTGCGGGCGTCTCGCCGCACCGGTGCCATTATGTGCATGCCCTGAGCGCAAATCCTATCCGCTACAAACAATATTGGTGCTCTTGGTGTCTTGGTGGTCATTTCTGCCCACTGACGACTGACGACTGACGACTGACGACTGAAATGCAAGTGGTATCTACCGTAGCTGAGATGCGTGCCTTGCGGGCCTCGGTGCCTTCGGGCAGGTCCGTGGGTTTCGTGCCCACCATGGGCTACCTGCACGAGGGTCACATGTCGCTCGTGCGCATGACCCGAGCGCGCGACGACCTGACCGTGGTGAGCATATTCGTCAACCCCACGCAGTTCGGCCCGCACGAAGACTTCAACCGTTATCCCCGCGACCTTGAGCGCGACCTGAGCATGCTGAGGGAGGCGGGCGTGGACTGGGTGTTTGCGCCCACAGTTCAGGAGATGTACCCGCCCGGCTACTCGACCTATGTAGAGGTGGAGAAGGTGACCGAGCGGCTGGAAGGGGCGGCCCGGCCCGGCCACTTCCGGGGCGTGGCTACGGTGGTCGCTAAACTGTTCAACATCGTACAGCCCCACCGCGCCTACTTCGGTCAGAAGGACGCCCAGCAGGTGGTGGTCATTCGCAGGATGGTGCAGGACCTGAACTTCCCCATCGAAATCGTGGTGGGCGACACAGTGCGCGAGCCTGATGGCCTTGCCATGTCCTCGCGCAACGTGTACCTCAACCCGCAGGAGCGGCAGGCGGCCACCGTGCTGTACCGGGCGCTGATGGCCGCCAGAGAGCTGTGGGACGCCGGCGAAAGGCGCGGCACCCCACTGCGCGAGGCCATGAGCCGGGTGCTGGCCTCCGAGCCGCTGGCCCGCCCCGACTACGTGAGCGTAGCCCACCCCGACACCCTGCAAGAGTTGGACGACAGCGGCGCCGCCCGTCGGGCGCTGGCCTCGCTGGCCGTGAGGATTGGCAACACGCGGCTGATAGATAATGTGCCGCTCGAATAGGGACCGCTGATGGCCTAGGCGTAAAGCTATAAAAACACAGCTCCATAATCTTGGTGTCTTGGGATTGTTTTTACTGTAACTGGAACTGGCGATCGGCATGCTACTTGCAATTGACGTAGGCAACACCAATACGGTGCTCGGTCTGTACCGGGGCGAGACGCTGGTGGCCGACTGGCGCATGGCTACCGACCACCAGCGCATGGCTGACGAGTGGGCCGCCATGCTGGTCACTCTCATGGCCCATCGCGGCTGCGGCCTGCACGATGTGGATGGGGCGATCTGCGCCAGCGTGGTGCCCCCGGTCACCACCGCCATGCGCGAGATGGCCGAGCGCTACCTGCACACCCGCCTCCTGCTGGTGGAGCCGGGCATACGCACCGGCGTCAAAGTCAACGTGGACAACCCGCGCGAGGTGGGCGCCGACCGCATCGTCAACACGCTGGCCGCGCACACCCGCTATGGAGGCCCGGCCATCGTGATCGACTTCGGCACCGCCACCACCTTCGACGTGGTGTCGCCCGACGGCGAGTATCTGGGAGGGGCCATAGCGCCGGGGTTGGGCATCGCCGCCGAAGCTCTGTTTCGGTTCACCGCCCAACTGCGGCGCATCGAGCTGGTGGCCCCGCGCTCTTCCATAGGCAAGAACACCGTGCATGCCATGCAGTCGGGCGTGGTGTGGGGCTACATCAGCCTTGTGGAAGGCATGGTGGAGCGCATCAAGCGCGACATGGGTGATATGGGTGCCGCCGCAAAGGTCATCGCCACAGGCGGACTTGCGCGCGTCGTGGCCGACCACACCCACTGCGTGCACATCGTGGACCCCAACCTCACCCTCGAAGGCCTGAGGCTGATCTACGAGCTGAACAGGGAAACCTGAGAGCACAACGGGGGCCGGGCTCTCCCCGCCCATCCCATTCCCACAACATCCTGCACGAACATGCATTAAAGGAGAACACTGATTTGAAGATAGAGCCAGAAGCAGAGATCGAAGCCGAGGTGGCAAAAGCACTGCTGATGCGTGCCATCCTGCTGAGCACTGTGGGTGCTTTAGCAATTGGAGCGTTGGCCCTTGGCGTGGTAGCGATCGGCCGGTTGGTCATCGGGCGAATGAAAGTGGGTAAACTGAGCATCGGCGAACTCGAAGTGGACACCCTGAGGGTGCGCCGGTTGGAAGTACTGCAAAAAGACTGATGAGAGTAAATCAATATGCTTGACGGCAGGCGCATAGTGCTGGGGGTGTGTGGGGGCATCGCCGCCTATAAGGTGGCCGATCTGGCCTCCAAGCTGGTGCAGGCCGGTGCGCTCGTGGACGTAGTCATGACGGCGAGCGCCCAGCGCTTCGTGGCGCCCCTCACCTTTCAGGCGCTCACCCGGCGGCCCGTGCACACCGATATCTTCGCGGGCTGGCTGGACGAGCACACCGGCCACGTGGCGCTGGCCCGCTCAGCCGACCTGATGGTCGTAGCCCCGGCCACGGCGCACACCATCGCCCGCATGGCCCTCGGCCTGTCCGACGACATGCTGTGCGCTGTGTACCTGTCGCTGTCCACCCACGCGCCCGTGCTGGTGGTGCCCGCCATGGAGAGCGGCATGTACCTGCACCCGGCCACTCAGGAGCACATCGCAACCCTTCGGCGGCGCGGAGCCACCGTGATGGAGCCGGGCGAGGGGCATCTGGCCTCAGGCGCGACAGGGGTGGGCAGACTGCCCGAAGTGCCCGAAATCATGGCCGCCATCCGGCGCGAGCTGGGCAAAAGTGGGCCACTGGCGGGCAGGCGCGTGGTGGTCACCGCGGGAGGCACGCAGGAGCCGCTCGACCCCGTGCGCTACATCGGCAACCGCTCATCCGGCAAGATGGGCTACGCCATCGCCGAAGAAGCCTGCTACGCGGGGGCCGAGGTCACCCTGATCAGCGGGCCGACCGCCCTGCCCGCACCCTACGGGGTGCGCGTGGTGCGCGTGGACACCGCCCGCCAGATGCTGGCCGCCGTGCTGGATGCGGTCAGAGAGGCCGATGCGCTGGTCATGGCCGCGGCGGTGGCCGATTACGCCCCCGCTCAGGTGGCCGAGCACAAAATAAAAAAGGCTGGCGAGGGCGAGACCCTCTCCATAACCCTCACCCGCAACCCCGACATACTGGGCGAGCTGGCCCGCATGGACCTGCCCCGCCTAGTGCGCGTGGGCTTCGCCGCCGAGACGCAGGACCTGTTTGAAAACGCCCGCCTCAAGCTGGAGCAGAAGAAGCTGGACATGATAGTAGCTAACGAAGCCGTGTCCAGTATCGGTGCAGACGACAGCCAGCTGATACTCATCAGCAGAGACGGCAGTGTGGAGCACCTGCCCCGCATGCCCAAGCAGGACAGCGCGCGCCTCATAGTTGGGCGGGTGGCCCACCTGCTGGCCCTCAGAGAGCAGCAGGCCGGATAGTGTAGTGTCTGATATGCCATCGGTGTCCTATGGCGTAACACGGCACGCAATCTTCCGTTCTATCAAATTAGAAGTGCATGGTTCTTATCAGTGCAATCAACCGGGGCATGACAGGCGTTTGCTGTGCCCTTTGCCCCTGACCTCATGCATACACAAACCCGTGAAGGCTATGCGTACCGAAGATCTTCTGGAGCAGTGTCTACAAGCGCTCATCTCCGGGCATAATCTTCCTCCTGATCTGGCCCGCTATTTAACCGAGCACCCGGAGCAACGGGCAGAGGTGGAAGAGTTGCTGTTCATCGCCCAACGTGTAAGCCAGTTGCCGCCAGCAGAGCTATCCCCCGCGGCACGGCACAACATGCAGGCCCGGCTGGCCGCCCGTCTCGGCTTGGACCCGGACGCGCTCAACGCACCCCGCACACCCACATCTGCCCCGGCAAACTCGACCGGCCAACCCGACGACCTCGACACTGGGCTGAGGCAACAGGCCTCCCACCGGCCACCCACCCATAAGAAACCGCTGTTCTCCGTGGGCGGCCTGTCGCTGGCCCGCCTGCGCTACGAGCCACCGCCCGCACCCCCGGAAGATGCCGAGGCGCGTATCCGCGAGGTGTTCCGCGACCTCACGCCCGAAGACATACGCCGCTACATCGGAGTGCGAGGTGAGAGCTATCTGTACTACCGCCAGCGCTTCCCGGGGTGGGAGCCTATATTCATGATGCTTGCTATGGTGCTGCGCGGGTTCAAGCAGATCGAAAAGCTCATGACCGCCGGTTGAAATGGCCGGCAGACTGTAGCTGTAGCTACGACTGGGGTTATGGCAGACTTTTGTCGCCCATGCCTTCGACCCGGCACCGGCGGCAACCCCTGAACTAACCTGTAGCCTGTGCCATCAACGCATGAACATATCCATCACAACCGACGACATACCCAGACTGCTGGTCTTCTTGTTGCTAGCGGCCGTGCTAGGCTACATTGCCAACCTGCTGGCGGGTGGCCGGGCAGCGCTGGGTTGGTTCGGAACTATCCTGTGCGGGGTGCTGGGCGCGTGGTTGGCTACCGACGTAGTGCGACCCCGCGTGCCGCTTTCCCTGCCCGACGAGCCGGTGTTGGATGGCGTAGCCCTGTACACAGCGGCCATCGGCGCCTTTGTGTTCTCCCTGCTGTGGTCCATCCTCACCGCTCGCCCCTCCCGGCGATAAGCAAGGGAACCCCGCGGTCATACCTCATGCCTGCCCTTGGCCGCGACTATGGCTCATGTGCCTGATTTTCCGGCGGGCGCGAGACAGAAGACACCCTTCTCCCCCACCGTCACAGGCTGGTTTGGCGAGGGCTTCGCCCTCCCCTCCCCCATCAGCTTGCGTGCAACACAAGGCGCGTTCGGGGGGCACAACCCTCCCCGGCCCTCCCACTTCCCCGAACATCGGGCATGAACGTGCATCAGTTATGATTGGATGTCAGACGGATTCGCCTTGACATCGGTGTATCGATCCTGTATAATAGACATTGCCGCAGGATAGCGGGATTAAAAACTCAGACATCAGGAGCCGCGACAGCAGAGATAGCATAAGCGTGACGTAAATACAGCAAACGCTCTTATATCGGGTATCTCTGCGCCGGTGAATAAGTCCACCGGTTTTTTGCTGGCTCCGAGCAGGCAGACGGGCCGAAATTGGCACCAAAACTTGCAAAGCAAGCACAAAATCGGCTTGACAAAGCCTGCGGGGTTTGGTAATATATATCTTGCGCCTCGGAAATGAGGCCGCAAAATAGAAGCGGCACCTTAACAACTGAAGAGTGGAGAGCAAAGAGCAAGAACCTGTCAGTTCCTTTCAGCAAGAGTTCGCCTGTAATACCAAACACAGCGCGAAATGAGATCTTGTGAGAGATCTCGCTCTTGTTTGGAGGGTTTGATCCTGGCTCAGGACAAACGCTGGCGGCGTGCCTAACACATGCAAGTCGAACGGTCCCCTTCGGGGGATAGTGGCGAACGGGTGAGTAACACGTAGGTGACCTGCCCTGTAGTGGGGAATAACTGCCCGAAAGGGTGGCTAATACCGCA
>DAOTTC010000044.1:0-8583 GCA_034437815.1 Chloroflexia bacterium | reverse complement strand
ACGCTGGTGGCCCTTATGGCGCTGGCCTCGCTCAATACCACCACCCTTGTGTGCGTGCCCACCCTCGACCTGCTGGGCCAGTGGCGCACTGCCCTGCTGGCCCACACCGATTTGCAGGAAGACGAGGTGGGCGTGTGGGGCGGTGGAGACAGGGACCTCAGGCCCGTGACCGTGATAACCTACGACTCGGCGGCCATACACACCTACATCTTGAGGCAGTTCGGCCTGCTGGTGTTCGACGAAGTGCACCACCTGCCAGCCGACACTTACCGCACCATTGCTGAGGGGGCCATCGCCACCGCCCGCCTTGGGTTGAGCGCCACCCCGGAGCGTGCCGACCTGCGCCATACCGACCTCGACCGGCTGGTCGGCCCGGTGGTGTACGACCGCTCGCCCGCCCAACTGCGCGAAGAGCGCCACATCGCCGACTACCGCACCGAGCGCATCGCGGTCCAACTGACGGACGAGGAACGCACCGCTTACGAGCACGCCACCGGGGTATACCGCGCCTACCTGCGCAGGCACCGCATCAGCCTGCGCTCCGGCACCGACTACGAGCGCTACCTGATACTGCGCAGTGGGAGCGACCCCGCGGCGCGGGAGGCTCTGCTGGCCCACCAGACCGCCCGCAGGCTGGCCCTGAACGCATCGCGCAAGCTGGACGTGGTGGCCAGCCTGCTCGCCACGCACCGTCAGGACCGTGTGCTCATCTTCTCGGAGTACAACTCGCTGGTGGAGGAGGTGGGCCGGCAGTTATGCGTGCCCACCATCACCCACAAGACCCCGCCCGCCGAGCGCAAAGCCATCCTCGAAGGGTTCCGGGCGGGTCGCTTCACCAAGCTGGCGACCGGCCGGGTGCTGAACGAGGGAGTGGACCTACCCGACGCGGGCGTTGCCATCATCCTGAGCGGCAGTGCCACCCGCCGCGAGTACATCCAGCGCCTTGGCCGGGTGCTCCGCCCCAAAGCCGCTCAGGCCGTGCTGTACGAGGTGGTCACCGAACGCACCACCGAAGAGAGCATCGCCCGGCGCAGACAGTAGATAGCAAGCGGCAGGCACGGCTAAGACCCGGCAGAAAGAGAAAATGGCATGCTCTTCCCCCTCTCAAGCATAAAGAAGCGAGGCCTGCGCGACCGCAGGGGCAACCTGATCGTGGTGCCCGCGCTTCTGCACGGGCGGACCGCGCTCGCGCTGGTCGAGCAGGCCATAAACGTGTTCGAAAGCTGTGTGGGCCGCCCCCGCAGTGAGTACGACCCGCGAGCGCTGGAGGCGGTCATGGGCGACTACCGGCTGGGGCGGTGTATCGAGGCCTGCCTGCTCACCCGCTATTCGTTCGTGCAACCTCGGCTCGAAAGCCTGCTGTCGCAGGAGCAGATATCGGCACTGGCCGAGAAGGGGTTGAACACCCCCTCGGACCTGAGGCTGGCGCTGTGGGACGCCGCCAACGCCCGCCATGGGGGGTTCGTGCCGCCCGGCGAACGCGAGGCGTTTGTGCGCCGGCTGGCCGCCGAGTGGGGCCTGCCACCTGATGCTACCCTGATGGACGCCCTGCTCACGCTGGATTCGGATGCGCGGGCGGTGCTCACGCGCACGGGCGAGCGACCAACGGCCCACCAGATACTGCGCTTGTACAACCTCGGCGTGGTCAGCACCCTGTTGGCGCACTCCACCCATGTGCAGTTCGACCTGAGCAGTCTGCCGGGCGCTGTGCTGAAGAAGTTGTACTTCATAGCCAGACGTGAGGGCATACTGGTGGATGTGGACGCCGGGCCTGCTGGCGGTTACACGCTCGTGCTGTACGGGCCCGAGCGGGCATCGGCCAGCGACAGATACGGGCGGAAGCTGGCAGACACCGCCCTCAGGCTTCTGCGCATGCTTCAAGCCTCGGAGCATGCCGGTGCAGGCGTGCCAGCAGTGGAGGGGGTGGCCCATCTGGTGATACACGACCGGCAGTACCGTTTCTACCTTGCCGACGAGGTCATGCGGCGTCTGGGATATTTGCCCGAATCCGCACAAGCGCTGGTCGGCGCCCGCGTGGCCGAAACCGGGGCTGCCTATTCGGTCGGCTCGGCCCTCTCCACAGAGGAAGGTGGTGACAACCAGCAGGGGGCCGAGCCGTCGTTCGACAGTCTGATCGAGGCAGGACTGTACAGGGAGTTTCGCTCGCTCCAGAAGCAGGGCTACACGCATGGCTGGCTGATCCAGCGCGAGCCAGACCCTCTGCTGGCTCCGGGCATGGTGCTCATCCCGGACTTTGCGTTGGTGCGGGGCGACGTGCGTGTGTACATGGAGATAGCGGGCTTCTGGTCGCCCGCCTATCGGGAGCGCAAGCTGGCTAAATTGCGCTCGCTGGCTTCTGCGTATGAGGGCAAGGGCGTGGTGCCTCTGGTGCTGGCCGTGCCTCAGGAAGCCGGGCAGGCCTTTGCGGGCCTGCCGTTCCCCACCCTGACCTACAAGAATGGTGTGCGCGCCACCGACCTGCTGGCCGTGCTGGACCGGCACTACGGGCGGCGCGAAGAGCGCTGGCAGGCCACCCTCACACGGGTGGAGGCCCTGCGGCACGCGGCCAATGAGAGGGGCTTCGTGCCCGAACGAGAGGTGGCCGAGGCCCTGCAAGCTTATACCCGCTCGGAACTGCTGGCCGGCGCGCGCTCGCTGGCGGACACAGGCTGTCGCTACGTGGCGGGGGTGGGCCTGCTGTCGGATGAAGCGCTGGACAGAGCGCGCGCCGCGCTGGAAAGAGCCGTTTCGGCTTCGCCTCACCACCGCATAGCACTGCACGAGGCAGCGGCGCTGGCCCGCGAAGCCCTGTCAGCTCCCGACGAGGTTGATATCGAAGCCCTCGTGCAGGTGTGGCCCGACTGGCACATACAACGCCCTTCGCTGTTCGATGCCTATCTTACCGCCGATGCGTAAGCGTCTGCAAAGTGCGCTTGGTGGTCATGTTCTAACTACCGACGGCTGGCGACTGGCGACTGGCGACTGACCACCGGCGCCCCCTAGTTGTCGGTGGGACTACCTCCCTTGGTGTTTTGGATTGGTGGCGCAGTATGTGCTATGCTATTGTTTACAGCGCTCTTGTTTGCGACCGATGCGGCAGGAAAGCACCCCGGCACCCACCCGTTTTCAGGGTGGGGCAGGGCAAAGTAGGGAAGGGTGGAATGCACTGGGCATGAGCACCGGCACGGACATACCAACAACAGGGGGCGACCGCTTGCTGGCAGGGCGGTACCGCCTGCTCAACAAGATAGGCGAGGGCGGGGCCGCTGAGGTGTTCCGCGCAAGGGACGAGCGATTGGACCGCTTAGTGGCTATCAAATTGTTGCGCCCGCAGTTCACGCATGACGAGGCCTCGCGCACACGTTTCATCAACGAGGCGCGCACGGTGGCACGTCTGTCCCACCCCCACATAGTGGATGTGTACGACTTCGGCGAGACCGAAGAGGGCAGCATGTTCATAGCCATGCAGTATGTTGAAGGGCAGAGCCTGAAGGACATACTGCACAGGCGCGGCAGACTGTCGGTGGGCGAGGCCATCCAGATAGCCGTGCAGGCGTGCAGGGCCTTGCACGCCGCCCACCATCAGGGTCTGGTGCACCGCGATGTCAAACCGCAGAATATACTGGTGGACCGTAACGGCAAAGCCCACCTGACCGATTTCGGCATTGTGAAAGCGCTGTCCGGGCCGGCGCTCACACAATCGGGCATGACGTTTGGCACGGCGGCCTACATGTCGCCTGAGCAGGCCACCGGCGGCCCGATCGGTCCCGCATCCGACATCTATTCGCTGGGCTGTGTGATGTATGAGATGCTGGCGGGCCGCCCGCCCTTCGAGGGGGACAACCCGGCAGTGGTGGCATACAAGCAGGTGTGGGAGGAGCCTCGGCCGCTGCATATGCTGGTGCCAGAGGTGCCACCATCGCTGGAGCGTGTGGTGATGCGCTGCCTGAGCAAAGACGCGGGCAGGCGATACGCTTCTGCGGAGGAGCTGGCGGCGGAGCTGGAGGAGTTCACTTCGGCGTTTAACCAGCCCACACAGGCTGTGTCGCTCGGCGCTATGGCCGCGGCAGGGGCCAACGCCGAGGCCAGAAAGTGGGTGCCGGTGGAAGCCCGCTCTCCTGCAGAACTGAGCCAGCCGGTGCCCATGCCCAAGGTGGATGTTGCACCCACCGTGCAAGCGCCCCTCACCCCGCCTGCCACACCGGCGGTCGCATCATTGTCGGCGGTGCCTCCTGCCGCAGTACCGTTGAGGACCCAGCCGGTTCAACCGGCTCAACCGGTTCAACCGGCTGCGTCCCCACCCCCACCGCGGCGTGCCACCGTCGCTTACACCGGTCAGGCGGCACCCGGCTTGCCGGTGATAGACGTGAGCGAGCGCAGGAGCCGAGCGTGGTTGCCGGCGGTGCTGGTGATGGTGATGTTGCTCGGTCTAGTGCTGTGCGGCTTGGCCTTCTGGCAGAACCGAGACCTGTTTGGGATCGGAGCGGGTGGTGGGCTTGCCACGCCCACGGCCTCGGCGCCGACGCCTACCCCTGTGCTGGGGCCGGTGGTGGTAGATGCCACCCCCACTGCCACACCCTCGGCCACCGCTACCGCCACCGGCACTCCGGCGCCCCCTTCGCCCACGGCTGAGCCGCCCACCGCAACGCCCGAGCCGACCCCGCCACCCACCGATACGCCGGCGCCACAGGCCGAACCGTCGCCCACCGCAACGCCCGAGCCGGCCCCGCCACCTACCGATACACCGGCGCCACAGGCCGAGCCGTCGCCCACCTCAATGCCCCCACCGGCAGGCGGTACCGAGGGCAGGATCGTGCTGGACGATACGGCCTTCAGCGGCGGTTACACGCGCAGGGATGGCTTGTACCACGGGGTAACCGCACGGTGGGTCTACGGGCAGGGCACTCAATACCACACGATGAGCGCCACATTTACCGTGGACACCCCGCCTGCGGGGCCTGCGGCCCTCACCATCCGTGGTTTGGACGATGAAGCTCCGGGCAAGCAACCGATCCGCGTTGCCATCAACGGTGTGGTGGTGTACGCAGGTGATAACCCCTTACCCGACGATTTCAGGACCGGTCCGCAGGGCCCCGGCAATTGGGGCCTTGTCACGTGGGAGGTGTTGGCCGGGGTTTTGCAACCCGGCGAGAACACGCTCACCATCACCAATCTCAGCAGCAGCGACTGCATAAACTGCGCGGCCTTCTTCATGCTGGACTATGCGGTCATATCGTGGCCGGCCTCCGGGCACGCCCCCTACATGGCAGACACAGCGGCAGAATCAGAAGAGGCCGGCTTGCAGGGCTTGCAGGGCTTGCAAGCGCATGAATATGCGGGCGGCACGCCCGGCGATGCCGAGGCACAGGTGACCACGCAGGTGGCCGGGGTCGAATGGCAGGGGTCTTCGGACCGAGATAGCAGAGCAAAGGGCAAAGACAAGAAGCGGGGCCGGGGCAACGGCAGGGGCGACGATTAGGCGCGCACCCAAGCACACGCTCGCGCCCCGGCTGCTTCGGTGATCTTACCGAGGTCGAGAGCCGGTCAATATTTCGCGCAGTTCGTCCTCGCTCTCGCGATTGGCGAGGGCGATCACGTGGTCTTTGGGCATCAGCACAGTGTCCCCTCTGGGCAGGAGCAGGCTGCCGTTACGCAGTACGGCGGAGATCACCACGTTAGGGGGGAACTCGATGTCGGCGAGGGGCTTGCCCGCGGCCTCGGCTCCTTCTTCCACCGATGCCTCTACGATGGCGATCTGAGCGTGTTTGAGGGTGAGCAGATGCACCAACCCGCGCTCCGGTATCTCCTGCTCGATCACGCTCAAGATTATGTTGGTAGAAGAGACGGTAACGTCAATGCCGAGCCGTTTGAATATCTCCTCGTTTTTGGGGTTGTTGACGCGGGCGATGGTGCGCGGCACGTTGAACAACCTCTTAGCCGTCTGGCAGATGACCAGATTGTCCTCGTCGTCGCCGGTGACGGCGATGAGCACATCGGCGCGGGCGGCGCCCGCCGCCTCCAGCGTGCTCAACTCGGCGCCATCGCCCTCCATGACCACCGCCCCGAAGCGCTCGCGATAGACTTCCACCTTGCTGGTACGCTTCTCGATAAGCAGCACTTCGTAGCCTTCGTTGACCAGAGTCTTGGTAAGGTAGTACCCGACCTTACCGCCACCCACTACGATGATATACATATAAAGCTCATCTCCTTCAGGATTGAGACTGAGTGCGGGGGGCCGAGGGCCAGTCCCTGAGGATCAATGGCGGAAGAAGCCGCGCAGGCCCCGCCCGTTGTGCTGGGGCTTCTCAGGCTGTTCGGGTGCGGCCTGCGGCACAGCGGGGCGTGGCTGTGCCGGTGGTTGCGCGGGCGTGGCTGTAGGTGTAGGTGCGGATGGAGGTGGGCTTGAGGGTGCGCCTGTGCCCGGATAGCGCGCTTCTGCCCGGTCGGTGGAGAGGGCGGCGGCCAGAGCCTCGGCCTCGGCGGGCTGTTGCTCGTAGGTGTGCGGCGGTATGGGTAATATCTCGGTCCCCGGCGGGGCGAGCAGGATGTTGCGCGCCGTGGTCGAAATCAGAGTGGTGGGGCACACGGTTTCCAGCCCCAGTTCGTGGTACAGGTTCTCTCGACCGGGGTCGTAAATGCGGGCCAGCACCTTCTCTATCCCGAATATTTCCTTGGCCACCTCGCACGCCATGATATTGGTGTTATCGAAGTTGGTCACAGCGGCAAAGGCATCGGCGCTTTCTATGCCCGCGGAGCGCAGCACGTCCACGTCTATGCCTGTGCCCAGAATAGTTTGGCCTTTGAAGTTTTCAGGCAGGCGCTCGAAAGCCTTGGGGTCGGAGTCGATGATATTCACCTGATGCCCGTCGGCCTCCAGCATGGCTGCGAGACGCGCGCCCACGCGCCCACAACCTAGAATTACGATTTTCATAGCTCCTTTCCTTTCACGGCCCAGAACAGGTAGTCGCGTGGCTCTTTTGCCCACGGCAGGTGCCGTCAAATACATTGACAGCTTACGGGCCTGTATGGTTCACGTGTGTTGATCGGTTGATATTGGCATGTTGATGTTGACGGGCCTCGTCACCCGGTCTCGGCTCTGGCAGGCATGGGGGCACGGCATACCCAAACGCGACACGGGGCGTTCTTCAATACGTATGGTATGGTGCGGCCCAGATCCAGTTCGCCGAGCTTTTTGTGATAGTCGGTAGCCATCACTATCATATCGGCGCCGGTTTCGCGGGCCATGTCCACGATGGCCGCCCCCGCACTGCGGGCCTGAAGCAGGGAAGCCTCGACGTGGTTGAAACCCATGTTGCGTGCGATAGCTTCCGCGTGGTCGAGGGCGCGCTCTCCCTTCTCGACCTCTTCGGGTAGATCGGCGTTGAGGGCCAGAGCGTGTGGCACTTCGACCACGTATACCACATCTACCGTCACATTGGCCCCCTTGCCGGCCTTGGCAAGTGCATAGGTATATGCCAGACGCAAGGCTTCCTCATCCGTCTGAGGGTCTCCCTTCACCGGCACAAGTATTCGCTTGACCTTATGCTGTTCGATCCCGTTGCTTTTTTGGAAGATGTTCAGTCCCAACTGTGTGTTGTCAACCCCTTCTGCTGTGCTGGACGTGTGCATTGTGGTGCTGTGCACTGCGCCACGTCCCTGCACTTTATTCTATAAACCTATGGATGATTACCCTGTCATTTTGCATGACACGTATGGCGCATACGCGCTCTCTTAATATATACGTAATAGATTACTGCAAGTGACGGCGGAGGCTGTCGGGCGGTGTGGAAACGCGAACGAAACTAGGCAGGCGATGGTGGGAGTGGTGATAGTGGTTAGTGTGTGTGGGGCGGTGAGGACGGGACCCGATGGGCTGAAATCAGCCGCGTGCCACATATGAGCACAGTGGGCGCCGGAGACGAGCCCTGCTCCTTGCCCTATGCGGTGGTTGGTGCATTGCGGGTCGCTCCCGGTGCATGGCCTGTGGGAGCGACCGGCCGCAGTGCGGTTGTCCGGCGCGGCCTGCTTACAGGTTTCAAGTTTCATAATCAGCGGGGCCTACCAGCCCTTGGTGGTTGCGACCTCGGTGTACGACCGCCATGCTGTACAACGCCTGACTGCCCTCTTCACCCGTGGGATCGGCCATGGTCGCATCGAGCAGCGCCCCTTGCTTGCCGGCATGAGATGCATGCTGTGCGGTATGACCGGTGCTCTGCATATGGCATACTCAATTATGTTGGTGTGTCGCAGTGCAGTATTGATATTGCTGTGCGGGTGACTGTGTTGCCCGTGCCCCGCATGCTCGCCTTGCTTTGTGCTCCGGTATACCGGCGTGCCGATGTGTAGCTTGCGCCCGCTCACTCCTATAGCCACGCCACAATTATATATTATACAACCCCTGTGTGGAAAAGGCAACAATCTGTTGGGCTTCCATCAACAATCGGGGTTAGTGGTGGGAAGTGGTCAGCATATTAACCACACAGACACAAAGGACATGGGGTAATCACATGGATTAGTGCTACTTCATGGCAGAGGGAGGGCTGTGCTCTCCCCGGCTTTCCCTTGCCTTCCCTTCCCCAACAT
>DAOTTC010000043.1:0-3065 GCA_034437815.1 Chloroflexia bacterium | reverse complement strand
CTGGCCTGTACCAAGCGCCCCGTGCCGGCCGACCTGCTCGAGGAGGCGGTCAACAGCATCGAGGCGCAACTCTTCAGTCTGGGCACGTCGGAGGTGCCCTCCTCGGTGATCGGTGAGATGGTTATGCAGAAACTGCGCGAGCTGGACGATGTAGCCTACGTGCGCTTTGCATCGGTGTACCGCAACTTCGCGGACATCGAGGAGATGCGCGAAATGCTGGAAGGGCTGGGCACTCGCCGCCGCACACCCGGCAACCGCACCCGGCACTCCGAAGGAGAAGCAGACCGGAAGGGTGGCGCCAATACGAACAGCTGAAGCTTCATCGAAGCGCTAAGCCCCCATGTGGGTTTGAAGGAGGTTACGATGCATATTCCCCGCCACTTCACCAAAAAGGCCGCCGACCCGTATAAGGGCATAAAGTTCGTGCCCCGCACGTCCAAAATCACCAACCCCGACGGCAAGGTGGTGTTCAAGGCCGAGAACGTCATGGTGCCGGAGAGCTGGTCGCAGGTGGCCGTGGACATACTCGCGCAGAAATATTTCAGGCGGGCGGGGGTGGCCGCTCGCCTCAAGAAGGTGCCCGAAGAGGGCGTGCCCGAATGGCTGTGGCGCTCGGTGCCCGACGAGGAGGCGCTGGCCCAACTGCCCGAAGACCAGCGCTTCGGCGGCGAGACCGACGCCCGGCAGGTGTTCCATCGTCTGGCCGGGTGCTGGACCTACTGGGGCTGGAAAGGTGGCTATTTCTCATCTGAAGGAGATGCGCGCGCCTTCTATGACGAGATGTGCTATATGCTGGCAACCCAGCGCGCCGCTCCTAACTCGCCGCAGTGGTTCAACACCGGCCTGCACTGGGCCTACGGCATAGCGGGCCCCGCTCAAGGCCACTATTACTTCGACCCTCAGGACAGACAGCTCAAGAAGTCCACCAGCGCCTACGAACGGGCGCAGGTGCACGCTTGCTTCATCCAGTCAGTGCAGGACGATCTGGTCAACCCCGGGGGCATTATGGACCTGTGGGTGCGCGAAGCCCGCATCTTCAAATACGGCTCAGGCACGGGCAGCAACTTCTCAGCCGTGCGCGGCGAGAACGAGCCGCTGTCGGGCGGGGGCAAATCCTCCGGCCTGCTGTCCTTCCTGAAGATAGGCGACCGGGCCGCCGGGGCCATCAAGTCGGGGGGCACCACCCGCCGCGCCGCCAAGATGGTGATCGTGGACATGGACCACCCCGACATCGAAAAGTTCATTGACTGGAAGGTGGTCGAGGAGCAGAAGGTAGCCGCGCTGGTGGCCGGTTCGGTGCAGTGCCGAAAGCACCTCAACGCGGTGATGCAGGCGTGGCACAACAAGCACAACGCCTCCGAAGCCGACAGGCCCACCCTCGAAAAGGCCTTCAAAAAGGCCGTGAAAGAGGCCCGCACCGCCGGCGTGCCCGACGGCCTGCTGGCCCGCGCCATCGGGCTGGCCGAGCAGGGTTACACCTTCTTCGACTTCCCCATCTACGACACCGACTGGGAAGGCGAGGCCTACTTCACCGTGTCCGGTCAGAACGCTAACAACTCGGTGCGCATGTCCAACGAGTTCGTTCGCGCGGTGCTGGACGACCGGGACTGGCAGTTACTGCGCCGCGTGGACCGCAAACCCGCGAAGGCCGTGCGCGCCCGCGAGCTGTGGGAGCGCATCGCCCGCGCCGCATGGGCCAGCGCCGACCCCGGCGTGCAGTTCGACACCACCATCAACGAATGGCACACCTGCCCCAACGACGGGCGCATCAACGGCAGTAACCCCTGCGTCACAGGCGACACGCTCATTTCCACCTCAGAGGGTTACCGCCGCATCGCCGATCTGGTGGGCAGGGACGCATACATTTACGGTAGCGACCGCCAACTGCACTACGTGAACCGCATCTTCCCGACCGGGCGCAAGCCGGTGTACGAACTCACCACCAGATCGGGTTATAGCCTGCGCCTTACAGCCGATCATCGCGTGCTGACCCTCAACCGCGGGGATGTAGCCGCGCAGGACCTCAGGCCGGACGACGTGGTGATGCTTCAGGGCGCGGGATTCGGCGATCGCTGGCTGCCCGCCGATATAGCCGAGGCCATAGGCCTTGCGGTCGGCGACGGGTGCCTGAGCAGGAGCGAGCATGTCGCCATCGCTTCCTCGCATGCCGACAGCATGATCGCCGAGCGCGTGTCGGCGGCCTTCAACAGAGTCAGGCCCAACCGCTTCGGTCACATGGAAAACGAAGGAGCCGCTGTGCAAGTGGTATCCCCGGCGGAAGAAGTGCTGGAGGCCATCACCTCATACGCGGTATTGAACAAAGGGTCCGAAGCCAAGGCATTCACTGACGAGGTCTTCAAACTGGACAGAGAGACCCTTGCGGCTGTACTGCGCGGGCTGTTCACTGCCGATGGCACGGTGCTCAACCGCGGCGACAACACCTACTGCATCAGTCTTGAATCTACGTCGCTGAAGCTTCTGAGGCAGGTACAACTTCTGCTCCTCTCGTTCGGGATCAGGTCCAAACTGTACAGGAACCGCCGGGCACAGGACAGGCTCGCCCATCTGCTCCCGAACGGCAGGGGTGATTATGTGGAATACCCGGTGAAGCAGGTGCATTCGCTTCGAATCAGCAAAGCTTCGGGCGTGGTGTTCGAGCGCGAGATCAACTTCTGCGAAGGCTCGGACAAGCGCGAGAAACTGCACCTTTTGAACGAAGGAGCATCTACTCACTCGGAGGCTCTGGCGGACCGGGTGGCCGACCTCACGTTCGTGGGCGAGGAAGATGTGTACGACTTGACCGAGCTATGTACGCAACATTTCGTGGCTAACGGCATCTGTGTACATAATTGCTCAGAGTACATGTTCTTAGATGATACAGCCTGTCTGGCCCCCGAGACGCGAATCAGCACGCCCCACGGCCTGAGGAGCGTTGAAGAGCTGTACGAGGCACAGGAGCTTGGCTATCCGGTGTATGTTACCACCGACCTGTACTCCGAGCACGACCACCGCCGCATAACCGCTCACAGGCCGGCATATGTCACGCGGGTTGGTGAACGTCAGGT
>DAOTTC010000042.1:0-27318 GCA_034437815.1 Chloroflexia bacterium | reverse complement strand
TTGGAGGGGATGGGGTCGGAGAAGCCCGCGGCATTGGACACTATCTTGGCCATCTGCCCTCGTGTGGTGGGGTTGTACGGGCGGAAGGTGCCGTCCGCATACCCACCCAGTATGCCCCTGCAGTACAGGCACCTGATGTAGATGTAGAACGGGTTGAACTCGTCCACATCGCTGAAGTTCATGACGCACGCGGTAGGTGTAGGAGTAGGGGTGGTAACAGGCGTATTGGTGGGAATGGGGGTAGGTGTGCTTACGACGCAAGGCGTGATGTTAGGCGCTGGCTGGGGCACGAACCTGTATGCCTCCATGTTGCCGATGATGCCACGCTCGTTGAAGCCGAGCTGGATGCCATCGGTGCCGGGCTGGTTCTCTATACCTTCGGTGGCGCTGTAGCCGTACCCATAAGCAGCGTCTACATCGTGGTAGATGAAGGTGATGTTGTTGGTGCTCTCCTCCAATTGCACGGAGAAGGTGATGCCTTCGCGTAGCCGCCCATCGCCTGCTCCGGCCACGTCGCGCCACTCAACCACGAACACGCGATTGGGGGCGCTACCCGACACAGCTGTGTATACCCCACCATAGGCGCGTGGTGCGATAGAGAGGTCGTCCCAGTATGGGTATATGGCGTTGTTAGGGTAACGGTACGAGCTGCTGCGCGAGGTGGGGCCGGGCGTGGGAATGGCAGTGTTGGCCCACATACGTGCGAAGGTGAATCCCTCGAACGTGATATATCCGTTGGTGCTCACGTTCATAGTGGAATACGTGTTGCCGTAGAAAGTGAACGGGAACGGCAGGGTCACAGTGGAATAGCCGTCGTGCGGATCGTCGAAGGTCAACTGGGTGGTGCCCGAAATCCACGTGTAGTTGGTCAGTTTCTGCACGTGATAGGTGTTGGCGTTATCATGCGCCGGCCCGAACGTGAAGTTCTGCACCGTCGGCCCCGATACTGTGACGGTTTGGGTAACCGGCTGCATAGCGGCACCCGCTCTGGCCACAAAGGTATACGTGCCAGCAGGCAGGTTGACGCTGTAATCACCGGTAGTGGTGGTCACCGTCAGCCACCCCGGAGGGGTGATGTTGACCGTGCCGGATATGGGCGTGCATACATTGTAGAGGAACAACCGGCCTGATACTTCATACGTAGGCAGCGGCGTCAGGTTGAAGTTGAGCACAGGGCTGGTGTCGGTCATAAACGTCTGGCCGGACACGGTGGACGGATTGTACCCAAACGCCGAGGCAGTCACATCATAGGTGCCCGCCAGCAACGTCATGCTGTAGGTGCCGTTGGCGCGGGTTTGCGCGGTATAGGTATCCCCGTCCGAACGCACCGCCGTCACCGTCGCACCTTGTATCCCCGTACTGCCGGAAGACACGGTGCCGCTCAGGTGCGGGCCGTGCAGTGCCATGTCAATAGCCGCGTCTGCCTGCACCACTCCCCAGCCATAAGTGTTGTTGGGTCGGGTGCCCCACACACTGCGGAAGTAGGCAGTGCGAGTAAGGATACCCATCATGTCAACATAGGTCAGATTGGGGTTGGCGCTGAGCACGAGGGCTATCACCCCGGCATTGTGCGGCGAGGACATTGAGGTGCCGGACAGTGAGCCATAGGTACCACCGGGCAGGCTGGAGCGTACGCTCACACCCGGCGCGACCACATCCGGCTTGAGGTCGCCACCCCAGCAGGATGGACCGCGGCTGGAGAAGCCGGCAATGGTCCACGTATTCGGATCGGGGCTGGTAGCGCTGATGGCGCCTACACCCATCAGGAATGGATAGCCGCCGGGAGAGCCAACGGTGCCCGTGCCGGGACCGTTGTTGCCGTTGGAGAACGATGGCATGATGCCCGCATCAATCCACGCCAGAGTCACCAGCCAGCTATCAGTGTTCCAGCATTCAGCGTCGCCCCATGAGTTGTTGATTACATGTGGGCGCAGATCCGGCCGGCGGTTCTGGTGATTAAGGTCCCATGGAGCCAGCATGAAGTCTTCGGCGGGCGTTATCTCTTCGTTACCCGACGACCCACCATTGGGGAACACTTTCACGGCGATCCATTTGGCCCCCGGAGCCACGCCGATCTGGTTGGTCTGCGAAGCATCCTCTCCGACCACTGTGCCGGTAGTGTGGGTACCATGCCCGTCGTCATCGTAGGGCACATTCTGGCCGGGCTGGTCGGCGCGGGCGTCCCACCAGTTGTAGTTGTGGTCGAACTGGCCACCACCAAGGTTGCCCCGATACTGGCGCACCAGAGCAGGGTGCTGATAATCCACGCCGGTGTCAATGCTGCCCACTACGATGCCTTGGCCCCTGTAGCCCATTGCCCATGCCTGCGGGGCGCGCACGGCCTGCACTCCCGGTTCCACTACGTTCGGAGCCTCCTTGTCGCCGGTAGAGCCGACCGGGGACGAAGCGCCATCGGCGGGCAAGCCGACGTTGCTCTTCAGCGGGTAATACCGGTGGTCAGGGTCTATGAAGGCCACATCATTGCGGCGAGCCAGTTCCAGCGCGGCCTCGAAGTTACCGCGCACAAATACCGCGTTGATGATGGTGAACCGCATCGCTTTGCTGACATTGCCTGCCGCCTGTTGTCCGGCGATAGCGTCCATCAGCGCAGGCTGTGTGGCATCGGCCACGGTCTCAAGCTGGCGCAGCACATATTCACCCTTGGCGTTCCAGTCGGTGATGCTGTTGCTGGTGTCAGCCTGCGCTTTGAGGTACACCATGAAACCTTTTTCGGCCTGCGGGTTGCTCTGGAACTGGGACAGCAGGCTAACATTGAGCTTGGTGGTCGGGTCAATGTTGGGGACGAATTCCCACCAATTGTTGCGCAGAGGCACACCCCGCTCTCGCAGTTGCCGGAGGGCGGGGTCGTCTGCGGACCGCTGGTTCTGGCTCAGGCCTGATTTGAGGGCGTTGGATGGCCGGGATGCCGTGGCCCCAAATGGGTTAAGGGCTACCAGCATCAGCAACATCATCAACGCGCCTCCGCCCAGCCATAAAGAGATGCGCCGCATATCTTCTTGCTCCTTTCTTGTCTAATTTTGTCGCGTAGTGGGATTGAACCAGCCGTATGAGCCGGGCACACATGGCCCGAAAGAGCGTGACGACAGCCTTACTGCCGGAGACCAAACCACTAAATAGCTTGCCGGCAGGCTATCACCCCACTTTGTGGCACTGGCACACGGAGTATAGCAAAGACTGAGCACAGCGTCAATACGTTAATAGGCGCGAATAGGTGCAACTCAAGCAACTGTTGACGGGTCGACCCATGATCAATGCCGGCACCTGTCTTGTGGCCGCCCACGCGGGACCACGCAGGGGCTTATGGTATAATATGCTATCAGACGGCTGCGGCGCACCTACACTCTGGTACACGAGAGGAGAGCACACATTCAATGCGATTACCCGACAGCACCGTCCGGGTCGCCGTTGTGCTGTGCGCCGTCGGTCTGTTGTGGGCGATCGGCGCTCGATCCACCGGTACGCTGGCCGCCGCCACCCCAAAGCCCGCCGTTCGATTGAGCGGCGGGGAGAAATGCTTCCGTGAGACCGGCAGGTGCCTGCACGGTATCTTTCTTGGCTACTGGCAGGCCAACGGCGGCCTCGAGCAGTTCGGCTACCCCATCACTGATGAGCTTGAGGAGAACGGGCGCACCGTGCAGTACACCGAGCGCGCCCGCTTCGAATGGCACCCCCAGCACCGCGACACGCCCCATGAGGTGTTGTTGAGCCTGCTCGGCTCGCAATTGGTCGCCGGGCGCACCGATGCGGCCTTCAGGCGGGTGCCGGCCCCTGTTCAATCGCCCGGCTCGTCTGCGCCTACCTCAGGCGTATACTTCCCGCAGACCGGGCATACATTGAAAGAACCTTTCCTCTCGTTCTGGCAGAGGCAGGGCGGTCTGCCCGTATTCGGTTACCCGATATCGGAGGCGTTTCAAGAGAGAAGCCCCACCGACGGCAAGACGTATCTGGTGCAGTATTTTGAGCGCAACCGGCTGGAATACCACCCTGAGCACAGGGGCACGCGTTACGAAATACAACTGGGGTTGCTGGGGCGCGAATTCTACAGGCGCACCTACGGCAACACCCCACCACCCCCACCCTCGCCCTACCCGGTCTCCATTGACGCGTTGCAACAGATGAAGCGGGCCGGATCCGACCTGCGCATAGTGAGCACCGTGGCCCGTACCTCGGCCTACACTCAGTATGCCATCACATACAGGAGTGGCAATCTCAAGATTACGGGGCAGATGTACGTGCCCAACGGCACCGGCCCATTCCCGGTGATGATCATGAACCACGGCTACATACCGGTGGAGCAGTATGTGAGCGGCATGGACTCCAGAAGGGAATCGCCGTTCGTAGCCTCTAATGGCTACGTGGCTATACACCCGGATTTCCGCAATTACGCCGGTTCGGACGTGGACGAAAATGCTTCGGAGAACCTCACCGCTTTCGGCTGGGCGGATGACGCGCTCAACCTCGTGGATGCGGTCAAACGCTCTGACCTACCATTCTTAGACAAGAACCGCATCGGTTTCTGGGGCCACTCCAACGGCGGGCAGGTGAGCATGATGGCGCTGGTGGCACAGAGACAGCCCGACATCAAGGCGTTCGTGCTGTTTGCGCCCACTTCGCCCGACTTCGCGGACAACTTCAACCGGTGGATGCGCCCACGCAGCGAGCAGGCCAACCGCATACGCGCACGTCACGGCTGGCCGGAGGACAACCCGGCGTTCTATCGCAACCTGTCGGTCGGCCCGCACTTCAAAGAGGCGGTCACTAAGGGTCCGGTGCTGTTGTTCCACGGCACCGGTGACACCAACACCCCGTTCGCATGGTCCGAACGTACCTATGCGCTCATGAAGGATGCCGGTATAGACGTAACTTTTGTGCCGCTGAGGGGTGAGAACCACCTGTTTAGTGACGCGGCGTGGCGCGGAGGGGTCGCTTCACAGTTCCTGTCGTTCATAGACAGGTACGTGAAAAACGCAAAATAAGGAAGGGGGGAAATGACGTAAAGCGTAAAGCATGAAGCGGAAAAGGAAAGGCCAAGGCACGCGGTTTTCGAGCGCCCCGGCCTCTTGCATGCGTTGCGCTTTACGTCGGCTCTATGCTCTTATAGTACGCCCTGTTTCTTGCTGAGGGTACGCAGGCAGCGGGTGCAGATATGCAACCTCTGCATCTGGCCGTTGATGATCACCCGCTTGTGCTGCACATTGGGTACCCAGCGCCGTGGGGTGCGGTTCTTGGCGTGGCTTACGTTGTGGCCGTAGGTCGGCTTCTTGCCACAGACCTCACAAACTACAGACATCTCTCATTCCCTCCAATCCAACGGGTCTGGCGGACCGAGGCCCGCGCCTCGGCAGGCATGGTACAGCACAGACCCCTTTACGAATTCAGACTTTTCTAGTATAGTAACTCTGATATAAGAAGCGCGTGGAAACCCACACAAGTAGCTATCTTACCATATGAGCGTGCTTTTGGCAAGGATGGCAGGCCGATGACCCACAGGCATCGCAAACAGCAGAACTCGTTCAACTTGCAACCTGCCGCTATTTCGCCCGACGGCCAGCATGCGCTGGCACTACCATACAGGCGAGAGCAGGCAGATACCGATAGAGCCGTTGCGCAGACCACCTCGATCGGCAAGATCGAGGTGTCGCCACGGGCCATCGCACACATTGCCAGCCGCGCCGCGCAGCAATCTTATGGCATCGTGGGATTGGCCTCGCGCCATGCACGTCCCGGCCTCGCCGAACTGCTGCGCCGAGAGGAAGAGCATAAAGGAGTCGAGGTAAAGTTCTCTCAAGACCGCGTAATTATTGACCTGTATGTGATAATCGAGTATGGCACGCGCATTTCAGAGGTGGCGCGCAACATCATGAGCAACGTCAAGTTCGCCGTGGAGTCCGCACTGGGTGTGCCTGTCGTGCACGTAAACGTCAACGTGCAGGGCATCCGGGTGAGCGATCAGAGCCGCTAAGCTTGGATCAGGTGCACAATTACGCTCAGGGCCGGCACAGGGCGCGAAACGGTAAGGCTGGCAGTCTACTTCATTCGTTCACAATCTACACCGATTGACAGTTATGCCGACGCATCAACACTCCCAAATCAAACATCCTCGGCCTACAGAGCAAAGCCTCAAAGTGCCTGCCGGCCCCGGTGAAGCATGGGACGGGCAGGATTTGAAGCGAGTAATAGCCGCGGCCACAGCGTGGTTGGCACGCCATGCCGAAGCTATAAACGCCCTCAACGTCTTCCCGGTGCCTGATGGCGACACCGGCACGAACATGGCCCTCACAATGCAGGCGGCAATCAAGCAGGTGGAAGGCTCGCCCAGCCACTCAGCAGGCGAGATCGCAGCAGGCATAGCCTACGGGGCGTTGATGGGTGCGCGTGGCAACTCAGGAGTGATCCTATCTCAGATATGGCGGGGTTTCGCCGAAGGGGTCGCCGACAAGCACCGCATTACCGCACGCGACTTCGCGCACGCCCTGTCCGCGGCCACCACCACGGCATACCGTGCAGTGCTCAAGCCGGTGGAGGGCACAATCCTCACGGTGATAAAGGACGCAGGGCAGGCCGCGGTGGCCGCCGCCGATAAGCTCAACTCGTTCAGCTATGTGCTGGAAGAGACGACCAGAGCCGCGAAGGTCTCCGTGGCTCGCACCCCGAGCCTGCTGGATAAACTGCGCGAGGCCGGCGTGGTGGACGCAGGTGGGCAGGGCTTGTATGTGTTGCTGGACGGCATTAGACGCATCGTGCAGGGGGAAGATCTGGAAGCCGCTGAAATAGAAGGTGAGGTGCCCGGCATGGAGCTGGTCACCGGGCGTGCCCATGTCGAGCACGGCGAGTATGGCTACTGCACCAACTTCATCATGGTGGGCGGTGGCTGGGATTTCGATGAGGTCAGAGCGCGCATCGCTTCCCTCGGCGAATCGGCGGTCATAGTGGGCGATGACAACATCGTCAAGGTGCATATACACACCGAGACGCCCGGTACGGTGCTGAATTACGCCACCAGCCTCGGCAGTCTGCACCAGATCAGCATCGCCAATATGCAGGAGCAACACGAGGAGTTCTTGCAGATGCATGCCGCTCCCCCAGCCGTGCATAAAGAGGCCGCAGAACTGCATGTGTCAGGCCGCGATACCGAAGCCGAGGTGGCCGCCAGCCGCATCGCCTTGCTGCCTGTGGTGTCCGGCGAAGGACTGGTCGAGGCATTCAAGAGCATGGGGGCTACCAGCATCATCGAAGGCGGCCAGACCATGAACCCCAGCACCGAAGACATCCTGAAGGTTATCGAACGCGTACCCCAGAACGAGGTGATAATACTACCTAATAACCGCAATATCGTCATGGCGGCCAACCAGACACGTGAACTCACCAGTAAACGGGTGGAAGTAGTGCCCACGGAAACCATCCCACAGGGCATGGCCGCTCTCATAGCCTTCAATTACGATGCACCCATCGAAGACAACGTGCGCGCCATGCAACAGGCCGCCGCTGAAGTGCAGACGGCGGAGATCACCAGAGCCGTGCGCGACGCCAAGGTGAACGGTATGACGGTGAAGGCGGGCCAGATCATCGGTCTGCTGAACAACACCCTTGTGGCTACCGGCACCGACCTTGAAGAATTGGCGTGGGATTTGTTCGAGCGCATGAACGCCGCACAGCACGAGCTGATAACTATCTACTGGGGCGGCGACCTCACTGAAGAGCAGGCCCGCCGGTTCAGCGAGCAGGTGCAGGCTCGCTATCCGAACGCTCAGGTGGAGCTGGTGTTCGGCGGCCAGCCCTTCTACGACTACATCATCTCAGTAGAATAGACCCGCATGCGTGATTCAGTTGTGTGTCGTATGTGTCGCCTGTTGCCGGCACCCCGTCTCTTCCTTTCTCGGACTTGGTGTGGTGCCTTCGCCGGACCCTTTAGCGATGTTGCTGCGCTCAGGGTAGACTTGGTGCTTGGTGTGTGGTCTTACGCGTTGTGTTTTACTCCTCATATTGCACATTATGCCTCGCATCCGAATAGTTACCGACAGCGCCTGTGATATACCGGAGCCTCTGCTAAGGCAGCACGACATCACCGTGCTGCCTCACGTGGTGCGCATTGGCGCGGAGGCATATCCGGACCGTGGGCCGGTGGCCGACCAGCAGGTAGCACAGCGAGTGCGGCAGAGCGTGGGCCACGCCGAGGTGACCGCTCCCTCAGTTGAAGACTTCACCGCGCTGTATCGCACTCTGCGCGAGACGTGCGACGGGGTGCTTTCCGTCCACGTCTCTTCGAAGCTGAGCGAAACGGTGTCCAACGCGCTGACGGCCCGCGAAGCATTCGGGCCGATGGGGCGCGGCGGACCGTTCCCCATCGCCGTGGTCGACTCGATGTCGGTGGGTATGGGTCTGGGCTGGGTGGTGCTGGGCATAGCGCAGGCCGCTCAGGCGGCTCAGGGGGCGTCCGAACTAACCAAGCTGGCCACCCTGACCACGCGGCTGGCCGGGCAGTGTCACGTGGCCTTCTTTACCGAGCATCTGGACGGGTTGATGCACGCCGGTCATTTGAATCCTCTGCTGGCGCGGCACGAGAACTTTGCCGGTCTCAAACCGCTGTTTCATCTCGACGAGGGCCGGCTGGTGGTATACGAGCGCACTCGCACACGGGCCAAAGCGCGGGACGCCCTGTACAATTTCGTGGAAGACTTCCCCAAGATAGGCGACATAGCAGTGTTCCACACGGGAGCCCACACCGATCTGGACCACCTGCTTGTGCGCATTGGTGCCATCTACCCACGCGACCGCATTATGGTGATCCAAACAGGACTGGCCCTGTCCGCTTGGCTCGGCCCCGACGCGCTGGGTGTGGCTGTGGTGGAAGGAGAGGAAATATGAACCCGGCCCCGGGTATGCAGAGGCAACGAGGGCTTCCACTATGATGAGCGAGAGACGTGCAACAGGTCGCCCCGTGCGAGTGGTCACCGACAGCGCCGCGGACATACCCCCGGACATCGCCCACGAGCTGGACATAACGGTCATCCCACTTCTCGTGAATATGGGGGGCAAAACCTATCGCGACGGGGTGGACATCAGCGGCGAGGAATTCTATCGCCGTCTGGAAGCCACCCGCAGCGTCACCACCACATCCCTACCCTCGCTTCAGGCGTTCGTAGAACCATACCGCGCCCTCACCGCGCAAGGATATGATGTGGTCAGCATCCACATGTCATCCAAATTGAGCGGCACGCACAACACCGCGCTGATAGCCTCCACAGCCGATGGTGTGCCGGCAGAAGCTATTACCGTAGTGGATTCGCGGACCCTTTCCATGGCAGAGGGCTGGATAGCCATCCGGGCCGCGCAGGCCGCTCGTGAGGGCAAGTCACAGGAGGAAGTGGCCGCAGTAGCTGAGGCGCTGGTGCCCCGCGCCCGACTGTTCGGCGCCCTCGACACTCTGGAATACGTGATGCGATCGGGCCGAGTAGGGCGGTTGCCGGGTATGGTGGGCACGGTGCTAAACGTCAAACCTATCCTTACCACCCGCCCTGACGGAGAAGCAGCCATCGTGGAGCGGGTTCGCACACGACGCAAGGCACTCGAAGAACTGGTCAGGTTGACCTCAGAGCTTGGCCCTCTGGATGCGCTCGCCGTGATGCACGGCGCTGACGAAGAAGGCGCCGTGCAGTTGGTGGAAATGCTTCGCCACCTCAACCCGCCAGAGCCTGTAATCATGCACCATATCGGAGCGGTGCTGGGCACGCACATCGGCCCAAGGGCGCTGGGGGTGTGTTGCCTCACCAGAGCGTGAACCCCAACCCTTTTTCCACGCGGTTTCCATCGGCCCCACACTCATGTAAAATAGTAGTGCGCATTATAGAACCACAGGGGGCACAGAGAAGTCCGATGGTAACCACCAAGGCATCAAGAAGCGCCAAGCCCACCAAGGGAGATGAAGCAAACTTACGTGTTTGTCCGCTCACGCTGTGCCCCTTTCTGAAACCTCTGATTCTTTGAAACCTTTAGCGCTCTTCGTGTCTGTGGTGCCTTATGGCGAATGTGTGCTCTGTGTCTCGCGGTTGAACCGCTAAGGCCCTATGCCCATACCCATCACCATTTTCAAGAATATCCTTCGCCTTGAGGAGCACAAAGGCTATGCCGACACTGCCGTATTGGGTGGGCTGGAGGCCTTCGCGCGGCGCTGGGCCGACCAGATAGTCTCCACCGAGCGCCATGCCCGTCCCATTGCTGAAGCGATAGCAGGCGTGTTCAGCGGGTACTCGCGCCTGATGCTTGAAGCCCGGCAGGACGCGGTGCGCCGGGCGGGCGAATTGCTGGCGCTGTTCGAACGTGGCGTACGCGACCTGCCCGCCGCGCCTCAAGGTATCGAGGGCAAAGGTAACGGCCTTGGTCGTCTGGACACCACCTCGACCACCCCACCCGATTTCCGGGGCTTCGAGCAGGATCACCGCACCGCACACAAACCGCCCGTATCGTCCTCCAGCGGCATCGCACCCCTGCGTACTGCCACAGCGGCGGCTGTGAGCGTGCCCCAGACTCAACCCGGGGCGAGCGTGAGGGCCGCCCGCCGCAACCCTACCATAGACTCGCCCGTGACCGTGCTCAAGGGCGTGCAGAGCGCCACCGCCCGCCTACTGGCACGGCTGGGCATCTACACCGTGCGCGATGCACTGCTGTTCTTCCCTTTCCGCTACGACGACTTCTCCGACATGAGGCCCATTGCCGAACTGCGCCCCGACGTTAATCAGACCGTGGTGGGCACAGTGTGGGACGTAGACGTGAGGCAGACACGCAACGGTCGCCCCATGGTCACGGCCACCATCACCGACAGTACGGGCCTGATCACCGCCACGTGGTTCAATCAGGAATATCTGGCCCGGCAACTGCACCCCGGCGACCCGATCGTCATATCTGGCAAACCAACGGCCTTCAACGGACGCCTGACCTTTACCTCGCCCGAATGGGAGCCTTATGATGACGAGCTGTTGCACACCGGACGCATCGTGCCAGTGTACCGCTCTACAGAGGGGTTATACAGGCGCACCCTTAGACGCATCATGCACGATGCGGTAGAGCGCTTCGCCGACCAGATGGTCGAGTATCTGCCCGAGTGGGTGCGCCGCGATGCACGGCTTGTGGACCTGACCACGGCCATCAGGCAGATACACTTCCCAGACTCGCGGGCCGATGCGGCACGCGCCGCCAAACGGCTGGCCTTCGACGAGTTCCTGCTGATCCAGCTCGGCATGCTCCAACGCAGGCGGGCGTGGCAGGAGGCCCGTCAGGCCCTGCCCATGATCGAGGGGCAAGGGGCGCTAGACGAGTTCACATCCTCTTTACCTTTCGAATTGACGGGCGCACAGAAGCGGGTGATCGAAGAGATACTGGCCGACATAGCACGGCCCGTGCCCATGACCCGCCTGCTTCAGGGGGATGTGGGTTCGGGCAAGACGGTGGTGGCCGCCGCCGCACTGCTGGTGGCCGTAGCCAACGGCGCGCAGGGCGCGATTATGGCCCCCACCGAGATACTGGCCGAACAGCACTACAAAAACATCACCCGCATGTTCGAGAGGCTGACCGACACCGGTAGGTCGCCGGTAGTGCGCCTGCTCAAGGGCAGTACCCCGCGCAAAGAGAAGCAGGAGATTTACAAGGGTGTGGCCGCAGGCGAGGTAGATATTGTGGTGGGCACGCACGCCCTCATTCAGGAAGGGCTGACCTTCAAACGTCTGGGGCTGGTGGTGGTGGACGAACAGCACCGCTTTGGGGTGCTCCAACGCGACGCCCTGCGCCAGAAAGGCATGGAGGCCGGCCTGATGCCCCACACGCTGGTGATGACCGCCACCCCCATCCCGCGCTCGCTGGCCCTCACCGTATACGGCGATCTGGAGGTGTCGGTGCTCGACGAGATGCCCCCCGGCAGGCGGCTCATCAAGACCCGCTGGGTAGACGCCACCCGCCGCCAGCAGGCCTACGACTTCATCGAAAAGAAGGTGGCCGAAGGCCGGCAGGCCTTCATCATCTGCCCGCTGATCGAAGAGTCCGAGAAGATAGAGGCCAAAGCCGCGGTGGCCGAGTACGAACGGTTGAAGACCGAAGTGTTCCCCGGCAGGCGGCTGGCCCTTCTGCACGGGCGCATGAAACCGAAGGAAAAGGAAGAGGTAATGGCCGCCTTCAGCCGGGGCGAGACCGACATACTGGTGTCCACCAGCGTGGTGGAGGTGGGCATAGATGTGCCCAATGCCACAGTCATGCTGGTGGAGGGGGCCGACCGGTTCGGGCTGGCGCAGCTCCACCAATTCAGAGGGCGCGTGGGACGCGGCCAGCACCAATCGTACTGCATCTTGCTGGCCGACGACCCGCAGGGGCCGGCTTTCGAGCGCATGCAGATCATTCAGGACACCCACGATGGCTTCCGGCTGGCCGAAGCCGATCTGGAGATACGAGGCCCCGGCGAGTTCTTCGGCACCCGCCAGTCGGGCATGCCCGACCTGCGCATGGCCAAACTGTCCGACATGGCTACGCTGTCGCTGGCGCGCGAGCAGGCGCGGGCGCTGTTCGAACGCGACCCCGACCTGTCGCGACCGGAGCACGCCGAACTGAAGAAGGTGCTGGAAGCCTTCTGGAGCAGGGCCGAGACCGATGCCAATCAGTAGATAAATGCGAGTGATCTCAGGCACAGCCAAGGGGCGCCCGCTCAAAGCCCCGCCCGGCATGGGCACACGCCCCATGACCGACAGGCTCAAGACCTCGCTGTTCGACACGCTGGCCCCCTACGGGTTCGAGGGGGCGCGTGTGCTCGACCTGTACGCGGGCAGTGGCTCGCTGGGCATCGAAATGCTGTCACGTGGAGCAGAGTGGTGCGACTTCGTTGAACACAGCCCCACTGTGGCCCGCGTGATCCGGGACAACCTCAGAGCCACAGGCCTCGCAGACCGCGCCCATGTATATGTCATGCCCGTGGCACGCTTCCTGAGCATGCAGGAAGCAGCCCTTCGCAAAAAGCAGGGCGAATCGGCCGAATCAACCCCCGATTCGGTAGACAGGGCCGTTCAGTATGATATAATACTCCTCGACCCGCCGTATGCGGACCCGGCCATACACAGCACGCTGGACGCCGTGGCCCGGTGGCCCCTGCTTGCCCCGAATGGGTTGGTGGTGGTGGGCCACGCCACTCCGGTCAGGCTGTATGATGAATACGGGGGCGGGCGCATCCGCAGGGTGCGTCATCGCGCCATGGGGGGGTCATCGTTTTCAATATACGAGGTTGTCCAGTAATCCGTGACCTTGAGGAGCATGAGCCAACCCTCCAAACACGCATTCACAGCCGGGGAGCCACCACGCGAGCGCATCGCCATATACCCGGGCACCTTCGACCCGGTGACTATGGGCCACCTCGACATTGCCCGGCGCGCATTGCATCTGTGCGACCGGCTGGTCATAGCCGTCGGCGACAACCGCAATAAAAAACCACTGTTCACCCTTCAAGAACGATTGGAATTGATCCGCCGGTCGCTGGCTGAACTGGACCTGAACAGCAGGATACAGGTGGCCTCGTATCGAGGGTTGACGGTCAAGTTTGCCGAGCAGATAGGCGCCACGCTGATCATCCGGGGCCTGCGTGCTGTTACCGATTTCGAGTGGGAATTCCAGTTGGCACTCATCAACCGCCAGCAGAACCCCAACATCGAAACGGTATGCCTGATGACCAGTCAGGAATATTCGTTCTTGAGCGCCAACATGGTGCGCGAGCTGGCGATGCTGGGGGGCAAACTGGATGAGGTGGTCACGCCCGTGGTGGCTGAAGCCCTGAGGGCCAAGTTCGTGAAAGGCGGGCAGACCGCAGACGTAAGAGATATCTGAGATGGATGACGGGCGTTGCGCAGGCAGGCCATTTGCCTCGCAACCCTTGTGTCTATCTGGAGGGGGTGGTCCCTATCACTACCGATATGCGAATGGACCTCCAGTATCTGATTGACCGCTTGGAGACCATGGTCACCAACGCCAGACGCATGCCCATCACCGGCAAGCTACTGATGGACGAGCAAGAGCTTGCCGATCTGATCGACCAGATGCGCACGGTCATACCGGAGGAGATCAAGCAGGCGCGGAAAATCCTGCGCGAGCGCGACAGCATCATCTCCGAGGCACAGCATCAGGCCGACGAGGTGCTGAGGACCGCGCACGAACAGGCTGAGATGCTGTTGGACGAACAGGGCCTGCTGGCAGAGGCTCAGGCGCGCGCCAACCAGTATATGGAACAGATAGAGCAGGAAGCCCAGCAACGTATTCAGGGTGCGGACGACTATGCTCGTCAAGTGCTTACCCAGCTACGCGACCAACTTGCTCGCCACCTGAGGACTATCGAGAAGGGACTGGAAGCACTCGAAAACCGTGAGTGAAACGGCCCATAACCATGCGTGCGTGATGCGTAAGGTGGCACCACATACCGGCCCTTTACGCATTACTTTTTGCCGCGAGGGGCGAGAGGAAGCATCGGCGAGGCCAAACCCTTCCTTGCATTGCACACAAAGTGCCGTGAACTAGCGCTAGGGCTGTCCGGCGCCCTCGAAGGCAAACTCGGCAGTGGCCTTCTCCACAAAATCGGGCGTGGAGGCCACCACCAGCACGCGTGGCTGCACTATAGGATCGCTGTTGGGCCACGTAGACGGCATAGTGAACTCTACACTGATGTTGCCCCGTGTGTCGGCAATAGTGCGCGCATAAGGCTGTTCGGTCGCCCCGTTGCTCAGCCCGCCGAGCCGGATCTCAACTTCGCTGCCCGGTGAGAACCCCTTGCCTGTGACCATCACCTGCGTTCCCCCCTTCCCCTTATCCGGCGACAAAGTTATTTCCGGAGCATCGCGGCCAGTGTCGGTCATGCCAACCGGCGGCTCAAAGTGCACGTTCACCGACGCCTGTTGATCAATGCTGCCGTCCTTTGCCGACTGCGTGTAGATGGTCACATAACCATCGGTAGGCTCGGATACAGGGGTGATTCGCACCGTGGTGGTGAAATAGCCAATCTGTCCCACCTCAGCATCAGTAGTAACGATCTCCCTGCCCAGCGTCTTGCCTCCGGCCACCACCGCCACTAGTATGGTATTCTCAAACGCCCGACCCTCGCCTTTCACAGTGACCGAGTCGGTGATCACAGTACCCGGCAGGGGTTCGGCTATCTTCAGGCTGTTCTCAGGCAGGCTCGTGCTGGTTTGAGTTTTACCGTCTTCGCTCGCCGGTGAAGGCGGTGGAGTGTGCTCCGGCACCACTACCGGTGAGCTAGATGTACCGGGGCCGGCCCCCGCCCCAGCGCAGCCCACGACCAACAACCCCGCAACCAACAACCACAATGCAGAACCGGCTATTCTTGTCCGGTGTTTCCGCTCGTATGACATACTAAAAGTCCTCTCTGAAACCCCCCAACGCAATGGGAAGCCGTTTATAATCTTTGACGAAGCAGCTGAACGCAGGTTCTGCATAATAAAAGCCATATGGGCATGGCCATGGCATATTGCAACCCTTTTTCATCCAGACCTGTTATAGTATAACAGTTGCTCGATAATGCTGCTTCGGCAATTGCGATGATAACCTATTGGCAGAAAGTAGGAGAGGTTTATACACCATATGCGTGATGGCGAGGGCCAAGCTCTCACCCAGTCCTCCCTGCCCCCAATGAAGTCGGTTGCGCCGGCGCTGTGGTTTGGTGTAGAATAATCGGCACCTGAAGCCACCGGCATCGTTTTCCACCGGTTTGTCCGCCGGTGGTCCTCGATATAGAAAGGCGGCATTCCCCCTCAATATGACCTCGATCTCTGACACTACAGGCACACCTGCGCAGCATCTTCCAAATGCTCGTAGGGTGAACGTGTTGGTGAACCTGAAGCTAGAACCTGAGCACCTAGAGCGCATCCGCGCGGTAAGCTCTGTGGTGTCGGTGCGAAGCGTGTACGAGCGCACCGGCGTCGAGCCTGCAACTGCTCATTCGTACCCGGGAGACGTCGAGCCTGCCCTACAGGGGGATGAGTTGCACGAAGCACTGGCAGAGGCCGAAGTGCTCTTCACCTTCAGGTTCCCCGACGAATGGGTTGACCAGTGCGCGAGCCTCAAGTGGGTGCAACTTGCCAGTGCAGGTGCAGACCACATCTTGCGAGGGGGCTTGTTGGATAGGAGGCCCAATGTGGTGCTGACAACCGCAAGCGGCATCCACGAAGTGCCCATATCCGAGCACATCCTCGCACTGATCCTGCACTTCAGCCGCAAGTTGCACGTGGCAGTGCGCGGTCAGGCTCGACACATATGGGAGGATTATCAGGCTGATGAAGCTTGCGGCAAGACCGTTTGTCTAATAGGGTATGGGCCGATCGCCAGACGCACCGCCGCGCTGTGCTCTGCGCTGGGCATGCGAGTGCTGTGCGTGAGGGCGTCCATCCCCGCACAGGAGGCTGGAGATGGCCCCATCGAGCGGTTCTTCCCCCTGAGGGACCTGAACGCCGCACTCGCGGACAGCCACTATGTAGTCGTAGCGGCCCCTCGCACCCCACACAGCGAAGGAATGATCGGACGAGCGCAGTTCGAGGCGATGAAGCCCCAAGCGATATTGATCAACATCAGCCGGGGCGCGCTAGTGGACGAACAGGCGTTGATCGAAGCGCTGCGCGAAGGCCGCATAGCCGGTGCGGGGTTGGACGTGTTTCAGGAGGAACCTCTGCCCGAACACAGCCCGCTGTGGGATATGTCTAACGTGCTCATCACACCACACAAGGCCGGTTCTACCCCTCACTACGGTCGGCGTGTCACCGACCTGTTTTGTGACAACCTGTCGCGCTATCTGCGCGGCCAGCCGCTGAACAATATGGTCGACCCGAAGAGGGGGTATTGAGCGTGCACAAAGCCGGAAGGATAACTTTGATGATCGAACCGCTTTGCGTCTTACGCATTGCATCATAAGCTCCGCTCCATGTCCAGAACTTATGTTGCTTTGGACCTCGAAGCTACCGGGATGCACCCGGAGCGCGACGAGGTGATTGAGATAGGGGCAGTCAAGTTCCGCGACGGCCAGATCACCGGTCGCTGGGAGAGCTTCGTACGCCCCACTCAACCCATACCCTACAAGGTCACCCAGCTCACGGGCATCAAGAACAGCGACGTGGCCCGTGCCCCGCACATCCATCAGGTGGCCCCGGCTCTCATACGCTTCGTGGGCGACTCGCCCATCATCGGTCAGTCCATCCTGCTGGATATGGCTATGCTGGCGCGCGCCGGCATCAAATTGCCCAACGCCGCATGGGATACGTTCGAGCTGGCCACCCTGCTCGTGCCCGAAGCCGCTGTGTATAATCTGCGCGCCGTGGCCGCCAGACTGGGCATCCCGGTTGACGAAGAGCGCGCGCACAGGGCGCTCGCCGACGCTGAACTCACCATGAGAGTGTTTCTGGCCCTGCGCGAGCGTATAGAGGAACTGCCTCTGGAGGTGCTGAGCGAAATCAACCGTAGCACGGCCCGGAGCGATTGGCCCCTGCGCCTGCTCTTTCAGGAGGTGGAACACGAAAAAGCGCGGATGGCCCTCACCTCCGGCTTCGGAGCTTCTCTACGTGCGCAGTTGGCCGCGAAGGGCCGGTCCGATGCCGAACTGGATATCGGATTGTTGCGCCCTCCTGTGGAAGATGCCAACCGTGAACCCGTGCATCTGCCCTATGAAGGCCGCCAACCTGTCGCTCCCGGTGAGGTGGAAGCTGTCCTCAAGCCCGGGGGAGCTATGGCCAAGGTATTCCCACAGTACGAGTACCGCCCCCAACAGGTGGAGATGGCGAAGGCGGTGGCCCATGCCTTCAACAAGGGCCACCACCTGATCGTGGAAGCAGGCACCGGCACAGGCAAGAGCATCGGCTACCTGCTGCCGGCGATTTTGTACTCACTGCGCACCGGCGAGCGGGTGGTGGTATCCACCAGCACAATCAACCTGCAAGATCAGTTGTTCACCAAAGACTTGCCCCTGCTCCACCGGATTCTTGAGACGTGGGGCGATGCCGGGCTACCGGTCGCCGCAGACAGGTCCGGGCCTGCCGGCCGCAACACGGCACAAGCCCCATCCATGTTCAGATCGGCACTGCTCAAGGGCAAGAGCAACTACATCTGCCTGCGCCGCTGGTACATGTTCCGACGCAACCCACCTGCTTCCATTGACCAGTTGCGCGTGATGGTGAAGGTGCTGATCTGGTTGCCGGTCACCGGCACGGGCGACCGCAGTGAACTGCTCCTCCTCAACGACGAAACCGACGTGTGGGGCCATCTGTGCGTGAGCGAGGAGGGCTGTCCGTTGTACGAGTGCCGGGTGCGCCAGAAGGGGCTGTGCTTCTACGACCGGGCGAGGCGGCAGGCATACGCCGCCAACATATTGGTGGTGAACCATGCGCTCTTGCTGTCCGATCTGGCGATGGGCGGGGGGGTGCTGCCCGAATATAACCACCTGATCATTGACGAAGCGCACAACCTAGAGGATGAAGCCACAGATGCGCTGGGCTTCACTGTAGACCGACATATGGTGATGCGCCTTCTGAACGAACTGAGTATGAACCCATCCCCTGACGGGCGCTCGGATGACTTCTTCACCGACCTGCATTCCGCGCTCATCACTGCGCTGAACAGAGAGCGCGAGCGCGAAAGCAAGGGTGGCAGGGGCAGGATGCGCGTTACCCGCGAAGCCGTGGTGGCCGTGAGCGACATGATAGGCCAACTGCGGCCCGTGGTAGAGCGAGCCAGACAGTCGGCGGCCGAGTTGTTCGCCAACCTGATAAGTGTGCTCGAATTGTATCAGGACGAACAGAACGTGTACGACCTGCGCCAGCGCATCACCACCGGCGTCAGGCGGCACCCTGCATGGGGGCAGGTAGAAGTGGTGTGGGACAACCTCAGCCTACAACTCCGCACGGTGGAGGAAGGGCTATCGCGCATAGGCTCTCTGATCGGAGAGCCGGACTGGGAATCGCTGGCTCCACCTGAGGATGGGTCAAGGGCGCTGTCCGATCTGGTGCTTGAACTGCACAATTACCTGACTAAGGTGCACGAGGTGCGATCCAACGCCAACGCCGCCATCACTAACCCGCAGGAGGACTCGGTGTACTGGCTGGAGGCCAAAGTGAAGGGGGGAGACGTGGCGCTACGGGCCGCCCCCCTGCATGTGGGGCCGCTGTTGGACAGGCACCTGTTCTCGACTAAGCGCACGGTGGTGCTCACCTCGGCCACGCTCACCACCGACAGCGAGTTCTCATATATACGCGAGCGGCTGGGCCTGCAAGCGGCCGAGGAGTTGCTGCTGTCTTCCCCATTCGATTACCAGAAGGCCGCTCTGATATACTTACCGACCGATGTGCCGGAGCCGGGCACGCCGGGCTACCAGCGGCACGTTGAGCAGACGCTGATCGAATTGTGCAGAGCCTCGAGGGGACGAGCGCTGGTGCTGTTCACCTCCCACAGCGCCCTGCGGGCCACCTACAAGGCTATACAGAGGCCGCTGGAAGATTCGGGCATCATCGTGCTGGGGCACAACATTGACGGCTCGAGGCGGCAGTTGCTGGAGCGGTTCAAGAGCAACCCACGCTCGGTACTGCTGGGCACGTCTTCTTTCTGGGAAGGCATAGACGTGGTGGGCGAAGCGCTGTCCGTGCTGGTGATAGCCAAACTGCCGTTCGCTGTGCCCGCCGACCCGGTGTTCGCGGCACGCTCGGAAGGCTTCGACGATGCCTTCAACCAGTACGCCGTGCCACAGGCTGTGCTGAAATTCAAACAGGGCTTCGGGCGGCTCATTCGCAGCCAGAGCGACCGGGGGGTGGTGGTGCTGTTGGATCGGCGCGTGCTCACCAAACGCTACGGGCAGGCCTTCCTCAACTCCTTGCCCGAATGCACCGTCAAGCGCGGGCCGAGCGCCAACCTGCCATTGGAAGTGGCACGCTGGTTAGGCCCGAACGCGCACGATAAGGGTTAGTTTGATCCCCAAGCTCCCTGCGACCCCTGACTTTAGGGGAAGGAGAACCACACAGCCCTCTCCTTTGAGGGGTGATGACTGTCCTGACCCCCGACCCCTGCATAACAGCCCCGAATCGGGTACAATATACGATGTAGGCTAGAGCACACAGGCAGAGAGCAGGCCCAGCCTGTTTTTTATTAGCAGAGCAGAGCAGAGCAGAGCAGAACCCATGCAACTTATGCCACTTATTCGGGCAAAGGCGATGACTACAGGGGGTGCAGGGGAGCGCCCCTGCCAGCGGGCACCCTCCGGGTGTAGGGGTGTCCCCCACTTCCCCTCCTTACAATTTAAAGCCTTCCCATGGATAATTGGTATAAGCAGGGTTTAGCTCTAGACGGAGCGCGGGCGGAACGCCCACACCCATACCCAAACCCTATCCCCGGGCCGTGTGCGAGCGTCCCGCCCGCGCTCCGAAAACTAGCGCCATTGGTTATTAGGCCAACGACCAACAAGGTATAACAGAGGAGAACGTTTTTACATGGCAGACGTGGTACGCACTAGAATAGCGCCCTCACCCACCGGCGACCCGCACTTGGGCACGGCTTACGCGGCGCTGTTCAATCGGGCCTTCGCGCACAAGCATGGGGGCCAATTCATATTGAGGATAGAGGATACCGACCAGACCCGCTATCGCGAGCACTCAGAGCGAGAGATACTGGAGAGCCTCAACTGGCTCGGCCTGACCCCAGACGAGGGGCCGGGCATCGGTGGACCTTACGGGCCATACGTCCAGAGCCAGCGCAAAGAGTTATATATCAGGCATGCCGAGGAACTGGTAGCTAAGGGCAAGGCCTACAGGTGCTTCTGCACTCCAGAGCGGCTTGAGCAGATGCGCCGAGAGCAGGCCGCCCGCCACGAAGCTCCTCGCTACGACCGCACGTGTCTGCGCCTATCGCCCGATGAGGTGCAGAGCAAACTCAACGAGGGCCTTCCCTATGTCATCCGTATGATGGTGCCCGACGAAGGTATCACCAGTTTCACCGACCTGATACGCGGGGTAATCTCGTTCGAAAACCGCGTGCTGGATGACCAGATAATCCTCAAGTCCGACAAACTGCCCACCTACCATCTGGCCGTGGTGGTGGACGACCATCATATGAAAATAAGCCACGTGATCCGCGCCGAAGAGTGGATACCCAGCACACCCAAGCACATACTGCTCTACCAGTACTTCGGATGGGAGCCACCCAAGTTCGCGCACCTGCCACTTCTGCGCAACCCCGACAAGTCCAAGATATCCAAGCGCAAACAGAACACCTCGCTCAAGTGGTACCGCGAGCAAGGATACCTGCCAGAGGCCATGATCAACTTCCTCGCGCTCATGGGTTGGTCCATGCCCGACGGGCGCGAGATATTCACCTACGAAGAGTTCGAACGGGAGTTTACGCTTGAGCGGGTGACCACCAGCGGGCCGGTGTTCGATCTGGTCAAGCTCACCGCCATCAACGGCAAGCACATCCGCATGCTGAGCGACGACGAGTTGTACGAGCGGCTCCAGCCCTACTTGCCGCCCGGTCTGGATCAGGACAAAGTGCGCCGGGCCGTGCCCCTGATCAAGGACCGACTGACCCGACTGGGCGAGTTCATGGATCTGGTGGGTTTCCTGTTCGGGCCGGTGCCCGACTACGATGCCGCCCTGCTAGTGCCCAAGAAGAGCACCCCCGATCAGGCTTTGGAGGCGCTGATGCAGGTGCGCCACCTGTTGGAGAGCCTGCCAGAACCGTGGGCCCATGAACCTTGGGAAGCGGGCATGCGGGCCATCGCCGAGCGGCTCGGCATGAAAGCGGGCGACGTGTTCATGATACTCAGGGTGGCTGTCACGGGCAGCACCGTATCGCCCCCACTGTTCGGCTCAATTGAGATACTGGGCAAGCGCGAGACTCTGGCCCGTGTAGACGCGGCGCTGGACAGGCTCCATGCCCTCATATGAGGGCCTTGTTGCGGAACGATTCCCACTCACCACCCCTCAGGTGGGCCACATAGAATATGTGCTGGAGATAGCGCGAGTGCGCCAGCAGTATCTCCTCTTCGGCCTCCAACGTGGCCAGAGGTATGCCATCCACGCGGAATGCCACGCGTGGAGGCCGTTCCTCATCTTCATGCCTGCCAGCGGAAGCGGATATGCGGTCGGGTGGCAGGTAACCACTGGCCCCGGCCGGGGTCAGCGATGGGTGACGAGGATGCGGCGACCGAGACGTGAAACGCGGCTGGAAGATGAGAGAGCGGTCGGGGGAAGCGGCGCGTTGCTCATCGGTTACCTCTGCCGCGATGGACAGGTCCGGACCGGCATAGCGCGGGGTGACCACCAGCCAGTTGGTCGTGCGGCGCGTGCCTGCATCGCGCCGGTTGACCAGTGTGCCCCTCGTGTAATACACGGGGGTCCACAGGTCGCGTATGCCTTTGAGCACGGCTGTAGCGAAATACCACGTGCTCACAAGCAGCAGACAGGTCACCAATCCGCATATTCCGAGGCTGACCACCGACACTTCGCTACCCGACATCATGTACTGTATTTGAGTAAGCAACCTGAGCAGGGCGAATGTAGTGAGTACGGCCAGCACCACAAATATGAAAACAGCCGCCATGAGCGTGGCTATTATAGGCGGGTAATAGCTTATCTTGGGCAGCCCCTGCACGGGCTTGCCGGCGGCAAGTGCGGACTGTGCTGATGCTTCGGGCAGACGGGTCTCCATAACCGAATTATAGGAACGGCCATAGCCCCCAGTCAAGTTCCTTGGCAACAGGGGCCCGCACCAAAAATCGGGGTTGTCAGCCGCCAGTAGTTATACCGAGCCTCTGCGGAAGGGCTGCAAAAGCAAGGGGGCGCAGGGAATACGGGGGTGTCCCCCTACCTCTCCCTAATTCATAGTCTTTCAATGGTGAATTGGTAATAGAGCTAACCACCAAGTGCACCAAGCTTACAAAGAGCACTATGGGAAGGAGCGCTGACGGAACGCCAGCAATTGAGTTTTCTTACACCAAGTTGGGGATACCCATGCTCCAAGGGGCATAGCCCCTTTAACCTCCGACTGTCACCGGAATGACAACAGTACGATAGGGCGGGTGACGCTCTCAACATTCTACGCTTAATCAAGCGGTGTCGGGCAGCCATATGAAGTAATGCCCCGGCCAGTAACCATATGCTATAATTAGCGAGAAATTTGCCCGTGCCACTGGGGGATGCCTTGCCAGTCTACGTGAATATCAGCATAGCTCTCGTGGTGTTCATGGGTCTGGCGAGCGGTGGACTGCTCGCCTTGTCGCTCATGGCCGAGCGCAGGCAACAGGTCAGCTTCTCGATCATGCTGGCGCTGGCGGTGTTGCTGGCACTGCTTGGGGCGATTGGGTCGCTTGCCAATGTAGAGAATGTCGCGGTAGGCATCGCCAATGCCGGCGTGTTGCTCGTGCTGGCATTCACCCTTGGTTATGCCCTCACCACATATTCGGTGCTCACACCGGGCAAGAAGAAACCCAGCATCAATGCGCCAAAGACCCGCGAGGACCGCATTGCGGTGATATGTCTATCTGCCGGGGAGCCACCGGACTACGACACACAGAGCGCTGCCAGACGGCTGGAGTATGCCGACGACGCCGAAGATGTGCCCCCGCTGTTGTTGCGTCCGTTTTATATGCGCGACCTGAAAGCTAAGTACGCGGCTACAGGGCGAAGCCCCTATAGAGCATACCAGATCGAACTTGCCGAGCAGGTGCAGGCTAGGTTGGACGGCCGTCACGTGGTTTACGCAGCTTTTTACAGCGATAGCCCCACCATGAGCGAAGCCCTAAAACAGGCTATAGAGGCCGGGGCGCGGCGCGCAATCGTGGTGCATGTGCGCGTGACCGATCCGCCTGACCCCGTGAAGGCGGGCGAATTGCTGGAGGGTGTGAACCCTGAAAGCCACGGCATGAAGCTATTGGACCGGGGGCCTCTGTTCGACTCCGACTTGTTGCCTCAGATTTACGTCCGCCGCGTGCTCGAAGCGGTGGCACAGGCGGACCGGCCCAGCGACGACGCGGGTTTGTTGCTGGTGGGGCGCGGGCACAACGCCACAGGCCGCTCGTCGCAACGACGCTACAAACAGGAGTTGGAGTTTCACAGCAAGGTGCGTCAGGCTTTGGTGAAAGCCGGCTTCAACGAGCGGCGCGTGGTCTCCGGCTGGCTGCGGCAAAATCCAACGGCGGCGCGTGCGCTGTACGCTCTTGCGCAAGAAGGCAGTAAAGTCGTTTACTGGATGCCCGTGTCCTATCCGGCCGACGGCATAACAACCCTGCACGACATACCGGCGCAGATCGGGCCGGTGGCCAAGGCCATCGGGGTGAGGCTGGTCGCACTGGGTGCGTGGAACGCCGACGAACTGGCCGCCGAGGAAATAGCGGGCAGGGTGAGGTCTGCCGAGCGAACCGCAGCCAGTGTGCCGCCCACCGCCAGTAGGTAGATATGCACGCGTGCGTGGTACTTCTCTGCTGCCTACTGTCCGGTGGTCAGCAACCGGGGGTTGAAGATGGCATATAGCACATCGGCCAACAGGTTGCACAGTACCACTATCGTCACCATGAGCAGCAGGAGGATTAGTGCCAGTTCATAGTCCACGACCCCCGGCAGCGTGATGCGATCCGTGGCGAGCGTGCCACCCATAGCCTGAAAGAACAACTGCCCCATACCAGCGTAGCCAAATACGGTCTCGATAACTATGGTGCCGGCAACCAGTGTGGGCAACGTCAGAGCGATAGTGGTGATGACGGGCACTATGGCGTTGCGGAGAGCGTGGCGGAAGACCACGCGGCTCCATGGCAGGCCTTTGGCAAGCGCCGTGCGTATGTAATCCTTCCTGAGCACCTCCAGCATGGAAAAGCGCACATAACGGGAGACAAAGGCTATCTGTCCAAACGCCAGCGCCATCACCGGCAACACGAGATGGTACAGGCGATTCAACCAGTCCCCTTCCTGCCCTACCGTCGCTACACCTCCCGACGGGAAATACGGCAACCACCCCCACCCGTTCATATCATGGAGTTGTTTGGCAATTACAGCAAAGAATACGATCAGCAACAGCCCCAACCAATAACCGGGTATTGACAGACCAGTGAACGAGACAAGGGTAACCACGTGGTCGAGCCACGAATTGCGCCGGGCCGCTGCGATCACCCCCAGCGGGATTGATATCAACAGGGTAGGGATAAATGCCAGCACCACCAGCACCAGCGTGTTACCCCACCGGCTTGCTATGACCTCGGTCACCGGAATACCGGGGTGTATGTGGCGAGAATAACCCAGATCACCTGTCAACACCCCCGATCCCTTGATACGCAGACCGAATATCTCCACGTCTATCGAAGGAGGCCGGGCCATAGGCCGTATCAGGCGTACAGGGTCGCGCGGGCCGGTCTGCGTGCTCTGCGGCTCACGCGCCTGCGGGCTGGGTGGCACCACCCCATCGGGTGTGAATAACCACATCAGGAATTCCAGTGGCCATGGGGCATCAATCCGCGCCGTGTCATACACAAACCCCCATCCCCTTTGTTCAGGGCCAATGTGGTACGGCACCACCTCATACATAATGGTGTGTACCAGCAGCGCGGCCAAGATAACCACCAGCAAGCTCTGAAAAGTACGCTGTAAGATGAATGTAAACATATGCAGGCTTGCCTCGCTCCCTGTTCACAACAGGTATGATATGGTGAGGATAGGGCAGGGCGCGGCCTTCCCTGCTCTCCAGATATGAGGGGCTTGGGGCGGCACAGCCCCCGTCCTTCACTTCTCTAACATCATGAATATGCGCTAGTGAGGGGCAAGTATGTCGCGCAGCCCCTCGGCTATGAAGTTGAGGGATAGTATAGTTATAAAAATCAGCATGCCCGGCAGCAGCACCAAAAAGCCCCGGATGTCCTCAGCAGGGTTCAGCGTGCTGGTGATGAACCATATCTGACTCTGGGCATCTCGGATCAAGTTACCCCAGCTCGGCACCGGCGTGCCCACACCCATACCCAGATACGACAGCAGGGACTCGAACAAGATGAATTCGCTAACCATGAGCACAGCAGCAATGAGCACAGGCCCTATGCTGTTGGGCAACAGATGCCTTGTGGCGATGCGCCACGGACCCGCTCCCAATGCCCGTGCCGCTTCAACATAGCCCAGCGAGCGTAGGGATAGCATCGAAGCTCTCACCTGACGGCTGACCGGCATCCAGCCCAGAAGCATGAAGATGAGCGAATAGCCGATGGCGGCCCGCAGAGCTTGGTCTATCGTCATAAACCAGTCCTCAGGGCCGCTGGCTCCCATGCCTGTATATTCAGCCCCTATAGGGAAGATGCGGGAGAGCAACACGAATGTCGGTAGCAGAGGGAAGGCAAGGAGTAAGTCGGTGCAACGCATGATGACGGCATCCACCGGCCCGTCCATAGACCCCGCAACCGCCCCCATCACCGTGCCGATGAGCACCGAAAGCAGAGCAGCCAGCAAGGCCACGGACAGAGTGATGCGCCCTCCGAAGAAGAGCCGTGTGAGCACGTCACGCCCATAGGCATCGGTGCCCAACCAGTACACGTGGCCCGCTTCAACCGCAATGCCTGCCTCTACAGACATGGTGCCCGCAGGTGCGAAGGCTTGAAGCACGTTCTGGTCCGCATAGCCGAACGGAGACAAAATCGGCACCATTATCACCGCCAGCAAGACCAAGGAGAACACGAGCAGACCCGTTATACCTAACTTATGCCTGCGGAAGCGACGCCACAGCCTGCCCAACGCGCTATCTTCAGGAGGAATAAATGCCGTATCACGAATGAGCGCATCGGACTCGGGCTGTAGTGCGACTGCCATGCTTTCCTCGCGTCTTGTGGACTATGGGTGATAAAGATGGTCGCTTAACAAAAAAGTCCGTTAGCGCAAGGGGAGAAGCAACGTGCCTAACGGACTTCGGCGCTCAATAATAATACAACCGAGCAGAGGAGAGAGTTCAAACACTTACCGGCGCAATTGGCACGATACAAGTTATCCGAGCAAAGGCGGATAAATACCTAGGGTGCAGGGGCGCCCCTGCAGGCGGGTACCTTCTGGGTGTGGGAGTATAAATGTCCTCCTGTTCTCCCCTCCCCACAAATGGTGGTCTCGCCCACAGGGGTACGGGCGTCCCGCCCGCGCTCCGTAAACTGCCACCATTGGTTAATAGAAAACAGGGAAGTGCGAGAGCGGTCAGTCTGCTCTCGCACTTCCCATCGGTTCGGGGTGTGTGCCTTATGCCGATTGCCGGTCACACACCTGCTGTGAGTTGAGGTGTGTCGCCAGC
>DAOTTC010000041.1:0-25295 GCA_034437815.1 Chloroflexia bacterium | reverse complement strand
CTTCCCCGAAACCGGCAAGACGGTGCGTGGGCGGTTCTTAGAGTACTGGACGCAGAACGGTGGGCTGGCCCAGCAGGGCTATCCCATCTCGGAGGAGATGCAGGAGCGCTCGGACACCGACGGCAAGACCTACACCGTGCAGTACTTCGAGCGGGCGGTGTTCGAGTACCACCCGGAAAATCAACCCCCGCATGATGTGTTGCTGTCGCTGCTGGGGGTGCAGTTCTACCAGCAGAAGTACCCCAATGGCGCGCCAGACCAGCGCCCTAACACAAGCCCCGGCTCGGTGCTGTTCAGGGAGACCGGCAAGCGGCTGGGCGGGGTGTTCCTCGAATACTGGCGCACGCACGGCGGGCTGATGCAGCAGGGCTACCCCATATCCGACGAGTTCACCGAAGTATCGGATTTGAACGGTAAAACGTATATAGTGCAGTACTTCGAGCGGGCGGTGTTCGAGCACCACCCTGAAAACGCCGGCACCCCCTATGAGGTACTGCTGTCGCAGTTGGGCACCTTCCGCTACAGAGATAAGTTTGGCAGTAACATGCTTCACCTTTTGAGCCATGAGCATCGAGAGCGATCACCCTTCACCCGCTGATCCGAGAGCCGGGCAACCGGCAGGAGCGATGCGGCGTCCACTCGATCGCATAATTCCGGGGGCCGAGCCCTTCGTGTACGAGGCGGGCGAGGTGGGCTGTTTGCTGGTGCATGGATACACGTCCACCCCCCACGAGATGCGTGGATTAGCGCGCTATCTGGCCGACAGGGGTATAACTGCGTCGGCTTGCCTGCTGGCCGGGCACGGCACCTGTCCGCAGGATCTTCAGGGCAAGTGCTGGCAGGACTGGTACGCCTCGGTCAACGATGCTCTGGACGAACTGTTGGCGCGATGCAGGCGGGTATACATGGCCGGTCTATCGCTCGGCGGGGCGCTCACCCTATACACAGCGGCACACCGGGGGCACGATCTGGCTGGGATAGTAGCCATGTGCGCCCCCATCTACATCCCCACCGGGGTAGGCCACCTGCTCAAACGCTTACAGCCGGGCATGCCATTCCTGAGCAAACCCTACCGCGACATAGAGGACCCGCAGGCCAAGGCCGCTCACATCTCTTACCTGCAATCGCCGGTGGATGCTACGGCGTCGCTGATCGAGTTTCTAGTGCATGTGCGGTCCGCCCTGCCCAAGATAAAGGTGCCCGCGCTGATCATCTACGCTCGGCACGACCATGTGGTGCCGGGGATCAGCTCGCACCACATCTATTCGAGGCTGGGGTCGCCCTACAAGCGGATGCTGGTGCTGCACCGCGGCTATCACATCGTGACCGTGGACACCGACCGGCAGAGGGTGTTCGAGGCAGTGCACGAGTTCATAGCAGGTCGCGAAGAGCAACGAAGGCAGCAGGAACAGCGGGGGCGAACGGGGCAGGCATTCGGGAGCGGGGGTCGCCAGCAGGAACGCTCAGCCTGAGCTGAGCGGTTGATGTGGCCGATGCACCCCGCAAGTACGACAACCTTCCTCGTTCCATCGTTCCGATCGCTCAGGTTCTGGTGCGGTCTGGCTCTTCAGCTTCGAAGCTAAAAGCGCGGTGGTCGGGCGTGCCCAGCAGTACCTCGCGCGGCCTGCCGCGGTTATCGCCGTCGGCGGGGGCGATCAGACCCATCTCCTCCATTTGCTCGATCAGGCGGGCGGCGCGGTTGTAGCCCACCCTCAGCTTGCGTTGTATCATGGACACCGATACGTAGTTGTTGCGCTTGACCAGCTCGATGGCCTGCTCCAGCAGTTCGCTCTCCTCGTCCGGGTCGCCGGTGCCCAACCAATCGGGCATGGGCATGGGCTGGACGGGCGCCTGTATGCCGTTATCGGCCAGTTCTTCGGGTGAGGGCAACTGCCTGCGCCAGAAATTGACCACCCTCTCGGATTCGGCGTCGGACACGAAGGTACCCTGAATGCGCACGGGCTTGCTCTCATCGGATGCGGTGTACAGCATGTCTCCCCGGCCCAGCAATTTCTCCGCCCCTCCCTGATCCAGTATCACCTTGCTGTCCACCTGCGAGGTGACGGCGAAGGCAGCGCGGGCGGGGAAGTTAGCCTTGATCAGGCCGGTGACCACGTCCACCGAGGGGCGTTGGGTGGCCACCACCAGATGGATGCCGGTGGCGCGGGCCAGCTGGGCCAGACGGCACAGCGAGGTTTCCACCTCTTCGGGCGCGGTAAGCATCAGGTCGGCCAGTTCGTCTATGATGATCACGATGTAAGGCAGGTGCTCCATACCCGTGTCGGGGTTGTCTTTCAGGAAGGCGCGATACTGCTCGATGTTGCGGAACACCCTGCTCACGCCCTCTTTGGTGCGCTGGCCCTTGGCGAACAGCTTGTAGCGCCGCTCCATCTCCCACAGCGCCCACTTGAGGGCCTCCACCGCGGTGAGCGGGCGGTCGCGCTCTTGGTTGCGGGGTCCGGGGGGTTGGTGTCTGGAGTGCTGGTCTTTCTCGAGGCGCACGTCGGTGACCACGGGGCGCAACAGGTGGGGTATGCCGTTGAAGCCGGTCAGCTCCACGCGCTTGGGGTCTATCATCAGCATGCGCAGGTCGTCGGGCGTGTGCTGAAGCAGGAAGCCGATCACCATGGAGTTGAGGAACACCGACTTACCACTGCCCGTAGCGCCGGCCACCAGCAGGTGGGGCAGTTTGGTGAGGTCGGTGACCACCGGTTGGCCGTGGGTGTCGCGGCCCAGCGCGATCTTCAGGCGGCCTCTGGCGCTGTGGAACACCTCGGACTCCATGACGCCGCGCAGGCCCACCACCTGAAGGGACACGTTGGGCACCTCTATGCCGATGCGCGACTGACCGGGTATGGGTGCTTCGATGCGGATGTGGGGGGCGGCCAGCGCCAGCGCGAGGTCTTTTTCGAGGGCGGTGATGCGGCTGACGCGCACGCCCACCCCCGGCTCAAGCGCGAACTGGGTAACCGCCGGGCCGGTGTTCACCTCGCGCACCACAGCCTCTACGTTGAAAGAGTGCAGGGTGTTTTCGATGATGCGCACTTTGGCCTTGATGTCGGCCTCGCTGACCTTCACCTCGCCTGTGTTGTCCAGCAGGGTGAGGGGCGGCAGTTGCCACAAGTAGCCGAGGGGCGAGGGCACAGGCGCGGGCAGTGTGGTCGGCGGGGACTGTGCATCCGGCCAGCCTTTACCATTTCCGGGGTCCATGATGTTTATGACGGGTTGGGAGGAGCGGTCCGGTCCGTCCGGCACTGGCGAACCCGGTGCCAACGCCGAATCGCGGCCGCCCCCGGCGCCTTCATCGCGGCCCGGTGCAGGTGCAGTTGAGACCGGCTGAAGGGCGGGCAGGTCAATCGCCTCGGTGGGGGCCGGATGCGGACCGTGCTGTGCGTATTGAAGAGTTTCGCCGTTTTCGCTCGCCTCGGCGCCAAGCGTGGACAGGGGGGCGGTGTCGGCAGGCGGCATCTGGCCGTTGATCAGGATGGGTAACTGATTGGGGGTCGTAGCGGCGGTGCTGTTGCGCTTGTGCGCCAGCCACGCGTTCAGGGTGGGCGCCGCGCTCAAGGCACTACCGATGGCTCGAACGAGTTGTGCCGCGGCATGAACCAGTTGGGCCAGCGACACGCCGAAGGTCAGCATGAAGCCTGCCAGCGCGAGGGCCACCAGCACGATACCCGCACCCACCGTCGTCAGATATTCGGCGAGGAAGGTGAACAGGAACAGGCCCAAGTAGCCCCCGCCCTGCCCGGCCTCGGCTGTTTGCACGTTGGTGCCCACCAGTATGTGGGCAAGTCCCATCATGCCCACCAGCAGGGCCAGCAGGCCGATGGGCAGGGTGGGGGATGCCCACCTGCCGCCTGAGGCTGAGCCTGAAGCCGGGCCGAACACCAGCGCGGCGGCCCCTACCACCAGCACCGCCGGCACCAGCCATGCGGCTACCCCGAACATGCGGGCCAGCAGGCCGCCAGCGAGGCCCACCACCCCCTGCCCGCCTCCGGACCAGCTCAGCAGGCCCACCACGCACAGGCCGGCAGCCACCAGCAGGGCCAGCGCCAGCAGTTCGCGCTGCACATGCGGTGGTATGTCGGGCGAAGGCGGACCTGCGCGCCTGCTGGTTGAGGCGCGTGCCCCGGAGGCGGATATGGGTCTGCCACCACCCGCCCCTGCCCCTCTCCTCGACGAGCGCGGCGCAGAGGTGCTTTTCGATCCGGGCGCTCGCCCCCTCGACCGGGACCACGCCGACTTTGATGGTTCGGGTCTGGCAGAAGCGCTTTTTCTGGTTGAACCTGAGGGCACCTGTAGCGTTCCCCCCGCCCTTACATATGGCACCTGTATGGCACCTGTATGATACCCCGGTGTAGCCGACGAGGCTGGCTCAGCCGGCCGGTGTCTCGTCGGCCATTAGCACGTATGTTTGAATCCGGAAGCGTGCTAATTATATCACGGGGTGTGGGCGTTGGGGAAAACTTTGCGGCTCAGCGGAAGCAAGGGCGCCGCATTTGCTCAACACACGTGCATGGTCATGATGTAGGATCAGACCTCGTGCGTGCTGTGCCTTGCAAGACCAGACAGAAGCCCTGAAAACGGAAGAGGCTTCATTTGCCCTTGAGCAGACGAAGCCTCTTCCTCCGACTTCGCTATGTCGGTTTTCTACCGATCAAGCTTGAACCTCAGAGGCTCTCCACCAAAGACTGGATCGAAGATGAAAACCAGACCCTTGGCGTCCTTGGGTACTTCGAACGCCGATTCCCCGCGCAATTTATCGCCGGGAGCTATTTTACCGTCGGGACTGCTTTTGGTCTCCGCCCCAATTGTCACCGTGTATTTTTGACCTGTATCATCCTTCACAGAGAAATTGAGCAGACTGCTTACATTCTTGGGCTCGTTGCTTACATTCTCAAAGGTCAGGTCCAGTACCAAGTACTCCATTCCGGCTTTAGGTGGAACAATGCCGCTTGTCTCGTGCCTGACACTGTTCAGGGTGACTTTCAGGCCCGCAGTTTCGCCAGTACTACCTATGGTCAATTCCGCAGGAGCGGCTGGTGTGGGTGTAGCAGCCGCCTGAACCGCGGTGGGTGTAGCTTCAGGAGCCGGGCCTGTCGTAGGGCTTCGGCTACGGGCGTCGATGTGGGTGCGGAACCTGTTGACGGCTGCCCACAAGCCATTAGTGGTGCTACCATTACAAGCACTAATACCCAGAATTCCTTATCGGTCTTTGCTCAACCATTGCAACCGGGTCCGCTCCCCCGCATCACGACAACGTAAGGGGGTTGCTGGAATGGTTAGGGTGCCTGCGGTGCATTCATGTTTATCTCCTTTCTGTGAATGAGGTTTGGTGAACTTCTGTTCTGATTCTGGCAATATGCAAGCGTGGCAGATTATTAACGGTCAAAGAATATCGTGTCTTCGCCATCAAGAATACTCCCGCTCAGCGTATGGAAGTGGACCGTCACTCTACCTGAGGATTCAGTTGGAGCAATATCAAATGAAGAATAAGGAATTCGGCCAAAAGAGTAGAGGATCACCTCTTGCTCGAACGTCCCGCGACCTCGTGTCGTCTTCACAAAATCTGATTTGCGCACCTTATCGAAACGTCTGTAGAGTAATCTCTCGGTCTCGACAAAGTCCATTTTTTCGCTTGACCATTCTCTCACAGTCTCATAAATGCTTAGATACACCCAGCCATCGCTGGTGGTCATGGCTCCTGTGCTGTCAGCCAGAATAAAGTAAATAACGAAGGCTCTCGTGCCCTCCGGATAGGCTACTACCTCTTTGATGTATTCAGGAGGGTTGTCATTCAACTGAGCATCACCCCAGAGCGTCAGAGGTTGAGATTTGCCTGCTGCCCCGGTATCGGTAGATCTTGTTGGGGCATTCCCACTGCCCGGTGATGTGACGGCGTAGGCCAGCATTAAGAGAATCGCAGGGGCAAACAGTATCGCCATCGCTACAAATAACAGCCTTACTCTGGACGCTTCCGGTTCGACGCTCCGCTCTGCTGGAGGGTTACTCGTCTCAGGCGCAGACGTCTTTGCTAGAGACTGGCTCTGCCCGGAAGGTGTTGCGACGGATGGGCCGTAAGTATCTCGAGGCAAAGAGCAACCACACCACATGCAGTAAGCGGCAACATGTGGATTATGACCATGACAGTTTGGACAAGTTACTTCTTGCATATGCTAAAGGTTTCAACCATATATCACTGTATATCACTGTCGCCCTCAACCTGATAACAGGCTTAATCCGGCGGCTCCACAATAGTGACGATCACCTTTTCACCGAATATCTCCCTCCATACAAGCTCACCGGGTATGAAATCCTTGGTGGTGAGGAAGGCCAGCCAGCCACTTGTGTAAGTGCCGGGTTCGATGTCAACCGCGTCCAGATAGTTCCCCAGCGAATAGGTGGCCATATCATGCGCCACAGTTGCGCCGGTGGTGCTTACAAGCGTGAAGTTATGCGGATTGACATGCACGGTATCGTTGCCGATGTTGGTTACCGTTACACCCACAAGGATGTATTTGCTGTTCTTATTCGCGCACCAGTATCCCACGCACTGTTGATACTCGATCTTGCATACGATGGCTACATTACTTCCCGAATTTCTGAACGTGCCCGTTGGCGGGTTGGTCTTGTAGCTCTCGTATTCACGCGCTCTGGCCGTTGCACGGGCGCTTGCCGCTCTGGCTTCTGCCGTAGCTGTGGCCTGCCTGCTAAGAGCCTGTGCGGTTGCCTGTGCGTTGAGTTGTGCCTGCACGGCGGTGGCAGTGGCGTTGGCAATGGCGCGGGCGGTGGCAGTAGCGTTCACCGTGGGCGAAGGGATGGGGTTGCTTGCGGCCATGGGCGCGCCGTTGGGGTACAGCGCACGGTGCCGCAGGGTGCCCAGAGCGGTCAACTGCACCTGATGAGGTGGCTTAAGCTCCGGGTGGTACTCCATAACTGCGCGCTCGAAGTATTGCACTATGTAGGTCTTGCCGTCCGCCTCGCTTACTTCTTCAAAGGATTCGCTTATGGGGTAGCCGAACCGCCTCACCTGACCGCGCTCTTTCCAGTAGGTGAGGAAGGGGTCACTCACTGTGTGATTGGTTTCGTTGAAGTGGTACTGCTCCGGACCGGGCAGGGGCTTGGGCGGAGGCGCTCCCTGCGGGTATTTTTCGTTGAACCGCCACACACCCAGCGGAGCCAGTTGATAGCTGTTTGCGCCGGTCTCTTCCGGGTGGTACTCTATGACGGCCTTCTCGAAGTACTGCACCCAGTAGGCTTTGCCGTCGGGACGGCGCTCTATGAACATCTCGGTGATGGGGAAGCCCAACGATGCCGCCCCACCCAGCTCCAGATACACCGGCGCGAACACACTAACCGAGTGGTAGGTTTCATTGGCATAGAGGTAGTTGTCTCCCGCGCTGGGCAGTGTGCCGGCCAGATTGACCACAGCTGTTTCGGTGGCCGCGGCTATCATCGTAGAATCAGGGGTGGGTGTAGCTGCGCTGGTCGGGGTGGGTGTGGCTGCGCTGGTCGGGGTGGGTACCACGTTGTTGAAACCCGCACCCTCAGATGAAGCATTTGAAGCATTTCGAGGGGTGGCTGTGGCCCGGGCGCTGGCGCTCACCGGCTGCGTCTGGCGGGTGTTGGACGTGCCGCCTGAGGTGTCGCGGCTGTTGTTGATCGAGCCGATGATCCCGCATACCCCGCATAGCAACAGTAAAGCAACAGCCGCCCCTACCGGCAGTACCCACCGGGGCCTCTGCGGTCCAGAAGACACCTGCACCGAAGATGGGGGTGGGGGTAGAGGTGAAAGTGGAGGTGGGGGCTGAGGCGTGGGCGGTAGGGATTGAGAAGGTGAAGGCCCGACAGGCAATGTGGCAGGGCCGAGCGGCCTTGACAGAGGATGGCCGCACCACATGCAATGCACAGCCTGTGGTGGGTTGCCGCCCCGGCAGTGCGGACAATATATTTCCTCAACAGGTGAAGCCCCCGAAGGGGTGGGAATGGGACCGCCGCTCACTGTAGTATTCCTTTCTACCCAAAAAGATGATTCGTAGGCATTCGGTCTACATTCAATCTTCCAATATTATAGCATAATGCATAATATATGTGCTATGGTTTTGCACATATTCCATTAAAATTGGAAACTTATTACATCCCCACCCTTGGCAAAGGCGAGTGTCTTTGCCAACCCATGATTGGTAGGGCACCCCTGTGACTGCTGCGGCATAGTGGGTGGCAGGTCGGGGTTGACGGCGCCGACATGGGAGCTCCTCTTCGGTAGTCCTGATCTGTACAACACGGCCGTAGTTAGCCGTACAATGCTTCTGTACATTTATTCCTTTTACAGAAGCGAAGTTCGACGCGATTACAGGTTTTCCTGCAAAAACTCGGTATATGCAGTAATACCAATTCTCTATAGAAAGGCTATAAATTGTGGGGAGAAGACAGAAGACAAGTGGGGGACTGGGAGACTGGGAGACACCCCCCCACCCCCGGCAGGGGTACTCCCCTGCACCCCCGGAAAGGCTATAAATTGTGGGGGGGAGGAGGAGTGGAGGACACCCAACACCCTCGGCAGGGGAGTACCCCTGCGCCCTCTATTGTGGAGAGAAGACGAGTGGGGGACACCCATGCCCCAGAGGGTACCCGCCAGCAGGGGAGTGCCCTTGCACCCCCGGAAAGGCTATAAATTGTGGTGGGGGAGGACCTGTCAGGGCAGGCTTTCGCAGGCCACGCCGTCGTGGTCGGCGTCGAGGCGGTGCGGGTCGCGCTGGGGGCCGCCCGCCGCGAGGAAGAACTGCTGAGCCTCGGCCTGAGTCTCGAAGTCCGAGCAATCGCGGTCGGGGCCGAAGGGGTCATAGCGTAGGCCGCCCGCAGGAGGGCGGGTGGGCACGACGGGTGCAAACGCACGAGTGGGGGTGGGCAGAGGCACGCCGAAGCCACCGCACGCTCCCCAAAGCCCTCGGTTCTCGGCGCGCGCCTCACGCTCGGCAGCTATGAACAACTCCTGATATTTCACATCTGGAGGGTAGGTGCCGGCTTGCGCATAGCCCCACCTGACCAGCTCCTCGTTGAGCATGCGCCGCCCGTCAGGGTGCTCTAGCCACACATAGCGCAAGAGCCGCCCGAAGCGATCGGTCTCGGACACGTCTTTCTCTAACAGTACGCGCCCATTTGCCAAGTTTACCAGTTCCCGGGCTTTGGCCGTAGCCTCGGAGCCAAAGCACATGGGCGGATCGTTGATTTCGGGCGCGTCCACGCCGATGAGCCGCACGCGCACCCGCCGCCCGCCCAGCACGACCTCAAGCGTATCGCCGTCAATCACCTGCGCCACGCGTGCTTCCACCGCCGGCACGGGTGTGGCGGTGGGTGGTGGCACGGTAGGAGTAAGGGTAGGGGGAACAGTAGGGGCAGGTGTGTTAGTGGGAACAGGGGTGGGTGTATCGGTAGCGGGCGGCACGGGGGTCACCGTAGGGGTGGAGGCGACCGGAGTAAGCGTAGGCGAGATATCGGTGATACCGCGTGACTGCGGGAATGGGGTGCCGGTGGGCAGGGCGAACAGGTCTACCACCGCCGTGACCGATGTAGCTGTGGGCCGCACCACAAGGACAGGCGTGGCGGTAGAGACGTCAGAAGCAGTGGGCCGGGCCAATGGGGTCATTACACTGACTGCCAGCACCCCAAGGCCGCAGGCCGCGCACACAAACACCGCCACTGCCGCCAGTATCCCCACCGGCAATAGCCACGACCGCTTCATACCGAACACCTATTCTCTGCTTACAACCGGTCAGGGAAGGCCACCCGCACACCGGCGGCTAGGTCTCGCGCAGGGCGTGACGCAGTATGCGTAGAAGGAAGTGGGCGAAGGTAGAATTGATGCGCTCGAAGGCCTGCTCTTCGAAGGTCAGCTCTGGTATCCACTGTACCACGGGGCATTCATTGTCTTCGTTCATGAGGGCGGTAGCAAGGCACAGGATATCGCCCTCGCCCGTGTCTTGTATGACTACGAGGTCGGCGGGGAAGAAGTCGTCGGCCTCGCGCATGGCCTCGGTGGCCCACACCACGTTGGGTAGGCCGTCATCGGGCACGCCCAGCCCGTATATCGGTTTGCCGCCAAAGGTGCCGGCCCCGTACCTCTGAATGAAATCGCGGTAAGAGTCGGGGAAACGCACCCCCAGCCGGTTCTCGGCCACGTATATCTCCTCGAAGGGTACCGGCCCCACGAAATCGGCGATCTCCGGATAGGACTCGATGATAGCGGCGGCTTTCGCGACTGTAGCCATAGGCATGATTACTCCATGCACGGATCAGGGAGTCGGACCAACCGTGAGCGTTAGGGCTGTACCCCCTGCTCCTGCTTACACCTCCACAACCACCGGCAGTACCATGGGCCTGCGGCGGGTCTGATCGTACAGGTATTGGCTGACCGTCTCCCTTATCTTTTTGTTGATGTAATTCCAGTCAGGCGGGATATGGCCTCGCCCCCGACCCCTGCCGTCGTGGGCATACAGAGCGTCGCGCACCCGCTCTTTGGTATCGTCCAGCAGCTCACCCGCTTCAGCGGCATACACGAAGCCCCGCGTGACGATATCCGGTCCGGCCACCAACTCGCCGGTCTGCTTGTCCACCGTCACCACCACCAGCAACACGCCATCTTTGGCGAGCAACTGGCGGTCGCGGATCACCACCTGACCCACGTCGCCCACGCTCAACCCGTCCACGAACACGTTACCAGCCTGCACCCGTCCGGCGATGCGTGCCTCGTGCTGGTTCAGTTCCACCACATAGCCGTTGTCCACAAGAAAGATGTTCTCGGCAGGCACGCCCACCGATTGAGCTACTTTGGAGTACATCACCAGATGGCGGCGCTCGCCGTGGATGGGTATCACATACTTGGGTCGCAACAGGTTGAGCATCAGCTTGTGCTCCTCCTGACTGGCGTGGCCCGACACGTGCACCGGCGAGATCGAGCTATATATAACCTCCGCACCTTTGGTGAACAGGTTGTTGATCACGCGACTCACACTGGTCTCGTTGCCGGGGATGGGCGTGGCCGACAGAATGTAGATGTCGCCGGGCTTGACGCTCCAGTGGCGGCTGTCGTCGTTGGCGATGCGCGACAGGGCCGAGGTAGGCTCGCCCTGCGCGCCCGTGCATATCACCACCACCTCATCATCCCGCAGGCGTGCGGTGTCGCGCAGGTCCACTAGCACGCCGGCGGGTATTTGCAGATAGCCCAGTTCCACGGCCACCTGCACGTTGTTCTCGAGGCTGCGGCCCAAGAGGGCTACCTTGCGCCCGTACTTTGCGGCGATGTCAATTACCTGTTGCACGCGTGAGATGAGCGACGCGAAGGTGGCGATGATCACCCTGCCTGTGGCGTTGGCGATGATGGGGTCGAGGGTGCGCCCCACCGCCTGCTCGGAAGGGGTGTAGCCGGGGGTCTCCACATGCACGCAGTCGGTGAACAGGGCCAGCACCCCGTCCCTGCCCAGCCGCGCCAGCGCCTCGTAGTCGGTCAGCCAACCGTCAATGGGCGTGGGGTCCAACTTGAAATCGCCTGTGTGTACGATGGTGCCCAGAGGCGAATGGATCGCCAGCAGGCACGCATCGGGTATGGAGTGGCACACGTGCACAAATTCCACATCTAGCGCGCCCAACTCCACCACGTCACCCGCCCGCACCTCGCGCATATCGGCTTGGCCCAGCAGGCCCCGCTCTTTGAGCTTGTTGGCTATCAGGCCTAGCGAAAGGGGCGTGCCGTAAATGGGCGCGTTGATCTGGGGCAACAGCCACGCAAGCCCGCCGATATGGTCCTCATGGGCGTGGGTGATGCAGATGCCGCGGATGCGGTGGCGCTTGCCCTCCAGATATGAGATGTCCGGTAGCACAAGGTCCACCCCGAACATCTCTTCTTCGGGAAAGCCCATGCCCACATCAATGATCACTATATCTTCGCCGTACTCGACGAGGGCCATGTTCTTGCCGATCTCTCCTAGCCCGCCGATAGGTATGTAGCGCAAATATTGGGTTGTGGGCTGAGGGTCTATGTATTCAGGTTGTACGTCCATAATAGTCGCCATTCATCAGTCGTCAGGGATAAACACCAAGCAGTGCCCGAAGCGCCGAGAGAACTGCGTGTGTTTGGTGGTTAGTCACTGCTCTGCGGCTCGAGATGCGCCGTAACCTCGGCCAGCAGTTGGTCTCGACCTTCCAGCCCGGCGTAAATGGGGATGGCCGTGCCGTAGGCCTGTCTGTGCAAGAAGCGCACCAGTGGGTTGGGTATCTGCCGGGTGTGGTCTACGCCTGCTTGGAGCAGAAGCGTGTCCCGCTCGTTGGGTACAGGCGGCGAATCTTCCCTTTCGTTACCGTTGATGTCGGCTCCATCCTCTCGTTGCGCAGCCCCCGGACGGTCGTGTTGATCGCGCGTGTCGCCATCGCTACCCAGAAAGAAGCGAGCCAACCGGCCCCCGGCCTGCCGGGGTTCGAAGCCGCGCAACTCGGTCCACAGATAAGTCAGGTGTATGCCGCCTGCGGCGCGGTAGCGTATGCCTTGGTCGTCAGTGGTGATGCGGGCGGTGGCTTCTTCTACGAGCGCCCAACCCACCACAGGAGCCACCACGAGAATGCCCACCATTAGCGCCAGCGATACCCACTCTACCCCGCCGATGCCGTCCTGCAAGATGGTGAATAATATCCACAGCGCAGCCAGCCAAATAGTAGCCACGCCTGCCAGCAGGATGGCGGCCTGACGGCGGCCTTCTCCCGATATGGGATAGTGAGTGGGCCGTTCTCGTTCTGTGATTTCCCCGGTCGTGGCCGAGGTCGCGGAAACCTCTACGCCTTCTGAATGTGTCATCTAATGTGTCATCTATCGAACAGCGAAAGCTGCCTGTAAGTGTTATCGCCTTCACCACCTTTGCGCTTCTTCACGCCCCGGGCGGTGGTGGGGGCCTCAAGCACTGGGGCAGGAGGCGTGCCCGCTTCTGCCGCCTCTCGTGGGCCCGCATCTGTCACCGCCCCTGCCTGCCCGTCCTGTGCAACATCATGAGCCGCCGTGGACAGCATATCGCGCGCCTGCTCGATATACACGGGCAGCTTGCGGAAGTCGGCGCGGATCACGTCGGCCAGACTGGCCTGATGCAACCCCGCGGCGGGGTGGTACATAGCCACACACAGCCTCCCACCCACCACACGCGCCATCCCATGTATCTGGCTTATGCGCTCGCCCGGGAAGAAACGAGCCATCGAGTACCGGCCCAGTGTGACGATCACCTTCGGGTTGATAAGCTCGATCTGCCGTTCGAGGTATGGCGCGCATGCCGCTATCTCATCGGGCAGTGGGTCGCGGTTGTTGGGCGGGCGGCATTTGACCACGTTGGCGATGAACACCTGCTGGCGCGACAGACCCGCTATGCTCAGCAGTTCGTTGAGGAACTGGCCGGCGGCCCCAACGAACGGGCGACCCTGCTTGTCCTCGTGATAGCCGGGCCCCTCCCCTATGAGCATGACTTCGGCATGTGGGTTGCCCTCGCCCGGCACGGCATGGGTGCGGGTCTTCGCAAGGCGGCATAACTGGCAGGTCTTTACCATGGCCTCCAGCTCCGCCATGCTCGCCGTGTGCACCGCTGCCGTTGCCCTGCTGTCGTCTCCCACCGTGCGTCTTGCTTTCGCTTGAGTCGTGCTAGTAGTGATGGGCCGGCTCGAACTCGTGCCCTTGTGTAGATTATACGTTATGGCCGGAATGGCTGGCAAGAAATCGCCCGCGCCCCACACCCTGTGCATAACTGTGCCAGAAGCTGCCTGTGCAGGTGTATAATAGCTGAAGGTCCGAGCTTTGGACGAAGGAAAGGAGTGTGAACAGACCCTGAAGGCTACGCGAAACACGAAATGGCTGTTCGCCGGCCCTATTGTGTTGTCGGCAGGCATAGTGCTGGCGATGTTGCTGGGATTTTTGACGCCTGCTCAACCCCCGGAATATCGAAGGGTGGACAACGTGGCGCATGAAGACGAGCCCACGACCACCGTTGTCGCTCAAACGTCCCCCACACCGGCCGGTCGCGCTATGCCCACAGCACCCACCACGAGCACACCTACACCTGCGGTCACAATCACGGTGCCGCCCGGAGAGGAAGGCCCGCTTGCACTCCAACCTGTGATACTTGAGGTGGCGGACAAGTGGCGCGAAGGGCCTTTCACTGAAGAGCGCACACTCAATCTACCCGAAGGCTTCCGCGTCAAGGTGTTCGCAGGTGGGTTGAAGGGCGTGCGCTGGCTGGCATTATCGCCCGACGGTTTGATCTACGCCACCCAACCGCGGGAAGGCAGAGTGGTCATCTTGCCCGATGCCAACAACGACGGCGTGGCCGACGAGATTAAAGTGTTTGCCGATGACCTGCCCGGCGTGCATGGCATAGATTTCATGAATGGGTATCCTTACGTGGCTACCGAGAGGCAGGTAATCAGGCTGGAGGATACCAACCACGACCATGTGGCCGATAACCGCGTGGTGTTGGTGGACGACCTGCCGGTGGGTGGCAACCACAAGACCCGCACCATCCTGTTCGGCCCTGATGGCAAGATGTATCTTTCCATGGGGTCCGAATGCAATGCATGTATTGATAAAGACCCACGTCAGGCGGCCATCTCACGCTACACCGCCGACGGTAAGTTCGAGAAGGTGTATGCCAAAGGCTTGCGCAACGCAGTGGGTATCATCTTCCACCCCATCACCGGCGAGTTGTGGGCCACCAACAACGGGCGAGATATGCTCGGCGATGAACTGCCGCCGGAAACCATCTACAATGTGAAGGAAGGGGCCGACTACGGTTATCCCTTCTGCTACGGCGATCAGGTGCCCGATGTCACCCAGAACCCACCCCCCGGATACTGCGAGAAGACGGGTCGGCCCGCCGTGCAAATGCAGGCGCATTCGGCCCCACTGGGGTTGGCATTCTACTTCGGCGACCTGTTTCCGGCCCGGTTCAAAGAGGATATGTTCGTAGCCTTCCACGGTAGCTGGAACCGCTCGGAGCTTACAGGCTATAAGCTGGTGCGGGTGCGGTTCAGGGAGAACCAGCCCGACCGGTCCGCAGGTCCGCTGCTGGTGGAGGACTTCGCCACCGGCTGGCTGGTCAACGGCAAGGTATGGGGCCGCCCGGTCCATCCTTTCGTGCTGCACAACGGCTCCATGCTCCTCACCGATGACTACGCCAACGCCATCTACCTCATTTATTATGAGAACCCACAGGGAGGGGGGCGTGGCGGTCCATGGGACGGCAAGTCGCGCATGATGTGACAGCCTTGTGCCGGGGCTATCCTCGACCTCATGCATGAATATGCATTAAGTGCGCGCCCACACGCTAGCGCACCACCACTATATCTCGGGTGGCGTTGTTCAACCTCTCGGCGCCGTCATCGTGCAAGGCTACTATGTCTTCGATACGCACGCCGAATAGGCCCGGTATGTATACGCCGGGTTCTATGGAAAAGGTCATCCCGGCTCGCAATGGCGTGGGGTTGCCCTGAACCAGATATGGCGGCTCGTGCCCGTCCAGACCGATGCCGTGCCCCAGCCGGTGGGTGAAATACTGACCGTATCCGGCATTTGTCAATAGATCGCGTGCCACTCGGTCCAGAGCTTCGCACGTCATTCCGGGACGGGCCGCCGTAACGGCCGCTTCCTGAGCCTGCGCCACTGCCTCGTACACCCGGTGTGCGTTCGAACCCCACTCGGGTGCCTGCCCCACAAACACCGTGCGGGTGATATCCGAGTAGTAGCCCTCGTATGTGCCGCCGAAATCGAGCACCACCGCGTCACCGTGCTGTATGATGCGCTCCCCGGCGTGGTGATGCGGGGAGGCCGAATTGGGGCCGGAGGCCACGATAGGCAACCCTTCCACTCGTAACCCGGCCTGCCGGAGCAGGTCGGCCAGTTCTTGAGCCACGTGCAGTTCACTGCGCCCGGAGAAGCGGCGCGTGATGATCTCGTCGAACACCCGGTCGGCGGCCTCACCTGACCACCGGAGCAACTCGATCTCTTCGGGCGATTTCACCTGACGCATCTCAGCCAGCACCTGCCCTGCAGTGGTAAACTTGGCCCATGGCAGTGCGGCCTGCAACCGCAACAGGAACACGGACCACACTCTATCGCTGACACCGATCACGCATCTGGCGTGAGATTGGCCGGAGCCGCAAGCCGTTGCGATGTTGCCGGCCAGCAGCGCAGCGGGGTCTTGGTCCTCCTGCCACGTCAGCACCTGCACATCGGCGGGCATGGGTGGGAGGGTGGGTGCCTCAAAGGCAGGCAACACCATGAACCCCGGCCCTGACGCAGACAGCGCCAGCAAGGCCAAACGCTCACTGGGGCGGCTCTGCGCCCCTATCAGGTAATACAGGTCGGCTGAAGGTCCGACCAGCAGAAAATCAAGCCCGGCGTCTCGCATCAGCGCCCGCGCACGGGATATCCTCTCGGCATAACGATCCATGGGCTGTTTCAACCTCACAGTTTCGGGTCTTGGTCACTCACGCACCACAGTGGTGCTGGTTTCGCCCGCGGATGGGTAAGCGACCACAAGCTCTCCCGCCTCTGCACGCTCTTCCTCGGCCTCTTTAGTGAGCTCTTCGAGCCGGCGTTCGCTCTCGCGTGCGGCCCGCAGGTCTTGCGCGATGACTTGGAGGGCACCGGCGATGGGCACCGCCACCAGCGCACCGGCCAGACCGGCAAGGGTGGCACCGATCAGTATGCTGACGATCACGGTCAGCGGGCTGATGCCCACGCTGTTCTTCATAACGCGTGGGACCAGCACATTGCCCTCTACCGTCTGCAACACCACGGCAAACAACACCACCAGCAGGGCACGCACCAGCGGCCCCATATCACCCATGCCTATCAACGCGGGAAAACCGTCGTTACCGTCCTGTGTGAGGGCCACCAGCACTGCCGGTGCCGTGCCGATGTAAGGACCAACCAGAGGGATGGCCTCGGCAACGGCGATGAACAGCGCCAGAGCAGGCCAGAATTGAACACCGATGAAAAAGTAGCCCACCGCGCTGATCACACCCACAGTTGCCATCAAGATGAACTGGCCGCGCACCCACCCACCGACCTTGATCTCGATATCGTCCCAGACGCGCCTTATTCGGTTGGCGTGCCTCGGGGGGAACCAGCTCATTACGGCACGCTTGATGAGCGTGCGCTCGGTCAACCAGTAGAAAGCCACCACAAAGATGGTGACGATGGCAAACAGCACCTCGGCCACCAGAGTAGTGGTCTGAGTTACAGCCTGAACCTTCTCCTCTTCCGTATCGGGAGCAGTGCTCTGGGGGTCTTCAACCCGGCCCACTATGCTCTCGGCAACGTCCACGAACAGAGTTGCCTGCTGGCGGATGAATGGGTTCTGGATGTCTTCTATGCCGCTTCTGAAGTCGTTCACGGTCTGCCGGAGCGCGCTGCCCAATTCGCCTGCCTGCTGTAAAGCTATGGGGATGGTCAGGTAGCCAATCCCGAACAACAGCAGGAAGATGCCCGTGTACACAACCAAAATCCCTGCCGTGCGGTTAAACGGACCTTTCTTCAGCCAGTTCACAGCAGGCTCTATTGCCGTCGCCAGCAACACAGCGAGAAACAACAGCAACAGGATCAGCAGTGAACGGTACAGTATATAGGCGACCAGCAACACGCCCAGCACGGCCGCGGTCCCCATCACTACCGTGGTTATCCTTGGCAGGCGCCTGTCGGCGTCAACTCTTTGCGCCGTGGGTTGCCCTTGGGTTTCGTCACGAGCGACCTGCTCCTGCTTCTGTTCATGTGGCTGCATAACCTGACTCCTCTCCAGCACAACTCCACGCAATAGAGTTGTAGGTTAAAGCATAAAACGACCACAGCGAAGACGTCAACCACGCGCCGTCGCCGTCGCCATCGAGCAAGTGCCCAACCGCCTCCTGTGCCCTCCTGTGCCCTCGTGTGCCTGCTCTATACACCACTTACAACGAAACCCTGTCTCGCCCGCTTCGTTTGGCCCGGTAGAGAGCCGCGTCCGCCTTCGCGATCAGCATTTCAGGGGTGCGCCCGTCCTCGGGAAAAGAGGCCAGACCGATTGATACGGTGAGCGCATGCACTATAATGGGGGCCGCGGCGCCCTCTTTACCGGGAGTAGGCTCGCTGTCAACTGTGGTCACGGTCTTCGCGCCCGCCTCGATCTTCACCGTCAGCGAGCGTATCTGGCGCAGTAACCTTTCGGCAAAGGCCAAGCCCTGTTGCTTGGTGGTTTCAGGCAATATAACGGCAAATTCGTCGCCGCCGTAACGGCAGGGCACATCGCTTTGCCGACTCGAATTGCGAATCGCCGCCGCCACCGCCGAAATAACCGCATCTCCCACTTGATGCCCGTAGGTATCGTTGATGGCCTTCAGCGAGTCCATGTCTATCATGGCTACAGTGACCGACTCCATATGGCGCTGTGCCCGCCTCACCTCCTCCTGCAAGCGCAGGCGGAAGTAGTCGCTGTTGTACAGCTGTGTGAGTGGGTCGTGGATGGCCCGCCTCTCCAGATCGCGGATGGAAGCGTTGTAGTAGTTTTCGATGGTAGTGAGCATCAGTTCATCGAGCAGCATATCCAAGTACCGCGCAAATTCGACCAAGAACCCATTGCTCAGGGAGGCACCCCCGCTCGTGTAAGCACCGAGGACCGACCATATAGCCTGACGCAACTTGGCATACTCAAGGATAACCTCGTGCAGCTCATAGCCCTGAGTCTGGCGCAGTTCACCGAGCCTCGCGGCGGCCTGCATGGCCCTCTGCAATGGCCCACCAAGGGGTTTTGTGGTAAACATGACGGCCTGAGCGGCCGACTCCAGTTTTGGCGAAGTATTTGCGGGGGTGGGGGACAGCTCCACCCCATTAATGTCTGGCGAGGGGGGTGTCTCGTGCTCAGGCACTTCACGGCTTGCAATAGCCGACGCAAGGTTAGCAAGCATGACCTTCATACTACCCACAAGCTCGCCAGTAAGAAGATGTTTATGCACCTCTGTGCGTTGGCTATGGCGCAGTTCATCTACCCATTTCCGGGTTATGTGGTCAATGTTGTCGTTCAGTAAACGTGCCAGTTGTGCGAGCATAACAACAAGCTGCCATACTATGCTATAGTGGTGTAAACCGCACGGCGCCGCCAGTGGGATATAAGAACGAGTCGCAAAACAGGGAAGCCTCCCAGCGGATACCGTATATTGGATGGCCCTCCATAACGTCACACTGTCAAGATCCATGCCCGCCACCCTCTGGTGTTCCAGCATCCAGCAATGCGGCGTGGGTGTGTATTGCGTGGTCACGCTTAGTGTGGTGGAGTTGCGCAGGCCTCAACGGTAATGAGCGTGCCAGAAGGTGTCGCGCTACAGGGCCGGGATAACCACCGCTTGCCCGACCGGTAGGGTGAGGTTATAAGCGCCGTATTGTCGTCGGTGGATCGGTGGAGTGGTATGGTTTATAGCATGTATAATTTGCTGATAGGGCGGGCCGGGTTGCGCGAGTACAATCGGGCCGGCGGGCCGGGCGATCTTGGCCTTTTAAATTCTAAACGCGCAGGAGCCGGTTGAAGTTCACATTACACACGCACGCATAGGACCAAAATGGGAGAAAAGTACCCTTCGCCACATGCCACAAACACTGGTATGTCGAACACGCGAAAAGGTAGCGCTCTCGTGCTTATCTCCGCCGCCTTGTTCGGGGTGATGCCCATTCTGGCGAAGCTGGCCTATCAGGAGCAGGTGAACATCCACACATTGCTGGCCCTGCGCTTCTCGATTGCCGCAGGAGCCATGTGGCTGCTGTGGGTGCAACAGCGGGCGCGTGGGGCTACACCTCTCTTAGCGGTCGCGCCGGCCACGCCTGCTGCGCCGGCCACACACCCGTTACCTGCTGAGCCTGATCCGACCACGACCAGAGCCTCAACCCCAACCGCCGGCACGATAATGGCACTTGTCGCACTAGGCGCGCTCGGTTACGTGGGCCAGTCGTTCTCCTATTTTCAAGCGGTGAGCATCCTGTCCGCGTCGGCAACTGGCCTGCTGTTGTACACCTACCCGATAATAGTCACTCTGCTGGCGTGGGTGTTGTACCGCGAGCCGCTATCCATAACCAAGGTAACGGCACTGCTGACCGCCAGCACCGGGGCACTGATGGTGCTGGGCATTATTTCATCACTGCTAGGTGGCGGCCAGACCTCATTCGGCACGCTTGACCCACGCGGCGTGCCATGGGCGGCGGGCGCATCGCTCATCTACTCGGCCTACATCTTAGCCAGCACCCGCTTCACTGCCGGGGTGCACCCCATTTTCTCCAGCGCAGTCGTGATCAGTTCCGCCGCGCTTGTGTACATAGTATGGGGCATAGCATCCGGTCAACTCAACCTCGCCATCAGCCCGGCAGGCCTGTTATGGGCCACGCTGATCGCTGTGCTCTCCACGGTCATAGCCATCGTCACATTCTTCGCCGGACTGCGCTATATCGGCCCTTCAAAGGCGGCCATCATCAGCACTCTTGAGCCTGCTGTGACTGTCGCTCTGGCCGCTCTGATACTCAGAGAAGCGATCACCCTCGAACAGGCGGTCGGAGGCATGCTCATACTGCTATCGGTGCTCGTCTTGCAGAGGGGCAGGCTACCCGCGGCGCAGGCCGAGCCAACCCCATCGGGTGGCTCTTGAGCTTGAATCTGTTATAATGTCGGTGGGTGAGAGAAAAGCACGTAGAGGGCAAAAGGATGCTGTCGCGATTGTTCTTTGGGGCCATACTGGGCCTGATCGGGCTCCTCTACCTGTGGCTGGCCTTCGAGTCGGTGAGACCGGGGTTGATGACCGGGGATTGGGTGGCATATCTGGGTGCCATCCTGTTTCTGGCAGTGGGTATCGGTGCGGCCATTGCTGGCTTGAGCTTGGTCAGGACTAAGAGGCACTAGCTGATAATCACAGGCGCTGGTCGTATAAAGGGCGGGTACCCATCGAATTGTGGGCGGTGAGCAAGGCAAAGCCTTCGTCATCTCCCATGCCCCTCCCACACCCTCGTGTGAGGGCGCTCTAGTGCTTGCCGATACCGGCCTGTAGCAGTTGTTCGAGACTGGAGTACCTGTAGACCCGGCCTTCCCTGTAGCCCATGAACACCGCATTGGGTCGCAGTCGGGGTGGGTTGGATAGCGCATCGCCGACCACAGGGTCGGGCAGCGGTTGGTCCAGTTCATGAAGCTTCACGTTTCCAGACTCACTGACGAAAGACATGGCCGCAGGCAGGCCCGTGTTGAACAACAGCACCGTATCGTAATTTGACGGAGCACCCGCGAAGTATATATTCACCGGACCGTCTGTATCGGGCAGCAAATTCCTGATCTGGGTCAAAATGCTCCGCGCTTCCTCGCCCGCCCTGTACCACAGCACGTTTTGATACACAACCCCCAATCCCCACAGCGCAAGCACCGCTATGGCGAACGCATGGCCGAGGCGTGTGAGTGCTGTGGAGCGCCACTCGTATGAGACCGCCATCAACCTCACTGCCACCAGCGCGGCCAGCAGACACACCCCCCACGACGGTATGTATAACCAGCGTAGGGCGGACAGGTTGGCGGTCGGCATAAGAGTGAGCGCCATCCACAGCAGGCAGTATGTCGCGGGCCTGCCTATCCACTTCACGGCCAACACAGAGGCGGCTACCGCCCCCGCTATAACCATCAATTTCACCCCGGTGGGCAGGCCGGGCACCATGAAAGGCGCGCCCCAAACCCCCACGAACAGCAAGATGTTACTGGTGGTGGCATCAAGCAACTGCTGTGGGGTTAGCATGCTCGGCCCGGCGTAAGTGTTGGTGACCACGCCCGCGGCCACCAAGTAATAACGCATGAAGCCGTAGCCTGCAATCAGCATGAGGAAAGGCAAATGGGGCCGCAGGCGCAACCACCATCTGCCGGTCAGGCTCTCATGCCGGGGAGACGGAAAGAAACACAGGTCGGTAATGAGCAGGGCGAGCGGCAGGGTCACGCCCGCCTCTTTGCTCAACAAAGCGCCCACCGCCATGAGGAAGGCCAACACGTAAAATAAGCCTGCCGGCTTGCCCTCCATGCGGCGTTGCAGGTACACCACGAACAACAGCACCGCCGGAAAATAGAACAGCCCACACACAAGGTCGGCCCGCCCGCCTATGAATGTCACGGCCTCCGGGTGGGAGGGGTGAACCGCAAACAACGCCCCCGCCAACACAGCCGCACTCGACACCTCGCGATATCCGGGGGACCACAGCGGTCTCTCGGCTACAGACGCCTCAGGGCTGGGGTGTGCAAAATGTATGGGAAGTGCCTGTGCAGGCTCGGCTTGCGAGCGCGGCAGGCGCAAAAGCAAACGCCACGCGAGCAACGCCACGACTAGAGTGGTAACCACATGGAATACCATGCTGGTGATGTGCCACCCGAAGGGTACCGGCCCCCACAAGGCATAGTCTATCGCCCACGTGGTCCAGTTGATGGGCCGGTAGAACGCTCTGGTGGGCACCGTGGGGTCGAAGAACGAGATAACGCGACCTATATCCTTCGGCACCAGATAGTTGTAGTCATCGCCCACCCAGAAGTTGAAGGGGGTGGAAGCATATGCCAAAAGAGCCACAAGGGCCAACAGTGCGCCGGCCACAGCCAACGCCCTCGGTCTCAGATGCATCTGCCACGCTCAACGTGAACTTGACCGGTCACCGCCACCAACATCGTAAACGCCGCGCACGCACGAGGAGACGGCAGCCAGACAGGCACAGACATATGATAGGACGGTGTGGAGTAGACGGGGGAGGCAGGCTGCGGGGAGCCTTGGTCTGGTTGCTGCCCCGTGGCCTGCCTCGCCCCGCCATATGTCCTACGGTTGCAGCGTCTCAGGTTTGATGGCGTCGGTGTCAATCTGGGCGCGTTGCAGTCTACCGCTGTAGTCAATGTACAGGGTCTTCCACTCGGTGAACACGTCCAACCCCGCTTTGCCCGCCTCACGGTGGCCGTTGCCGGTGCCGCGCGTGCCACCGAAGGGCAGTTGGATCTCCGCGCCGATGGTGCCGGCGTTCACGTACACGATGCCGGTAGTGATATCGCGCATAGCCCTGAACGCCTTGTTCACATCCTGCGTGTAGATCGAAGACGACAGGCCGTACTTGGTATTGTTGTTCACCTCGATAGCCTCTTCGAGCGTATCCACCGGTATGAGGGCGGTCACCGGGCCAAATATTTCTTCCTGAGCGATCATGGTGTCTGGTCTGACGTTGGTAAACAGCGTAGGTTTGTAGAAGTTGCCCTTCGCCAGTTCGCCTTCGGCAGCGATCTCCCCGCCGATCACCAGTTCGTTGCCCTCCTGCACGCCCTGCTTCACCATCCGATCAATGCGCTGGAGCTGCGTGCGATTGACCACAGGGCCGATATCGGTGTTGGGATCGAGGCCATTGCCCAGCCGGAAGCGGCGGATGCGCTCCACCAGCCGGTCCTGTAGCTCTTTGAGCACCCCCCTCTGCACGATCACGCGGGAGGCGGCAGTGCAGCGCTGGCCGGTGGTGCCGAAAGCGCTCCACAGAATGCCCTCCACTGCCAGATCGAGTTTAGCGTCGTCCATGACGATGATAGCGTTCTTGCCGCCCATCTCCAGCGACACACGCTTGAGGGTTTTGGCGCAGGCCATAGCCACCTGATGGCCCGCCGCGGTGGAGCCGGTGAACGAGATGAGTTTGATGCCGGGGTGCTCGATCATGGCCTCGCCCACGCTACCGCCGGGGCCGAGCACCAGATTGAGCACGCCGGGGGGTAGGCCGGCCTCTTCCAGTATCTTCACAAGCTCCACAGCCAGCAGGGGGGTGTCGGAAGCGGGCTTGAAGACGATGGTGTTACCGGCGATCAGCGCAGGCATGATCTTCCACGATGGGATGGCGATGGGGAAGTTCCACGGGGTGATACAGCCCACCACACCGATGGGGTCGCGCACGGCCATGGCGAACTTGTTGGGCAGTTCAGACGGCACCACCGGGCCCTCCAGCCTGCGCCCTTCACCGGCCATGTAATAGGTCATATCAATGGCTTCCTGCACGTCGCCGCGTGCCTCAGCGATCACCTTACCCATCTCCATGGTCATCAGGCGGGCAAGTTCCTCCTTGCGCCTGACCAGTATCTCGGCGGCGCGGAATAGAATCTCGCCGCGCTTGGGCGCGGGCAGGAGCCGCCACTTCTGAAAGGCCCGCTCCGCCGCCTGCACCGCCCTGTCCACGTCGGACCTGTCGGAGACAGTGAGCACCCCGAGCAGTTCGCCGGTGGCGGGGTTGCGGCTCTCAAACGTCTGGCCTGCCGAGCCTTCGACCCATTTGCCGTCAATATAGTTCTTCACAAGCTCTGTGGCGTAAGTGGCCTGCTCCCTGCCGTCGCCTTCGTGCGCTCGCTCGGCATATTCGGCCTGCCGGACTTCGGCATCGCCGGGTGTGATAGCAGCGCCAGTTGTGTCCATCTCGCTCTCCTTTCTCCTCTCATCATTGAGATGATCAGCCCTCGAAATGCTTCCCCAACGGAAGCCCAACCGGTTTCAGTGTAGCACAGGGCACACTGCCGGTCAAGGAATTGCAGTTGATATGGTTCCACCAAATAATGGGGATCGACAGGGAGCTTAGGAAGGGCGCAACCCTCCCCGGCATTCTCCTTTCACCAAACATCGTGCACGAACGTGCCGTGAACGTGCGTTAATTATGCCGGATGCCAGCTGATGACCTATTGACACGACCCCAGAACGGGTCTATAATGAGCACGTTGCATCCACTTGCTCTGGCGGGTGGGCTTCCTACTAACACAACCACGGGCCTTAACACCATCTCGCCCGACGGAAAGGAGTGATGTCGGAGTAGCATCCACCTCAATCAGGCGGAGGGTTCATAGGGCATTGCTCCTGCCCACCGACCGACCATTTGTCGGGCTATCGCCTTCGCCGTACCTTATCTCCTCCCGAAATTCAACCTACACAAACCGTATCTATGTGTACATCGCCATGCAAACAAACCGAAAAGGAAGGAGTGAATAGATGACAAAGAGACAGGGTCTATTACTGACCGCCACTGTCATTGCCTTCGTGGCTCTCATGGGGCTGGTGACGGCGGCTAGCGCGTACTTCCCTACTAACCCGGCATCGGTACCCTCCACCGCTGTCGGACAGAGTGAGGATAAGAACGCGGGCAAGACCGAGATAGAATGCAGCCAGTTGGACAAGCTTGGGTTGGACAAGCAGACCAACTTCCGGGCGGACCAACTGCTCATACAGTGCGGCAGGGC
>DAOTTC010000040.1:0-2908 GCA_034437815.1 Chloroflexia bacterium | reverse complement strand
GCGCCGCGTGGCCCGGTCACAGGAGAACATCATGCCCGCGCTGATCGAGGCGGCGCACGCCAGAGCCACTCTCGGTGAGATCACCGGTGTGCTCAAGAGCGTGTTCGGCGTGCAGGAGTTCAGCAACGTGGTTTAGCGGTGGGGGCGCTCAGGTGGTAAGGGTGTACCGTGCAGGCGACCCGGATCGGCCTACCGTGTACGGATGGGGGAAGCTGGCCGAAGCCGAGCCGGCCCTGCCCGGCTGGCGCATGCCGGTGGATGATCTGTTCCCCGCCACCCAGCGCATATTTACGCAAGATGCCGGGAGGGAAGCGGGAAGGGCCAGAGAGGGCCAGCCCCTCCCCACGCCCCTTCCTTCTATCATTTATTCTCAACGCAGGAGGGTAGCATGGTGGCAAAGATGCCATCCGATGTAGAAACCTACGCTGAGCCGCAGAGTCAGCAGGCCACGCGCAAGATAAGGGTGCTCATCGCCAAGCCGGGGCTGGACGGGCATGACCGCGGGGCCAAGGTGATCGCCCGTGCCCTGCGCGATGCAGGCATGGAGGTGATCTACACCGGCCTGCACCAGACCCCGGAGATGATAGCCGAGGCCGCCCTGCAAGAAGACGTAGACGCGGTGGGCCTGTCCATACTGTCGGGGGCGCACATGGAGCTGTTCCCCCGCGTCATGCAGGAGCTTCGCAAGCGCGGGCTGCACGACGTGATGGTGTTCGCCGGGGGCATCATCCCCGATGACGACGTGCCCGCCGTCAAAGCCATGGGCATAGCCGGGGTGTTCGGGCCGGGCACCCTGATGGAAGATGTGATCAGGTTCGTGCGCGAAAACGTCAGGCCGCGTCACGCCACAGCCGGGGGGCAGTAATGGCTACCAACCCCGGTACTGTGACCGCCCCACCGGTGCAGGCGCTGGTTGACCGCCTGCTTCAGGGCGACAGGGCCGCCGCCTCACGCCTGATGAGCATCGTGGAGAACCGCGACGCGGGTTACGAGCAGGCCCTGCGCCTGCTTGCCCCGCACACGGGTCGCGCCTATATCATCGGCGTGACAGGCCCGCCGGGTGCGGGTAAATCTTCGCTGGTCAACGAGCTTATCAAACACTATCGCACTCAGGACAAGACTGTGGGTGTGGTGGCCGTGGACCCCACATCGGCGGTGAGCGGCGGGGCCATTCTGGGCGACCGCATCCGCATGCTCGGCTTCTATCAGGATCCCGGTGTGTTCATACGCTCCATGGCCTCGCGCGGCCAGTTGGGCGGGCTGGCCGCGGCCACCGCCGACGTGGCGCGCGTCATGGACGCCTTCGGACGCGACATCATCATCATCGAGACGGTGGGTGTGGGGCAGGACGAGGTGTCCATAGCCGGTCTGGCCGATACCACCTTGCTGTTGGAGGTGCCCGGCATGGGCGATGACGTGCAGGTGCTCAAGGCAGGCGTGCTGGAGATCGCCGACGTGCTGGTGATCAACAAGGCCGATCGGGAAGGCGCCGACCGGCTGGTCAACCAGATCAAAACGGCCATGCGCCTTCTGCCCACCCCCGAAGGCGCGTGGGTGCCCCCAATCGTCAAGACCGTGGCCGTAGAGGGCAAGGGTATCCAAGAGCTTGCCGGGGCTATCGAACAGCACCGCTTATACCTGAGCCAGAACGGACGGCTGGAGCAGGCCCGGCGCGATCGCCTGCGCTCGGAACTGCTGACGCGGGCAAGCGACCTGCTCCTGCGCCGGTTGATGTCGGCTGTGAGCCACAGCGGGGCGCTGGACCGTCTGCTGGACGACCTGACCGCCGGCAAGATAGACCCCGCGAGCGCCGCGCAGGAGCTGGCGGAAGAATACAGGTAGACAAACCCATCGTTCGCCTGCCTAGCGGAGGGGTGCAAAGGAGCACACCTGCCGGTGAGTGCCCTCCGAGTGCGATGGTGTCCCCCATTTCTCACGAGGGTGCAAGGGAGCGCCCCTGCCGGCGGGTACGCTGTGGGTGCGGGGTATAAATGTACCCATTTCTCACAGCAAAGGAGAGACCTATGCGTGAACCGGTGCCAGAGGCGGCCCACATCACCAACGCCTATCTGGCAAAGATATTCAACGACATCGCGGCCATGCTGGAGCTGAAGGGCGACTCCCCTTTCAAGGTGCGCGCCTACCGCAACGCCGCCACCACCTTCGCCAACCTGCACGACGACATCAAAGAGCTGTGGCGCGAGGGGCGCGTGGACGACCTGCCCGGCATCGGCAAGGCCATCACCGAAAAGGTGGACGAGCTGATGACCACCGGCAGACTGCGCTACTATGAGCGCCTTCAGGAAGAGGTGCCGCCTTCGCTGATTGCCCTTATGGACATCCCGCACGTTGGCCCCAAAACCGCCATGCTCCTGTACCAGAAGCTGGGCATACAGGGCATCGCCGATTTGCAAAAAGCCATCGAGGACGGGCGCATTTATTCGGTGCCGGGCCTCGGTCCTAAAACCGTGCAGAACATCAAAGAGGGGATCGAGGCCATCCAGCGGCGCAGTGCCGAGAAGCGCGAACTGTTGGGGGTGGCCCTGCCGCTGGCCCGCCAGATAGTGCAGGCCATCCGCGCCCGATGCCCCGGCGGGCTGGATAAGATAGAGATAGCAGGCTCGGCCCGGCGCTGGAAGCCCACCGTAGGCGACCTCGACATCGTAGCCACCGCGCAGGACCCGCAGGCGGTCATAGACTGCTTCGTGTCCCTGCCGCTGGTGGATATAATAGACGCGCGCGGTGAGAACAAAGCCACCGTGCGCCTGAACAACGGCATGCAAGTGGACCTGTACGTGCTCGACCCGCAGTATTACTACCTGCTCCTGCAACACTTCACCGGCTCCAAACAGCACAACATCAAACTGCGCGACCGCGCCCTCAAAATGGGCTACAGGCTGAGCGAATA
>DAOTTC010000039.1:0-29988 GCA_034437815.1 Chloroflexia bacterium | reverse complement strand
GAGACGCAGACGGTGCAGGTGGTGATGGCCGAGGCCAAGGGCACCACGCTGGTGCTGTACAACCTGCAAATGGCCGCCGCGCTCATAGCCACGCTGATACCCATGTTGTTCTTCCTGCTGTTGGGGCGCTACTTTGTGCGCGGCATGCTGGCCGGCGCGCTGAAAGGGTGATAACATCGGTTGTGCATAGTTGTAGGTATAAGCCCCCTGCGCCCCTATTTTAGGGTCGTCGGGCCGGATTGTTAGCGCCCGCCCGCTTCGTTTATGTACTGCGCGGCCTGTGCAGCCCACTTGGAGCCGGGGGCAAGCTCTATTACTCTGCGCCATTCGGCCACGGCCTCGTCGGTGCGCGGTGGGTCCAGCCTGCTGAGCGACAGGCCGAGCAGCAGGTGGATTTCGGGGCTGTCGGGCTGTAAGCTGGCGGCCTGCCGCAAGGATGTGACGGCCTGATCGAACTTCTGCTGGTAGATATAGGTGCCTGCCAGCCTGACCAGCACCGCCACGTTGTGTGGGTCGAGCCGTATGGCCCGCTCGTACAGGGCCTGCGCTTGATCCCAGCGCTGTTTCTCATAATAGTAGGCGGCCAGATCAACATTGCACTGCAAGTTGTCGGGGTTGGAAGCGATACAGCTTTGCAGTTCGGCCAGCCGTGTGACCCCGGGGTCGGGCTGTGTCGATTGCGCGGTGGGCGTCGGCTCGATGCGCGGAGGCATGCCCCGACCCGTGACGTTGTCGTACAACTGGGTGAGCACCATCACCAGCAGCACCCACATCATCGTGAACACTACGATCCTCTTGCCGAGGGGACCCATACTGATACTGCCTCTTTTCTGTGTGTTGTGGGCATAGCGAGGGTCAGACCCCGCTGGCCCCCCACCCCCCAAGGGAGGGGGGCGCCGCATTACCCCCGGTCCATTCCATGAGCTTGTGACCGCTTACGAGGTTACGGGGTCGGCTGGATAGTGCGGGCGGCGCGTTCGCTGGCCTCGGTAATGAGGTTGTTGAGGCGCGATATCTCGCGGGCCACTGCCTCCACCTCTTCGTAGATGGAGCGTATGTCTTCCACCTGACTGGCCTCCAGACCGCGCGCCGCAATTTCTCCGGCCTCTATCTCTGCCCCTGCTCCTGCTTCGTCGCCTGAAATCCTCGACAAGCGGGCGGACAACTCCTTCTGGCGCTCTTCCAATTCTACAAGCTGTGAGCGGGCTTCGGCCACGCGCTTGGTGAGCACCAGCATCTCCAACTCCAGATTGGCTTTGGAGGCGATCATGCTCAAATGGTTTGAGGTGCGCACTACCTCGTCCCGCTTGCTCTGCACCTCGGCCATAAGCGACAGAGCGTTGCCCAGATCGCCTTCCCGATACACCACGAACTCCACGATGCGGGCGAGCTGGGCCTCGTACTGCCTCTCCATCTCGGACAACTGCGCCCGCTTGCCCTCCACATCTGCAAGCAGAAGCCTGAGCAGTGCTATTCGCTTCTCGATCTCCTGCATATGCACCTCCGTTAGTGGTCGGTGACTACAGTCTCGGCACCCTTGCGGGTGCTGTCCGCGCTCTTGCGCACCCCGCGTTTATCGCCTTTGCCTTGCATCTGGTACAACTCCAAAATCTCCTGCACGGTGGTGGCATCTTCGGGGTTGCGGTCGGGGCGCTCGCGCACGATGCGTGGGAAGCGCAGGGCGTAGCCGGGTTGGTCATCGGTCTTGCCTGCTGTGTGCATCTGCGAGCGGCTGATCTCGTCGGCGGTTATCTCCACCACGTAACGCGGCACGACCCACACATCGGGCTTGAGGATGGCGTTGACGCGCGGGTCGGGGTGGTCAATGCGGTCGGCTTCCAACCGTTTGCCCAGTTCCTGCCACTGCTGTTCGGACAGGCCGCTGGCAACGCGGGTGATGGTGGGCAGTGTATCGGTCTGTGGGTCGTACACCGACACCAGCAGTGAACCGATGCCCCACGACGCACGCCGGCCCTTGCCGTAATAGTATCCCACGATCACACAGTCCACCGTATCGCTCAACTGCGTCTGATAGGAGCGCTTCATCTTGATCCAGTTGAAGCCCCGCTTACCTGCCTCGTAGGTGCCGTCCAGACGCTTGGCGATGATGCCCTCAAGTCCCTCGGTCAGGCACTCCTCGTAGAAGACCAGTATCTCCTCCGGGTTGTCGGTGATGATGGCTTCAGTCACCTGCAATCCGCCGTGCTCGTTTCGGGCGGCCACCGAGCCTACGAGCGACTCACGGCGCTGTATATAAGGGGAGCGAGTGAGGTCCTTGCCCTCAAGCAGCAGGAGGTCAAAAGCTATCAGGCGCAGGGGCAGGTTGGCGCTCATCTGGTCAATGTTGTGGATGCGGCGGCGCTGAGCCGTTATCTGGAAGGGGTAGAATATGCCGGTCTCCGGGTCGTAGGCCAGCGCCTCGCCTTCTAGAATAGCCTGACGTGCCGACACCTGCTTGCACACGGCGTCCACTACTTCGGGGAACATGCCGCTCAGGTTCTCCAGACCTCGCGAAAAGATGGTGATGTTGTCGCCATCTTTGTGCACCTGCATGCGGAAGCCGTCGTACTTAGGTTCGACCGCGCATCTGCCAAGGCGTGCCACTATCTCTTCGGCGCTGTCGGCGCGCTCGGCGAGGGCCATGCGCACGGGGTTACCCACGCGCACCTGTATGCTTTCAAGCCCCTCGACCCCAGATGCGTATAGGGTGCGGGCCACCAGCCCGAGGTCGCTGGACAGGTTGTAGGCCCGCTCGATGGCCGCACGCAGGGACTTGTCGCCCGCTCTGGCTACCGACAGCGCGTCCATGAGGGTGGGGTCGCCCACGCCCACCCGCAGTCTGCCCACCACTATGCGTGTGACGTGCTTGGCCTCCAGAGGCGAAAGCCGGGCGAGCAGCGCGGCCAGTATCTTCACCTTGGCTTCCTGACTGCCAGCGCCTACGGTCTGCGTGATCTGCATCAGGCGGGTATATACGTCCTTAAGCGATAGGCCGCCCTCGCCCCCGGCCCCTGATCCTTCCTTCGATTGTGCTTCGTGCCCGTCTCCTTGAAACAACGTGGGCTGCTGCTGTTGTGGGCTTTGCCCTACCACCTCCTGCGCCACCAGCCCCACATCGCCCAGCTTTTTGAATCGGGCCATCACCTCTTCGAGGGGTACCCCGTAGGCCTGCGAGATAGCGCGCAGTATCAGCCGCTCGTTCATGCCGAACTCTTTCTGGACGAATTCGGGAAGCAAGCGCCCCTGAACGAGATACACCAATTCGGCCACCTCTTCGGGGTCGGCCTGAGCCAGCAGTTCGGCCAGCATGGTTATCATCTGGGTGCGGCTGGTGACCGGCTCGAGGGCTTCGAGTGTGGCGGCCAGCGTGCTGAAGGGCATGGGCATAGCCGGTATCTCCTGTGCAGTGTGTGGTATGCCGTGGTGTGCTGTTGTGCAGTGTGTTCAATGGGATTATATACCCCGACGAAGGCAGTGGCAAGCCGGGCGCTAGCGAGGTTGGGGCATACGCCCTGCCACCGGTCGGCTACAGGTCATCGGGCACGCGGTAGGAGAACTCTGGCCGCCGCACCAGTTCGGCCAGCCCCTGCCTTGTTTGCTCATCGGTGGGCGTCCAGTCCACTATGAACAGCCGGGGGCTCCTGAGGAGTCGGTTGAACTGCACGATGAAGCTCAGGCGGCCCACTATGGGGTTATCCACGATCAGTTCGTGGCGGTCCATGCGCTCAGACAGGTCTTCCGGTGGGTTGTTCCAGATCTGGGCGGCCCACGGCACCCGTTGTATCTTATCCACAACCTCAAGATACCAGCGGTCGAATTGCTGGCGGGCGAAGTGCAGTTTGAAGGCCACCGACAGCGATGCGAACATGCGCCGTCGGAGTTCTTCCGACAGGCGGGTGTACAGTATGGAAGTGGGGCTTATCAGCGAGTCCAGCAGGTGTTCGCCTATGACCTGCCTGTATTCTTCTATAGTCAAGCCAAAGGCCGCACGGGCACTGCGGTTCAGGTAGCAGCGGAACCAGCGGTCGTCGAACAGCGAAGTGGGGTATGGGCTGTCCTCTTCGTGTTCGGCGACCCATTTGACCCAATACTCTATCTCTTCAGCCGGCATTGGGGCTTCTTCCACATGGTAGACCGAGGCGCGTTCATCGGGTGTGGCCCCAAGGGCGTCGAGGATGCGCTTGATGGTTTGCGGTTTGGGCCTAGCCTTCTGGATGACGCCGCGCTCGAGGCGGCTTAAGTATGAGGGGTCTATACTCGCTTGTCTGGCGAGGGCTCTCTGTTGCAGGCCACGACTTAGCCTAAGCTGTTTTATGCGCCAGCCAATATTTGCGTTGTCAGGCTGTGTCTGTGTGGTATTGTTGTCAGCAAGCATACAAAATGAATCTATCCAGTCGTAAATAATGGCTGGACGGAGAGAATAGAGGACATGACTGGCAATACCACGTCATTCCATTGCTAATATTATACTACAAGTTGCACAAGTGTAGTAAATACTGCCTCTGTCACACTCAGGGTTGTGACCACAGGATGTGGAAAACGCAGCAGTGGCCCACGAGGGGAGGGCCGCAGAGGGCCGGGGAAGGCGAAACCCTGCCAGACCCTTTCTTGTATTGCACACAAAATGTTGTGGGGAAATAGCGGGTCTGGCAGGGCAAAAGACCCCTTCTTGTACAAGGCATGGCCTGCGCGAAAAGGTCCAATCACGAACCTTGGCCGGTGATTCAGCCTTCGAACGGCTGGATGGGTTGCTGGCCATTGGCTTCTTCGGGCACACCCCCAGCGAATTGCACTAGATGTATTACGTTGCGGGCGGCTTCGATCTCCTCGGGATTGAGACGGAAGCTGCGCGACAGGGCCTCTTCCAGACTGACGCCGGCGGCATCGGCCAGCACCGACAGGATCTCACCGCTCGGTATATGGCGCTCGCCACCGCCGGAAAGAGGCACTACGATGGTGCCTTCGCTGCCCAGTATCTCGAGCAACTCTCGGTCCTCAATGTATTCACCCAACCGGATCATCTCTGCAAGCTTATGGAGCGGTGACAGTCCCATAACGGCCTCATCATCCTCATATATCACACGTACATACGCGACACGGACCCATGGACCTTATCGCAAGGTGGAAGGCAATATGCCAAGCTGGCTACGGTATTTAGCGACGGTGCGGCGGGCGATGCGTATGCCCCGCTCGCGCAGGCGGGCCACGATCTCGCGGTCGGCCATCGGCTTGCCTTCCTTTTCGATTATCTCCTTTATCACATCCTTGATGCTGAGCGACGCCGTGAAGAAGTCGGAGAACGGGATCACCTGCCTGTTGGGCAACATCACATATTTGCCCGCGGTGGCACGGCTCACGGTGGACTCGTGCAGGCCGGTGACTTCGGCTATTTGCGCTCTGGTAAGCGGTCTGAGATGGCGTATGCCATGTCGCAGGAATTCTTCTTGATATTCCACCAGCGCCTTTGCGATCTTGGTGAGCGTCTCGCGGCGCTGTTTGATATTGGAGATGAAGAGTTTGGTCCGGGATACGTATTGCTGGACGTGCCTCTTCTCATCTTCTGAGACTGCGAGTTCTCTGGCGCGAATCTGGGCGGCCATCTGGCTGTACAGTGGGTTGATGCGCATGAAGAAGCGCCTCGATTCGACCACTTCCACCTCGAACTCCCCGTCTATCTCTTTGATTATCACGTCGGGGGTCACATATTGCGCGCTGGACAGCCGGCCCCATGTGGCTACTTCGTCGTCGGTCCATATCACCGGGTAAGGGGTGAGGTTGCTGCGGATGAACTCCCGGGCCTCGTCTACTTCTTCGAGCGATATGCCCATCTTCTGCGCTATCTGGTTGTATTTGTGCTCGCCAAGCTCTACGAAGTAGTCTTCGAGGATCCGACGAACGTGGGGATAGCGCTGGCCGGTGTCGCGTTCGATCTGGTCAAGCTGGAGCAACAGGCATTCCCGGTGGTCTTTGGCTCCGATGCCGGCGGGGCCGACCGCTTTCATTATGCTCAGCACATGCTCCACCCGCTCCACCGGCACATTCAGGGCGAATGCTATGGACTCAAGGTCTGCGCCGAGGAAACCTCGATCGTCTAGACTGCCTATCAGGTAGTCGGCTATGGGGATATCGTGTGCGTCCAGCACCGAGCGCATATCCATCAAGAGCCGCTCGCGCATGGTAGCTTCGGCGGCTACCAATGACATGGGGTCGAAGTCATCGTCCTCGCCCCCGGCGAGCGATGGATACGACGAATACGAGGAATAAGTGGTATCTTCGAGTTGGAGTTGGAGTTGGACGTCCTCTTTGTAGGTCAAAAGGCCTAGAGCCGATTCATCCATGGTTTCGGCGGCAGGGGTCTGCGGTTGGGCGGAGCTTCGGCTGCAACTCAGGCATATGCCGTTTTTGAGCACTTCCCCACAGATGTTGCAGGTCTGATGCTCGATTATTTCAAAAGCCGGGTTCTCCTCTGCCTCCTGCTTGATCAGCGCCTGTAGCTCCTGAGATGAGAGCGCCAATATATGGTTGACTGCGATAAGGGTGGGCGAGACCTTTATGGTCTGTTCAATGGTCTGGTTGAGTTCGAGCGAAAGGTCCATGACAGCATCCTGCAATTGGTTCTGATGATGAGGCGAATCACCCTTTGATCTGACGTGTTGGTGAAGTGTGACCGTGACAACTATGGCAAGAACTGTGCCACTTTTGGGACTGAGCGCGCACGGGTAAACGATTGTTGCTGGAACTGGCTCAGCGTTGCCCCCTTGACAATCTACGTGTTTGCGGGTAAACTCTACTTCAAATCACAACTGCATATTCAGAGAGACGTCGAACAGCACTAGTAGCCAGCGAAGCGAGCCTACAGAGAACCGGCGGAGGTGAGAGGCCGGGGTCAGCGCGGCCGGTGAATGGAGCTGGGAGTCGCATACCGAAACCCCAGTGGGTGCATGAGTGGTGGGTTTGCCTGCCAGACATAGTGGTTCGATGCGGGCACAAAGCCAACCTGCCGCAGGGACCGGCCGGCCCCACCCAGCCACAGGGAAGTAGACTATGCCGGAGACTCCACCGTTATCAGGGAGCGGGGTATAGGCAGTTGCAGGCGGTTGCGCAGGCAACCGGAGTGCGACCGGGTACCCGCAGAGCGCCGCTCGACCCATCTGGCGGCGAAAGAAGGGTGGCACCACGAGGATCTTCAGTCCTTCGTCCCTTTGTGGACGAAGGTTTTTTGTTTCAGTTAAGTTGCTGGCATATCTGGGTAGGGGTTACCGCATACGCGGTCAATAACTGTTGTGGAACCTGACAGGAGGGGACCATGTCCGAAGGCTATTCGATCGGCAGGGCGCAGTTCAGGGCGCTGGCATCCCAATACGCAACACACACCAACCACCAATCCAGACCCTTCACCGTGGTCAGCAGGCAGATACCAGCGGATCTGGACACACCCGTATCAGCCATGCTCAAGCTCAGGCGGGGCCGTCACTGCTTCTTGCTGGAGAGCGTGGAGCGCGGCAGTCAGGTGGGCCGGTATTCGTTCTTGGGCACCGGTCCAACTCATGCGGTGGTGGTGAAAGATGGTTGGGCTGGTCTGATGCAGGATGGCAATGTTGTGCCTGAGCAACAGGTTGAATGCACCGACCCCCTCTCGATGGTCAACGGCCTGCTGTCGCAGGTACGCATCGTGTTGCCCGAAGGCGCCAGCCTGCCGCGCTTTTCGGGCGGGGCGGTGGGCTACCTGAGCTATGAGACGGCATGCTCTCTCGAGCCGGTGCGCCCCGCTCCGCATGACCCGCTGGGCCTGCCCGATCTGGCTTTCGCCTTCTACGATACCGTGCTGGTTTTCGACCACGTCCAACGCACAGCCCAACTGCTCACCCTCGCACCACTCACGCCCGACCCCGACACGCAATACGATCAGGCGCTGTCTCGCATAGAGGCCATGATGCGGCGCCTGCGGCTGCCGGCTCCCGCCCCCATCCCGCCAACCCATTCATACCAGCATGAGCATGTGCATGCGCCCACGCCCGGCCCATCGCCGCGCCAGATGCACGCTGTTGACGGTGAAGCACCAGACGAGGTGAGGAGCAATCTGACCAGAGAGGAGTTCGAGCGCATGGTGGAGGCCGCCAGAGAGCACATAGCGGCGGGGGATGCCATCCAGATAGTCCTCTCTCAGCGCTTCGAGCGCATCACAAATGCCGACCCCTTCAGCATCTACCGGGCGCTGAGGATGGTCAACCCCTCTCCCTATATGTTCTTCTTGCAGTTCGATGATATCTACCTTATAGGCGCTTCGCCTGAGATGCTGGTGCGTGTGGAGGGTGGTAAGGTCACCACGCACCCGATAGCCGGCACCCGGCCCCGTGGGCGTAGCGCAGAGGAGGACCGGCACCTCGAAAAAGAGCTTGTGACCGATGAAAAAGAGCGGGCCGAGCACATCATGCTGGTGGACCTTGGGCGCAATGACATCGGGCGCATCGCCCGACCGGGCACTGTGCGTGTGCCACGTTTCATGCAGGTCGAGCATTACTCGCATGTCATGCATCTGGTGTCTGAGGTGCAAGGCGACTTGCGGCAGGGGCTTGGCCCGGTTGACGCGCTGAGGGCGTGTTTCCCTGCTGGCACCGTATCGGGCGCGCCCAAGGTGAGGGCTATGCAGATCATTTCCGAGTTGGAGCGGGACCGGCGCGGCCCATATTCCGGAGCCGTGGGCTATATCGGCTACGATGGCAACATGGATACCGCCATTGCCATCCGCACGATAGTCGTCAGGCACGGCGTGGCCTCCGTGCAGGCCGGCGCGGGCATAGTTGCCGACAGCGTGCCGGCCTGTGAATACATGGAGACGCGGCACAAGGCGAGTGCTCTGCTCTCGGCCATCACCCTTGCCGAAAGGATCGAGCGTGAACAAGCGTCAGGCTCTCAATCGGACGCCCCATCGGATGCCCGCGCTGTCAGCGGTTAGGGCATGCCCAAGGGATCTATCGTGTGGGGGTGGAAGGATCGGGGAGGGCTTGGTCCTACCATACCCCACCAGCCTATTCGGCCTATTCGGCCTATTCATCTATTGCGCACCATGTGCCGCGCAACGGCACTCGCTCATCGGGAGGTAACGACATGATAGTGCTGATTGATAACTACGACTCTTTCACTTATAACCTCTACCAGTATCTCAGCGAGCTGGGGGTGGAAGTGAGGGTAGTGCGCAACGACGCTGTGCCGGTGGCCGCTTTGGAGATGCTCGCGCCGGCCGGCTTGGTGATTTCCCCCGGTCCCGGTGGCCCTGAATCGGCCGGCATATCTTTGGAAGCCATCCGTGCCTTCGCCGGGCGGGTGCCCATACTGGGGGTGTGTTTAGGCCATCAGTGCATAGGCCACTTGTATGGGGGTCGTATCGTGCGCGCACCAGAACTGCGCCATGGCAAGACCTCGGAGATCTATCATACCGGCAAGGGGGTGTTCTCCGGCCTGCCCAACCCTTTCACGGCTACGCGCTATCACTCCCTTATCGTTGATGCCGCCACTTGTCCGGCGGAACTGGAGGTTACTGCATGGACCGCCGACGGCCTGATCATGGGCCTGCGCCACCGCCAACTGCCTATAGAGGGGGTGCAGTTCCACCCGGAGTCCATAATGACCAAGAGTGGAAAAGCTCTGCTGGCAAATTTCGTCTTGCAGGTGAGCAGCAATGCCACTTCATTTGTTCCATAGTTCCACCAACAATCGGGGGTCGTCAGTCGCCAGTGATCAGAGCTAGCCGCCAAGAGCACCAAGGGTGTGAGAATGACGTTCCCGCATGGGCGGGGCTTACTGCTTACTTTGGAGAATTGACTCTCTCGCTCACTTATGCTAAAATAGCCACCAAGAGTACAGGGGAGCCAGCATGACACCTGCGACCACACCGTCTGAAATCGGTAATTCGGTGTTTGCGGCCCGGCCTGATGGCCCCGGCCAGAGCTGGCATGCCCGCGAGTACGTGCGCGCCTATTATTGGTGGTACTGGACCGTACCCACCGGTGGCTGCCACGCACTCGCAAGACATGGATGAGATAATGCACACAAGCTAGCAGAATAACAGGATATCCGGACCAAAAGAGCGTGGCAGCCGCCAACGCTCTTTTTGTTTTGAGAATGGGGGTGTAGGTATGCATACAGCACCGACTCATCAGCAGGTGGTTTGCCGGGGAGTGCGCGGGGCCACCGTAGCCGACGACAACACCTCGGAGGCCATCCACGCGGCCATACGCGAGCTGATCACGGCTATCGTGCAAGCTAACGAGCTTAACCCTGACGATTTAGCCAGCGTCTTCTTCACCACCACGCCCGACCTGAACGCCGCTTTCCCCGCCGAGGCCGCCCGCCTGATGGGCTGGGAGCACGTACCCATGATGGGGGCCGTGGAGATGGACAAGCCCGGCGCGCCCTGCCGGTGCATTCGCGTACTGCTCCACTGGAACACCACCCGAAGCCCCCACGAGATAAGGCATATATACCTGAAGGGCACGCAATCTTTGCGCCGGGTGCCGCCGCAGGCACCGGGGCGCGGCGCCGACGAAGTCGCCGGACCAAACGCTGAACACTCTGAACCGCAGAATTGACCGTTTCAAAACACATGCAGTCACCCATGACAGCACAGCTTCAGAAAGGACCGCGACTATGATCATCGTCATGCGTATGGGAGCCGGCCCCCGTGAGATAGGCGGCGTGATACAGCGCATCCGCGAGCTGGGTTACAGGCCGCACGTGTCCAGCGGCACCGAGCGGGTGATAGTGGGCGTGATCGGCAACGACCGCCCTCTGGACCCCGAACATTTCCTGTCGTTGGACGGTGTGGAGAAGGTAGTGCCCATCCTCCAGCCTTACAAACTTGCCAGCCGCGACTTCAAGCCCACCGACACGGTGATCCGGGTGAACGATGCGCTCATCGGCGGCCAAGACGTGGCGTTCATCGCCGGGCCTTGCTCGGTGGAGAACCGAGAGCAGACCTTCGAGATAGCGGGCCAACTGCGCGAGATGGGGGTGAAGATATTGCGCGGTGGGGCCTTCAAGCCTCGCACCTCGCCTTACAGTTTTCAAGGGCTGGGCGAAGAAGGCTTGCAGATTCTGGCCGATGTGCGCCGGCAGTTGGGCATGTCCATCATCACCGAGGTCATGTCCCCTGACGAGGTGGAGACGGTGGCCCACTACGCCGACATCCTGCAAATCGGTGCGCGCAACATGCAAAACTACCGCCTGCTGGAAGAGGTGGGCAGGCAGAACAGGCCGGTGCTCATCAAGCGCGGCATGAGCTCTACTATCGAGGAACTGCTGTTGGCCGCCGAGTATGTGCTGTGTCAGGGCAACACGCAGGTTATGCTGTGCGAGCGGGGCATACGCACCTTCGAGCGGGCCACCCGCTTCACCTTCGACGTGAACGCCATACCGGTGCTCAAGCAGTTGTCCCACCTGCCGGTGATCGCCGACCCCAGCCACGGCACGGGCCGGTGGGATCTCGTAGCGCCCGTGTCGCTGGCGGCCATAGCCGCCGGAGCCGATGGCCTGCTCATCGAGGTGCATTCTCACCCCGAACAGGCCCTGTCGGATGGCGGGCAGTCTCTGCGCCCCGACAAATGCGCCCGCTTGATCGAGGACGTGCGGCGCGTGGCCGAGGCGGTTGGCCGAGGTGGTGTAGACCTGTGGCCCCACCGACACGTACACAGGGACGCGGCACCGCAGGAGATGGGTGCTGACTACCCGGCAGCCCTGCGCCTGCATGTCTCATAAGAGGAGCACACCGATGGGCCTTGAGCACTCTACCATAGCAATAGTGGGGCTGGGGCTGATGGGCGGATCGCTGGCGCTGGCCCTGCGGGGCAGGTGCAGGCGTGTGGTGGGCGTGGCCCGCCGTTCAGAAACGGTCCAAAAGGCGCTGGCCCGGCAGGTGGTGGACGCAGCTACGTGCGATGTGGCCGGGGCGGTGCGCGAAGCCGATGTTGTGGTGCTCGCCACACCCGTGCGCCACATAATCAGGTCTATACCGCAGGTGGCGGCTCACATGCGCCCCGGCTCGCTCCTCATGGACTTGGGCAGTATTAAGGGTGCGGTGGTCGAGGCTATGAGCGCACTACCAGATGGCCTGCTGGCGGTGGGCGGTCACCCTATGTGCGGCAGAGAGGTCGGTGGGTTAGACAACGCCGACCCAACCATGTTCAGGGGCGCGGCCTTTGTGCTCGTACCCACGGCCCGCGCCACGCCCACTGCTATGGCGCTGGCCGAAGCGCTGGTCAGGGAGGTGGGCGCGTGGCCCGTGCTGATGGACGCACAGCGCCACGACCGCGCAGTGGCCCTCGTCAGCCACCTGCCCTACCTGCTGGCCTCTGTGCTGATGCACGCCGAGATGCAGGCTGCCCGACGGGACAGGGCTGTGGACGCACTGGCCGCGGGCGGTTTCCGCGATACCACCCGCCTTGCCGCTGGTGAGGTGGACATGATGCTGGATATACTGCTCACCAACCGCGAGGCCGTGGCGCAAGCCCTCGCCCTGTTCGACGGGCAGATGACTCAGGTCAGGGCACTTCTGGAAGGCGCGGCAGGATCTCGCGACATAGAAGGGGAATTGAGAGCGTGGATGGAGCAGGCACAGCGCAGACGAAGGGAGATGTTCGTGTGATGCGCCCGAACCATGTGATGCAAGCGCTCGACCTTCAGTCGGTGCCCGATACCCTCCGACTGAGAGGTGTGGGGACCGGCCTGACCGGTCAGGTGGAGGTGCCCGGCGATAAGTCCATATCGCACCGGGCCGTGCTGCTGGGGGCCGTGGCTCAGGGCACCACCCGAATCCACAACTTCCTGCCAGCCAACGACTGCCTTGCCACTGTAGAGGCTGTGCGCGCCCTCGGCGCACAGGTGCAGTTTGACCTTGGGTCTGGTTCCGATCGGGAAGTGCTGGTGCACGGGCAGGGCCTGCGCGGTATGCGCGAGCCGGTTAGGCCGATAGAGTGCGGGGGGTCGGGCACTACCATGCGCCTGCTGGCCGGTGTGCTGGCGGGTCAGCCCTTCTACAGTGTGCTGGCGGGCAACGCCCAGCTCAGCGCCCGGCCCATGGACCGCGTGGCTGTGCCCCTGCGCCTGATGGGGGCCAAAGTGCTGGGCAGGCAGCACGGCAAATACCCTCCCCTCACCATAATGGGCGGCGGCCTGCGCGCCATCACCTACGAACTGCCGGTGGCCAGCGCGCAGGTCAAATCGGCTGTGTTGCTGGCAGGGCTGTACGCCGAAGGTGTCACGAAGGTGATAGAGCCGGTGCCCACCCGCGACCACACCGAGCGTATATTGACGGCCATGGGTGTGCAGGTGGAGCGGTCGGGCGCTGAAGTGACGATCCGGCCGCCCGATAGGCTGGAGCCGCTCGACATACGCGTGCCGGGCGACATCTCATCTGCGGCGTTCCTGCTGACTGCGGCGGCCATCCTGCCCGGCTCGCGCCTGACCGTGATGTCTGTGGGCGTGAACCCCGGCAGGGTCGGTTTCCTGCACGCCCTGGGCAGGATGGGTGCGCGCATCACCCTGAGCAATCGGCGCATACTGCACGGCGAGCCGGTGGCCGATGTGCACATCGAGCATACGCCGCTCAAGGGTATATGTGTGCCCCCACAGGAGGTGCCGGGCATGATAGATGAACTGCCGGTGCTGGCTGTAGCGGCCACGCAGGCCGAAGGAACCACCGAAGTGCGTGGGGCTGGTGAACTGCGCGTCAAAGAGACCGACCGCATCGCCACCACCGCGCAGGAGCTTGCCAAAATGGGTGCATGTATAGAGGCCCTGCCCGATGGCTGGCGTGTGCAAGGCCCCACGACCCTGCACGGCGCGCACGTCAGCAGTTGCGGCGATCACCGGCTTGCCATGGCGCTGACGGTGGCCGCTCTGTGCGCTCAGGGCGAGACGGTGGTGCAAGGCACGGCCTGTGCCGGCGACAGCTTTCCGGGCTTCTACTCTGTACTGCACAATCTGCTGGGGGATGCATTCGATGTGTGAGCAGGCTCCGTCTGCATCTGCCCCGTCTACGTCAGGGAAGACGAGGCTGACGGGGTTGGTGGGCTATCCGGTGGAGCACAGCCTATCCCCGGTCATGCACAACACTGCCTTCGCGCACTGCGGGCTGGACTACCTATATGTGTTGGTGCCCACGCCCACAGACCGGTTCGATAGGCACGTGCGCGCGCTTACAGGTGCAGGTTTCTTGGGCTGGAACGTAACCGTGCCCCATAAACAGCGCATGCTGGCTCATTTGCATGAGATGAGCCAAGAAGTACGAGCCATCGGCGCGTGCAACACCGTGCGTGTGCACGACGACGGCAGGCTGGAGGGTTTCAACACCGACACAATCGGGTTCGTGCAGGGCCTGAGGGCTGTTGGCGGCATATCCGAAGGGGCAGACGCGGTACTGCTGGGGGCGGGCGGAGCGGCGCGAGCCGTGGCGTACGCTCTGGCCTCCGCCGGGCACAGTGTGCTGGTGCTGGCCCGCAGGTCACAGCAGGCCGAGCAGTTGGCCGGGGAGCTTGCTCCGTTCGTGCCATTGCCCATCCGGCATGGCAGATTGGATCGCCCCAAGTTGGAAGAGGCCCTGCGCGAGGCCGAACTGCTGGTCAACTGCACACCCGCGGGCATGTGGCCCCACGAGCACGAAACGCCCCTGCCAGAGGGCACGCACCTGCCGGCCCATCTGTTGGTGTACGACTTGATTTACAACCCCCGGCCCACACGCCTGCTTCGTCAAGCGCAGGCCGCGGGCTGTCGCACTCAGGACGGGCTGGAGATGCTGGTACAGCAGGGTGCGGCTTGCTTCCAGATATGGACCGGTCGGCGCGCACCCATCACTGTGATGCGCAAAGCGGTTGCCGGTTGACCCATATCCATGCAAGATGTCGGATGGGGAGTGACTGAAGGCATGCTGCCCTTTTCGTTGCTCCCTAGGGGTAAAAGAGAAGGGCTTGAACCTCTGCGGACCCCTCCCGACGCGATCTCAACACAACAAGAAGAGGTGTCAAGGACATGATGCACAGGTTTCTGACGGGCGGCGAGTCGCACGGCCCCTGCCTGACGGTGATAGTAGAAGGCTTCCCTGCAGGACTGCCCCTGCCTGAGGAGGAGATCAACCGGGACCTTGCCCGCAGGCAGGGCGGCTACGGGCGGAGCGGGCGGCAGCGCATAGAGCACGACGAAGTGCAGTTCCTCGGCGGGGTGCACGCCGGGCTGACCACGGGCGGCCCCATAGTCATGCAGATAACCAACCGCGACTACGCCAACTACATCAAGAAAGACCACCCACCTCTCACCGTGCCCCGTCCCGGCCACGCCGATCTGGTGGGGGCGGTCAAATACCGCCACTCCGACATGCACCTCGTGCTGGAGAGGGCCAGCGCCCGCGAGACCGCCGCCCGCACCGCCGCCGGTGCGGTGTCCAAACGCCTGCTGGCCGAGTTCGGCATACAGGTGGGCAGTGTGGTGGTGGAGATCGGGGGCGTGGTGGCCCGCAATGTTGACCTGTCTTCCCCGCAACTGCTGGCCGAGGCCACCGAGGCCTCTGCGGTGCGCTGTCCCGACCCGCAGGCCGAACAGGAGATGAAAGCTCGCATAGACCATGCTCGGCGCAGTGGCGACACAGTGGGCGGGGTGTTCGTGGTGTGGGCCACCGGCTTGCCCGTGGGACTGGGCAGTTACGTGCACTGGGACCGACGGTTGGATGGCCGGCTGGCTCAGGCTGTGATGAGCATTCAGGCCATCAAAGGCGTAGAGATAGGTGAGGCGTTTGAGAACGCGCGCATGGGCGGGCGCAGTGTGCACGACCAGATATACGCCACACCTCAAGGCCCTCAGCGGCTCACCAACCGTGCGGGCGGGCTGGAAGGAGGGGTGACTACCGGCCAGCCGCTCATCGTGCGTGCCGCCATGAAGCCCATATCCACCACCATCAACCCTTTGCAGACGGTGGACATGGCTACGGGCGAGCAGACCACCACCCAATACCAGCGCTCGGACTTCTGCGCCGTGCCCGCCGCCGCTGTGGTGGGCGAGGCTATGGTGGCGTGGGTGCTGGCCGACGCTCTGCACGAAAAGCTGGGTGGGGACAGCCTCGAAGAGATGCGCGAGCGCTTTCCTCTGAAAGGTATAGAGGTTGGAGCCGGGGGTTCGGCGGTCGGGGATTAGTGCGATGCAAGTTCGGAGGGAGCGCAGGCGCCTTCGCACATCACAACACGGAGCTTAGGCGTCCCGCTCGCGCTCCACGCTTTTCGTTACTCCCAAGCATGGGGATGCAATGGACACCACATCTGTATCCATATCTGCACCTGCAAATGCAAACATCGTGCTGGTCGGCTTCATGGGCGTGGGCAAGAGCACCGTGGGCAGGTTGGTCGCGGCCAGACTGGGCAGGCCGTTCGTGGACACCGACCAACTGGTCGAGGCCGAAGCCGGCATGTCCATAAGCCAGATATTCGCCACACAGGGCGAGCCTGCCTTCCGCGCCCTCGAACGGCAGGCCTGCCAGCAGGTGGGCGCTTTGCATGCCCACGTGGTGGCCGTAGGAGGGGGCGCCCTGCTCGACCCGGCCAACAGGGCTGTGCTAGAGGCCAGCGGCCTGCTGATACTGCTCACCTGCCGGCCCGACCGGCTGGTTGCGCGGCTGGAAGCATCCGCCCGACGCGGTAAAAGGCCTCTGCTCGCCTCATGCGATGTCGGAGAGCGCATAGCTCAACTGCTGAGCGCGCGCCAGCCCGTGTACGACTCTGTACCCCTGAAGGTGGACACCACGTACCTCAATCCCGAACAGGTGGCCGATAGGGTGGTCTGCCTGTACGAGGCGCACGTGTTCAATCGAGCCGGGGTCGTGACGCTCGATGTGCGCTGGCCGCAAGGTGAATATCCCGTACTGCTGGGGCGCGGTCTGCTGGCCGGTCTTGGCCCGCTGGCTCGCCAGCATGGGCTGGGGCGCAGGGTGGTCGTGATCACAGACAGCACCGTGGCCCCTCTATACGCGCATAGGGTGCTGGACTCTCTGCGCGGTGCCGGTTTCGAGCCAACCCTCGCGGTTATGCAGGCGGGAGAGGTGCACAAGCGCTGGGCCTCGGTAGACCTGTTCATCGAGGCCTTCATGGACGCCGGTCTGGACCGGAGCGGCTGGGTGGCGGCGCTGGGCGGGGGTGTGGTGGGCGATACGGCCGGCGTGGCTGCCGGGGTGTTCATGCGGGGTGTGCCGCTCGTGCAGGTGCCTACTACCTTGCTTGCCATGGCCGACTCCAGCGTGGGTGGCAAGGTAGGCGTAGACCACAGACGCGGCAAGAACCTGCTGGGCGTGTTCAAACAGCCCCATATGGTGGTGGCCGACCTCGACACTCTGTCCACCCTGCCGCATGAGCAGATACGGCAGGGCATGGCCGAGGTGATCAAATCCGCCATCATTGGCGACCCGTGGCTTTTCGGCCTGCTGGAGAGCACAGAACCGGCGGAGCTGGACTATGGGGCGGCGATACTGCACGCCATACAGGTGAAACGCGGCATAGTGGAGCGCGACCCCTACGAATCGGGCGAGCGGGCACTGCTCAATCTGGGGCATACGTTCGGTCATGCCTTCGAAGCTTGCACAGGCTACACAAGGCCGCATGGCTCGGCGGTGAGCGCAGGCATGGCGGTGGCCGTCCGGCTCGCCCGCCTGCTAGGCATGTGTGAGAGGGAGCTTGAGGAGCGTGTAGTGCGCGTGCTGGAGCGGTGGGGCCTGCCGGTGCGCTGGGGCCACCCTGACCTGACCGACAGCGAGGCCGTGGAGCGGGTGTGGCAGACCATGCTGGCCGCCGACAAGAAACGCCGCGAGGGCCAGCTGAGGCTTATCCTGCCGGAGGCTATTGGGTGCGTCAGGGTCGTGGAGAACGTGCCCGAAGAGTTGGTGAAGCAGGCACTGGCGCAGTCGCAGTGACAAGTGAGGGGTTTGGGGAGGGCAAAGCCCTCCCCAACATCTTGCATGAACATGCATATATCTCTGGGGTTCAAAGGAGGGATAGGCATGAACACGCACATGGGTGAGATTGAGGGTGTGGGAGAAGGGCCGCGGCAGGGGCGGGGACCGGGCAGGCCACTGCGGGTGCTGGTGTTGCACGGCCCCAACCTGAACCTGCTGGGCAGACGCGAACCACACATCTACGGCACAGCCACGCTGGACCAGATAAATCAGGCCCTACAGCGTACTGCCCAAGAAATGGGCATCGAAGTGGACGTCTTCCAGTCCAACCACGAAGGCGATTTGATAGACCGGATACACGAAGCCATTGGTCGAGTGGATGGCATCCTCATCAATGCTGGAGCGTACAGCCACACGAGCTACGCCCTGCGCGATGCCATTGCTGCCACCGCCATACCTACGGTGGAGGTGCACCTGTCCAACATCTACGCACGCGAGGAGTTCCGCAGACATTCAGTGCTGGCTCCGGTGTGTGTGGGGCAGATATGCGGCTTCGGGGTGCACAGCTATCTGCTCGGGTTGCAGGCAATCATTCGTATCACAAGCGCCTGATGATGCCGAGCTATGAAGCGAAGCACCTGCGTGCGGCAAATCCCCCCGTTTGGGTAGGTAAAATAGGACCTGAGGCTCTTGACACCAAGCCATGCGTGGCTGTATCCTTAAATCAGGCTAGGTACTAATCGTTCCGTGGATAACGCAACTGCCGGCAACCCCTGAACGTATAAACCTACAGACGGGCAGGCCGTCACGATTCGCCAGTTATCATCGGGCATGGAACTTGCCCAATAGCAGTCAGGATTAGCATCGCACAACACTGTTGCACAGTACTTTGCAGGTTTCGGCTGTAACGTCTTTACGCCCCACACGCCACACGTCACACGCCATACGCCATACACAAACGCACACGGTTTACTCTTTTCAGGTGTCAGGGGTTGCAGTGGCCGTTTCTACGGCGCTAGAGCTAGAGAGAGAAGAGATATGAGCGATCGTTTCGATAAATTCACCGAAAGAGCACGCAAGGTGTTGCAGCTCGCGCAGGAGGAGGCGCAACGCTTCAACCATAACTACATTGGCACCGAGCACATCCTCCTCGGCCTCGTCCGCGAGGGCGATGGCGTGGCGGCTCGTGTACTCAACAACCTTGGCATCGAATTGCACAAGGTGCGCTCGGCGGTTGAGTTCATCATCGGGAAGGGCGATCGCATGCCAATCGGTGATATCGGCCTGACCCCGCGTGCCAAGCGGGTCATCGAACTGGCAGTTGATGAGGCCCGCCGCCTCAACCACCATTACATCGGCACCGAGCACCTGCTTCTGGGTCTGGTGCGCGAGGGGGAGGGCATCGCCGCGGGCGTGCTAGAAAGCCTCGGCGTGTCCCTTGAGAAGGTTCGCGCTCAGGTCATAGAGGTGCTCAAGTCGTCCAGCGGCTACTCGGCGGCGGGTGGCAAGACCGCCAGCAAAACCCCTTATGTAGACGCGCTGGGCACCGACCTGACCGCACTGGCCGCCGCGGGCAAGCTCGGCCCCTTGATCGGGCGGCAGAAAGAGATCGAGCGGGTCATCCAGATCCTATCCCGCCGCACCAAGAACAATCCTGCCCTGATCGGCGAGCCGGGCGTGGGCAAAACCGCCATCGTGGAGGGGCTAGCCCAGCGCATCGTCAACAATGAAGTGCCTGAGACCCTGCGCAACAAGCGTGTGCTGGCCCTCGATATGGGCGCGTTGGTGGCAGGTACCAAGTACCGCGGTGAGTTCGAAGAGCGCCTGAAAAAGGTGGTTGCCGAGATCAAGGACAGCGGGGCGATACTGTTCATCGACGAATTGCATACGCTGGTTGGCGCGGGTGCCGCCGAGGGCGCGGTGGACGCCGCCAACATCCTCAAGCCTGCCCTGTCGCGTGGCGAGCTTCAGACCATCGGTGCCACCACGCTGGACGAATATCGCAAGTATATAGAGCGGGATGCTGCACTGGAGCGCCGGTTCCAGCCGGTGTTTGTGGACGAGCCATCCCCTGAAGAGACTCTGGAGATATTGCGTGGCATCAAGAGCCTGTACGAAGAACACCATCACTTGAAGATCACCGACGAAGCCCTGCGGGCCGCGGCCAGCCTTGCCGCACGCTACATCACCGATCGCTTCCTGCCCGACAAGGCCATTGATCTGGTGGATGAAGCGGCCAGCCGCGTCAGGCTGTACCGCTCGGCACAGCCCACTGCCCTGCGCGAGGCGCTGGCCGAGCTGGACGCCCTCGCCAAAGAGAAGGAGAGTCTGGTGGCCTCCGAAGACTACGAGCGGGCCGCCGACCTGCGCGAGCGCGAGCAGGCCCTGCGCCGCCGCATCGCCCAGATGGAAGAGGGCTTCCAGACTGAGAAGAGCAGTGAGACCCTGTACGTGACCGAAGAGGACATCGCTCAGGTGGTGTCCATGTGGACCGGCATCCCCCTGACGCGCATCGCCGGTGAAGAGTCCGAGCGCTTGCTCAAGATGGAAGAGGAACTGCACAACCGTGTGATCGGTCAAGACGAGGCGGTGTCCAACCTCGCCAAGGCGGTGCGCCGCGCAAGGGCCGGCCTGAAAGACCCCAAGCGGCCCATCGGCTCGTTCATCTTCCTCGGCCCGACCGGCGTGGGTAAGACCGAGCTTGCCAAGGCGCTGGCTGAGTTCATGTTCGGCTCGGAAGACGCCCTCATCAAAATTGACATGTCCGAGTTCATGGAGCGGCACAACGTGTCGAGGCTGGTCGGCTCGCCTCCCGGCTACGTGGGTTACGAAGAGGGCGGCCAGCTTACCGAAGCCGTGCGCCGCAAGAGCTACTCGGTCATCCTGCTCGACGAGATCGAGAAGGCTCACCCTGAGGCATTCAATATGCTCCTCCAGATCATGGAGGACGGCTATCTGTCCGATGCCAAAGGCAGGCGGGTGGACTTCCGCAACACTATCATCATCATGACCTCAAACGTGGGCGCTGAAATCATCAACCGCGATGTGACGCTGGGCTTCTCGGTGCGGCAAGACGAGGAGAAGACCGCCCGGCGCGAGTACGAGGTCATGCGTGACAAGGTGCTTCAGGAACTGAAGAAGACCTTCCGGCCCGAATTCCTCAACAGGCTGGACGCGGTGATCGTGTTCCACTCGCTGACCACCCAGCATATCCGCCAGATCGCCGAGCTGATGCTCAATCGCGTGCGCAAACAGCTCAAGGAGCACAACATTGAGCTCAGGGTCACTGACGAGGCCATGGAACTGCTGGCTACGCGTGGCTACGACCACAACTACGGTGCGCGCCCGCTCCGCCGCATCATTCAGAACCTGATCGAAGACCCACTGGCCGAAGGCATGCTGGAGCAGCGCTTCCTGCCCAACACCTCGGTGTACGTGACGGTGGAGGACGGCCTGCTCAAGCTGAGCTCGCAGGACGAGTACGAAGCTACCGTGGCCGCCGAAGCGGAGACCGCCGAGCCTGCCAAAAAGGGCCGCAAGAAGGCCGACAAGGCCGAGGACCGCGAGCCGGAGCTTTCGGGCACCGGCGCTGGCGACGGCAAAGAGTAGGCAAGTGCAACTCAGCACCTGAACGTATGCTGGTTTTGCAAGAAAGGTAACAACCGCGTGTAGGGGCACTCCCTTGTGGGTGCCCCTTTTTGAGAGCGCAGGCGTCTCGCCCGCATTCGGGTTACCTTGAAGGGGTGGCTGTAGCCTACAGCCGCCCCTTTACAATTCCAGACGTCTGGACGACAAGCCTGCTGTGCAGTGCAGTGCGATAAGCTCCTGCTCCGTCAGGAACCCCTCGGCTGCACCCGTCGCGCCGATCTTATATGAAGCGAAGACCACAGCTTTCCTCAGCGCCTCATATGGGTCTCCGGATGCGCTGTAAAAGTGGACGAAACAGGAGAACAGTGCGTCACCTGCACCTACGGTGTTCGCCACTTCTCGCACCTGCCCGGCCGGTACCTGCTCGATAAGGCCATCGCTCTTGACCGAGAGCAACGCCCCCTTTGCACCCATCCCGACCACTAAGATTTCCGTTCCATACCTGTTCACCACCCGCCGCGCCCACTCTTCCGGGGGGGCAGGGCAGGCGCTCGTCGCTCATGAACAGTATGTGCGCGCAGCGCATGAAACCTGCATTGTACTCGTCGTCGAGGTCAGAGATCGTGTGTACGTCTGTAGCTATGAGCTTGCCCGCCCGGCGAGTCGCCTCCAGAAAAGGGCGGGAAAAATTGATATTGGCGAGCACCGCCAAGTCGCACCCCGCCAGCGCGGCTTGGAAGCGGTCGTCCGGGTAGGTTTGCTCTTGTATGTCCTTGAGGTCGGTGTTGATCTGCCGTCTTCCCTGCCCGTCAAACAAGATGACCGATTGGGCGGTGTGTGCCGACGCCGGCAGCACGAACTCCGCACTCATGCCTTGCCGGGCAAGCTCTTCGATCACCATCTTCCCAGCGAGGTCCCGACCGACGAGCGAGATAAGTGTCACATCGTCGCCAAGGGTGGTCAGGGCCTTAGCGATGTTGAAGCCCACTCCCGCGACGGTGCTCCTGATCCCATGGAAAGGGTAGCGAACGGGGCTGTATTCTATCGGAAAGCCCTCGACTTGCAGTGTAGTCTCTATATTGATCAGGCCACAGACCAATATCTTGCTCATGTGATTGCCTGCCCCGACACCTGCTCGCGTACTCGCGGGTTCCACCAGAGTGTGGGGCCTTCCTCAGAGCTTTGCGAACTTTGAGACGCCGTTTGGCGATTATGGTATAGTGGTACCGATTATAACATGTAGCAGTAGGCTGGGCGATGATGCTTGATGAACAAACCATAGAGCGGCGGCTGACCAAGCTGCGATTGACCGGACCCGAACTGAGCCATACGCGCAAGAACAATATAGAAGCGGTCAGGCGCATGGTGGCCGGCGACCCTTATGCTACTTTCGGCATAAGGCTGGTGATGGACATCATCCAGCAAAGTGGCATGAGCGCGGACGAGGCCCTGAAAATGGTGGCAGACATCACCAAATGCTCGCAGGATATAACCTACACCAGAGGTCGGGGCTACATATCGCCATCCTCAACTATCAAGGGGCTGAAGGCCGTCGCCGAAGAGCTCAGGCGCGTGGCCTCAGCAGGGGGTAGTGTGCTGTTCGCCACCGGCCACCCGGGCGCCATGCTCCAGTTCTATGCAGAGCTGGCCGCCCTTGTGCGCGAGCTGGGTGGGCGAGTGCTAGATCTGGCCCGAGGTCAGGTGGTGTTTCGAGGCGAAGACCCGGACCACGTGCGCGTGGTCGATTCGGTTGGCTCGGTAGCCTTCTTGTCCGACACCTGCTCGGCGTTGCACACGCACGACTCGCGCCCCATGGAACTAATGCTCGCGGAGGCCGCCCACCCGCCCGACCTTGTGGTCGCCGACCACGGTTTTGCAGGCGAGGCCATCAACCGGGCGATCCCCACGATCGCGGTCATGGACACCAACGACCCGGGTCTGGCGGTGGCCAAGCATCTGGGGGCCAACGTCATACTGGTGCCCATGAACGACAACCGCCCCAATCTGGTGACCCGGGAAGCCGCCGGGCTGATAAGGCAGGTGGCCATGGCCGCCATGGAGGGTAAAGAGTTGTGAGCCTGTGGCTCATCCTACTCATCCCACCGTCTGGAGTCTGGCCTTCAATCTGTCATATGTGGTCTCCAGCAATTCGGGCATGACCTTGGTGGCCCCTACCACAGGCATGAAGTTGGTATCGCCGACCCAGCGGGGCACCAAGTGGGTGTGCACATGGTCCGCGACACCTGCGCCCGCCACTCTGCCGAGGTTGAGTCCCACGTTGAACCCGTCGGGCCGGTATTCGGCCTGAATGACCCGGATCATCCTCTGGAGCAGGGCCATCATCTCACCTACGGTGAGCGCGTCCAGCCCCGCGAAGTCGGCTGTGTGTTCGTAGGGCACCACCATCAGGTGGGCTGAGTTGTACGGGTAGAGGTTCAAGATTACGAAGTTACGTTGCCCGCGCAGCAGGATAAGATTGGCGCGGTCCTGCGATTCGGGTAGGCGCACGCGGTCGCAGAACACACACGCAGGGCTGCCGCCATCTGGCTCTATCTGAGGCAGGTCGGCTTCCTGAACGGCTTCGGCGGGAGGCCCTGCGCCTGCTCTCCCGCCGGTCCTCATCTCGTCCGAATCTGATGCGGCCTCTTCCTGTTGCGCATCGTCCCTGTCGCGGGCCGGCCCGGCTGCGCCTGCCCCGCTGATATACTGCATGCGCCACGGCGTCCACAGGTAGTGCATTCTCATCAACGTCTCCAGCGCCATGTAGTTCATCGACCGTCAAACGAGGTGGGATGCCGGCAAGGGAGCGGCCTTCTCCGGTGTTTATCACCTCACCCTGTCCGCTTTCGGCACGCCATGCACCACGAAACGGCACTAATAGATATACAGCACCACGCCCGCCCTGTACAGGATAACCGATACGAGGAAAACGAGCACCAAGTTCAGGGCAAGCAGGCCGGCGGCAATCCACGGCAAGGGTCCTGTGTTGGCGTTTACGACATCACGCACATGGTGCATAACCCATTTGCCTGCTATATAGCGCGGGCACAACACATATCCCATCGCCAGCCCTGCCACCAGACCGCCCAGATGTGCCGAGTTGTCCACCGGCAATATGCCTGAGAAGCCGAATGCTATGTTTAAAGCTATGACCGCTATGATATTCCAGAACTGTATCTGCCCTATTTTGCCGAACAATCTGCGGTGTAGGCCGTAGTAGATGGCCAGCGCTCCTATCAACCCGAAAATCGCCCCGGAAGCGCCCACGCCCATAGCCGGTGAAAAGATAAAGCTGGCTATACTGCCCGCGAGTCCTGATACGAAATATATGGCAATGAACCGCGCTCTGCCCACCAGAGCTTCGAGGTCTATGCCGATCACGTACAGGGCATACCCATTGAGCGCTATATGCACGAAGTTGGCGTGCAGGAAGGTGGCCGTGATCAGCCGCCACCATTCACCGTCGGCGATCAGCGAGTTGACTTTCGCCCCCCAGTCTTGGAGCAGGCCCTGTCGATCGGCGGGGCTTAGCGAGCCGCCAGCGAGCACCATCAGCCCGAAGATGGTGATCAACACACCCAGCAATACAGGGGTAACACGGGGATTGGCCAGTGGTATGCGTAGCCATAACCGCGGAGTGGCCCGAGCAGGGCGTGCCCCGTCATAAACGCTCGCTTCGCGCACCCTCCGGGCGGGCGAGCCATAGTCATACGGAGTGTCCGGTTGGGCCGCCGTTGTCCGGGGTGGGGCCGGGATGTCGGCGCGTGGGGGCGCGGAGCCGGCCTGCTCGGGGGTGGCAAAAGTTTGGGGTGAGATGGGTGGGTATGGCCGGTTTGGCTCCGGCTGTGACGCTGAGCGAGTATGTAACATGCTGCATTATATCACAACAGCTTGTCCGGCCCCCACACCTGCCTCAATATCTCGGCCACGCTCCATGCCTGTGATATGCAGCCGCGCGGGGTGTGGGGCGGATCCCCATCGAAGATCTCGCTGATGGTGCCCAGACCGGCATCGGCGAGATGCCGGCGCAGGGTCGGGAGCATGGATTCGAGCTCGGCGCGGGCCGTGCCGTCTCCCTCGGTGTTGCGCACGGCATCGAAGTACGGTCCCAGCAGCCAAGGCCACACTGTGCCGTTATGATAGGCGGCATCTCGCTCGCGACGGGTGCCGGTGATGCGCGGTTTATAATCGGGGTGCTCCGGAGACAGGGTACGCAACCCATAAGGTGTAAGCAGGTGCTGCCTGACCACCGCCAGCACCCTGCGGGCCTGATCCAAAGTCAGCAGGTCTTTGCATAGTGACACGGCGAGCAACTGGTTGGGGCGTATAGCTGTGTCGTTGCCCTCCGGCCCGTCTATCACATCATACAGGTAGCCACCCGATTCGTACCAGAAGCGGGCGCGGAATGAGTTGGCGGCACGCTCTGCAAGTCTGCCGAACTCCGGGGCGTCCTCCCGCCCCGGCGGCACCTCGCCGCGCAATGCCGCGCCTAACTTGTCCATGATCCGCAAGGCGTTGTACCACAAGGCGTTTATCTCTACCGGCTTGCCTATGCGCGGGGTGACCACCCACTCATCCACCTTGGCGTCCATCCACGTGAGTTGCACACCTTGCTCGCCGGCACGCAACAGACCGTCGTCCGGGTCCATCGCGATGCCAAAGCGAGTGCCCCGCACATGCCATGCGATGATGTCGGACAGCAGTGGATACAGCTCGCGGGCGGTGGCGAGGTGGCCCGTGCGCTCGGCCAGTTTTTGCAGGGCCACAAACATCCACAGAGTGGCATCCGCAGTGTTGTAGTGGGGCGGGTCGCCGGTGTCAGGGAAGTGGTTGGGCACCAGACCTTCGCGGGCGAACATGGCGAAGGTGCGTATTGTGAGGGCGGCCTCCTGTGCACGACCGGTAGGCAGCATCAAGCCGGGCAACGAGATCATCGTATCGCGGCCCCAGTCGGTGAACCAGTGGTAGCCGGCCAGCACGCTGGGCACTGCGTGGGAAGCACCATCACGGCTCACCTGCCGCGCTACTATGAACGAGTCGGCGGCCCCTACCAGTTGAGCGGCCAGCGCCTCCACTGGGGAACCGGCATCGGCGGCGTCGTGTTCGTCCATATCAGGGGCGATGCCCGCCATATCGAGGAGCGACTTCTGTCTGGTGCGCGCCCTGAGCAGCGCGTCCCCGATCAGTGGTCGGGTGGTTTGGGGCGGCTCGGTGCTGGCGACCAGCATCAGGACGTCCCCGGGTTCGAGGGCGGCGCGGAGCACGCCCGGCAGGTACAGGTCCTCGCGCTCGTGGAACCCACGCTCTACTTCCTGCCTGTAGACGAAGTTCCAGTACCACACGCCGGTGTGGGTGAATTCGGCGGGCGGGTCGGTAATCAGCCAGAAGGGCGTGGCTGCTTCTTCGGCGATTATCTTACAGCCACCTTCTGTGCCCTCCACTTCGAAGTCCCAGTCGAGGCGACCTCGGGTCATGCCGTGGTAATCGCGGTAATTGCACAGTGGGTGGAGCGTCAGGTGGCACGTGCCGCTGCCCTCCACGTAGTCGTATCGCACGTAGGTGGTGTTGTGCCCGTGCTCCATCCACACGGTCTTATGGAGCACCACATCCCCCAAACGAAACACGGTGGTGGGCAGGCCACCGCGTATATAAAATCCCTCGATGAATACGAAGCCATCCGGGTGAATCTTACCGTCTGGGTATTCATTGGTGCCGAGGTAGTAGGTGCGGCCTCCCGTATGGGCTTCTTCGTCCACCTTGGAGAGAAGCACCACACGATGCACGGGCGGTTTGAGCGAAGCCACCAGCAGGCCATGATAGCGCCGGGTGTTGGCTCCGGTGATGGTGGAGGAGGCATAGCCACCGATTCCATTGGCGACCAACCACTCTTTGCCGAGTGCTTGGTCCAAGTCTATGCAGGTTTGGCGCGTCAGCACTATCATGGGTGCCCGCCGTGTTGCCGTGGGGATAGCCACGGTCAGTTGTGCATGACCATGCATGAGCTTGCATGATAAGTAATTATACCACGCGCCGTGGACGCAAGGGGTTCCACCCATAGTCGGCGTTGGGCTCTGCCACCATGGGGGGAGGTGAAGACCGAGGGACACCCCCGCGCCCTCGGTCAACCCACCATGCTTGGCAGAGCCGTTGGCATCACAGGTCGAGCTTTATATGCAGTTCTTTGAGGGCGCTTTGGGGCACGGGAGAGGGGGCATCCATCATGAGGTCACGCGCTTGTGCGGTCTTGGGGAAGGCTATTACTTCCCGGATGTTGTCCTCGCCGGCCAACAGCATCACCAGTCGGTCTATGCCGGGGGCGATCCCCCCATGTGGGGGTGCGCCGTACTCGAACGCCTGAAGCAGGTGGCCGAAGCGCGCGTTTATCTCGTCCTGACCGTAGCCCATGAGTTCGAAGATGCGGGCTTGCAGGTCGCGGTCGTGGATGCGGATAGAGCCGGTGCCTATCTCATAGCCGTTGCACACGATATCGTAGGCGGCGGCGCGCACCGCGCCCGGATCGGTGCCCAGCATGCCGATGTCTTCGGGCAGGGGCATGGTAAATGGGTGGTGCACCGCGTCCCAACGGTTCTCCTCTTCGTTCCATTCGAGCAGAGGTGGGTCAACTATCCACGCGAAGGCCAGCACCGAATCGTCAGTCAGGCCCAGCCGCTTGCCCATGTCGGTGCGCAGTCTGCCCAGCACATCGCGCACCACGGGCGTGCGGTCGGCCACGACCAACAGCAAGTCGCCGGTCTGAGCGCCCAAGGCTTCCACGATACCGTCCAATTCCTGTCCGGACAGGAACTTGGCGGCGGGCGAGCGCACCTGCCAACTGGGGCCGCCGTCCGTCGTGGTGGCAGCCGGGCCTTCCAGTGCAATCCACACCAACCCTCTGGCTCCGTAGCGTTTCGCGGTCTCGGTTAGCTCGTCCAGTTCCCGGCGGGTGTAGCCTGCGGCTCCCGGCACCCTGATGCCTGCTACCGTGCCCCCCGACTGCACAGCGTCGGAGAATATACCGAAGGTGCTGCCGGCTACTATCGAGCTGAGGTCGCTTATCTGCATGCCGAAGCGCAGGTCGGGCTTGTCGTTGCCGTAGCGGGCCATGGACTCTTCATAGCTGAGGCGGGGGAAAGGCACGGTCATCAGGCGCTTGTCGGATACGGCGGGCACCAGTTCCACAATCATGCCCTCGATCAGTTGCAAGATGTCCTCACGCTCCACAAAGCTCATCTCCAAGTCGAGCTGGGTGAACTCTGGCTGGCGGTCGGCCCGCAGGTCTTCGTCGCGGAAGCAGCGTGCGATCTGGAAGTAGCGCCCCATACCTGCCACCATCAGCAGTTGCTTGAGTTGCTGTGGGGATTGAGGCAGGGCGTAGAACTGGCCGGGGTGCAGGCGGCTGGGTACCAGATAGTCACGTGCGCCTTCGGGCGTGCTCTTGATAAGGATGGGGGTCTCTATCTCCAGAAAGCCGCGCGCATCCAGATAATCACGTATGAACTTGATGGTGCGGTGACGCAGTTCGAGGTTGCGTTGCATGCGCGGTCGGCGCAGGTCGAGATAGCGATATTTGAGGCGCAAGGTCTCGTCCGCCTCGGTTGCACTCGCTATTTCGAAAGGCAGAGGTCTGGCAGTATTGAGCACCACTGCGCGCTCGGCCACCACCTCCACTTCGCCGGTGGCAAGGCTGGGGTTGACCCTCTCTTCGCCCCGATACACGACGGTGCCTTCTACACGCAACACGTATTCGGAGCGCGCCTCTTCAGCCACCCGGTGGGCGTCGGGGTTGGTTTCACGGTTGAACACTATCTGGGTGATGCCGTCGCGGTCGCGAAGGTCAATGAAGATGATGGCCCCCTGATCGCGGCGGCGGTGCACCCAGCCGTTCAACTGCACCTTGCGCTGTACATCGGCGGTGCGCAGCTGACCACAGGTTACCTTAGCGTATTCAGAGCGAGCTTGCTGCGCTTCTTGGTTTTTCAGGGATGTTTTTTGCACTGCCTCCATGGGGTTGCTTCCTCTCGCGGGTGGTTCACAGACGCTTGCTGTATTGGATATGACGGGCTTTGTGCGGGCCTTGCCGTTGTTGCCCATGGCCCTTTCCTTTGTGCGTGCGGCCTGCTCATCTTGCTCATGGTAAAGGCAAGAGGTGAAGCCGCAAATAAGAGTATAAGATAAAGGCCGTGGGCTTTGGAGTTCTGCCCACGGCCGATAGTCGCTCTGTGCGGCAACCTATCCGGAAGTGGGCAGACTCCTCCTATTATCATCAAGTGTAGCTGCACCGATCGAGTAGACCGCGAAGCTGTAGTGCGCCATCGTGGGTATCTGCCTCTTCCGCAGGTTTTCAGGTTGATGCCAGTATAGCAAGCTTTTGGCCCGATGTCAACCCTGCTTCCTCTGGTGATTACCCACATCTTCGAATAGCAAGGCTCGGCCTCATGTGGTAAGAAGGAAGTGTTCAGTAACCTTCGCCAACCACAGGA
>DAOTTC010000038.1:0-12553 GCA_034437815.1 Chloroflexia bacterium | reverse complement strand
TGCTCAAGGGCAAGCGCCTGCTGGCACTGGACCTGACCGCCATGATCGCTGGCTCCAAGTTCCGGGGCGAGTTCGAAGAGCGCCTCAAGACCGTGCTGGAAGAGGTCAAGCGCGCCCGCAAAGAGGTGATCCTGTTCATTGACGAGGTGCACACCGTAGTGGGCGCGGGGGCCGCCGAGGGTGCTATGGACGCAGGCAACATCCTCAAGCCTGCGCTGGCCCGCGGCGAGCTTCAGTGCATCGGGGCCACCACCCTCGACGAGTACCGCAAGATCGAGAAGGATCAGGCGCTGGAGCGGCGCTTCTCGCCCGTATACGTGGACCAGCCCTCGGTGGAGGACTCGATCAAGATACTGCACGGCCTGCGGCCTCGCTACGAAGAGCACCACGGCCTGCGCATCACCGATGAGGCTGTGGAGGCCGCCGTCAGGCTGTCCAGCCGCTACATCTCTGACCGCTTCCTGCCCGACAAGGCCATTGACCTGATGGACGAGGCAGCCTCGCGCGTGCGGCTGGCGGTGTTCAACCTGCCCCCCGAACTGCGCGACATGCAGGCCCGCCTCGAACAGATGGAGCAGGAGATGGAGGACGCCTCGGCCCGCACCGACTACGAGACCGCGGCCCGCATCAAGGCCGAAAAGGTGGTGCTCGAAAAAGAGTTCGAGCAGAAGCGCACTGAATGGCTGTCCAACCACAAGATAGACGAAGTGGTGGACGAAGAGGACATCGCCGAAGTGGTGTCCAAGTGGACCGGCATACCGGTCAAGCGCATGGTGGAAGAGGAGATGACCCGCCTGCTCGACATGGAGAAGGAACTGCACAGGCGCGTGGTGGGTCAGCACGAGGCCATCGAAGCGGTGTCGGACGCGATCCGGCGGTCGAGGGCCGGCCTGCGCGACCCCAAACGGCCCATGGGTTCGTTCATCTTCGTCGGCCCCACCGGTGTGGGTAAGACCGAGCTTGCCCGCGCACTGGCCGAGTACCTGTTCGGCTCGGAGGATGCCATCGTGCGCGTGGATATGAGCGAATACGGCGAACGGCACACCGTGGCCCGTATGATCGGCTCGCCCCCCGGCTACGTGGGCTACGACGAGGGCGGACAGCTCACCGAGGCTGTGCGCAGGCGACCGTATCAGGTGGTGCTGTTCGACGAGATCGAGAAGGCCCACCCGGAGGTGTTCAACGTACTGCTTCAGGTGCTGGACGACGGGCGGCTCACCGACGGCCATGGCCGCACGGTGGACTTCCGCAACACCCTGATCATCATGACCTCCAACGTGGGCACGCAGTTCCTGCCCAAGCATCAGGGCTTCGGCTTCAAGCCTCAGGGCTTCAACGACGAGGACCAGCGCGAGGTGCAGAAGCGGGTGGACGAGGCGCTCAAGCAGACCTTCAGGCCTGAGTTCCTCAACCGCATTGACGATGTGATCATCTTCCGCCACCTGACGCTGGACGAGCTGAAGCAGATCGTGGACATTCAGGTGAGCGACCTCGCCGGCAGGCTGGCGCTGAGCGGCGTGGGCCTGAAGCTCACCGATGCCGCCAGAGAGCATCTGGCCGAGGTGGGTTACGACCGGCAGTTCGGCGCACGCCCACTCAAGCGGGCCATCCAGCGCGAGGTGGAGACCCCCCTCAGCAGGCGCCTGCTCAGAGGCGATGTCAAACCGGGCCACACCGTGCTGGTGGACTACACGCCCGAAGCCGGCATCACCTTCGAGGTCGAACAGGCGGCCAACGCCGAGGCTCAGCCGGTGGGCGCAAACGCAAAAGCGTAAGCAAAGCAAGTGAAGTAAGCAGACAACGCCCGGCATATACTGGCACAGACATGTAAATTCAGTATATGCCGGGCGTTGCTGTTCTGGCGGTCCGCTTGTTTTGACCGGGAACCCTACCTCAACGAACAAAACTGTGTCAGGGCGCAATCAACAGCATGTTCCAGCGTCATCGCCCGTCCTGTCGCCCACGCAGCTGCAAAGGTAGTGCTATCCAGCCGTGTGGAGGCAATGCCCACGTTGCGGTTATACTCGATGCGATCGGCTGGCTGGAAGGAGGAGCCAATAGCTTCGAGCAAGGCTGTGGCTGCCCCGAACAGTTGCGCCGCTCGCCACAACGACCCATCCCAGCAATCCGCCCCCGCTAAAGCGGCAAGGCATTCGGCGATGCCTTGCCTGTCATCTGCTTTATGAAACATCAGTAGACTCTGTGCGAAGCACGCCCTCGCCCCCGGACAGGGAGCTCATCCCCTATTATTGCTGGAACCTATCGGGATATCCTCTTGCACTCTATGCTCACACGGTGTATACTCATTAGGCAACCTTGAATGCGGGAGGCCACTTCGCCTTGAGCAGGTCCAAAACAAACCCCCCCGGCACTGCTACCTTAGCCCTTCGATTCGCAGCCCTTGCCGCCATTCTCGCAGCATGGATTGTCTATTCCCCTACCTCTAGCAGGGCAGACGCTGCTCCTCTTAGGGCGATGCCCGCTGTTTCGCTGAGCGTGCCCGCCGGGAGCACAGCTTACATACACGTGAAAGCTATCACTCTCCAGCACGACCGGGCAGTGTCGGGCGAGCCGCACACACTTGCGATCCCGCCTCTGGCACCCGAACTGGTACGCACCACGCTTTACTACGCCGTCAACTGGGGCTACGACGCCACCGATCCACAGCAGGCGGCTCTAGCTGTTTGGTGGTCGCAGGACAACACATGGTACAGCGAGGACCGTGCTATCGCCGAGCGCATCGCAAGCGCAGCTGCCAACTCCCCCGGCACGCCCGGCTGGAACCCGGGCGGTAGCTCGCTTCTGCCGCTGGTGTCGCAGGGGCATCTGGTTTTAGGAGAGTTGCACCTAACACCCGACCCCCGCTTTGCTTTTACCGGCAGTGGCACGCTGGCTGTCCACAACACGAGCACGCAAGACTACCTGATATACCTGCCATATGGCACAGTGTTCACGTCTTCGTCCGGGTCGGTGCTGGTGTGGGCTACCGCAGCAGACAGCCGACAGGGCACCCCGACGCTTGATCCTGCAAGCACGGCGCAAGCATTGACACCCACCGCCACCGTAACCACCGCGCCAACCGACACCGCTACTTCTGAGCCTGTAACGCACACACCTACCTACAAACAGGGCCTGACACCCACAGCCGAGCCTAGCGCTACGGCCTCATACAAGGCACCCCCCGGCACACCCACAGCCACGCATACAGCCACACCGGCACCCGAAAATGCAACACCACCACAACCTTCTGACACTCCCACCCTTGAGGGCGATGGCCACGGCAATGGTAGTGCTGATACCCCGGCGCAGAGCAGTGAGGCCCCCCAGACACAAACAAAGGATGCCCAACACAATGCCCCTCAACAGCCCGAGGAACCCAGCGCTAAAGAGGGTGCTGGGGACCAATCCGGTGCCACCACGCGGGCCATGCCCGACCAGCGCGCAACGCAAGGCAATGCAGCACCACCCATGCCCACCATGCCCCGCTCTGTCCCAACGGGTCAAGCGGCGTCGGCTCCACCTCCTGTGAACACCGCAGGCGCTCGGCAGGTGCCCTCACCTGTGAGCACCAGCAGGGCAACACCGGCCAACACCGGCATTCCCGCACCCCAGTCCACCGCCAACACCGGCATCCCCGTACCCCAGTCCACCGCCAACGCTACCATTCCACGTCCGGTCGCCACGGGGTTAGCCGGCCAACCCAGCCCCACTTCCGCTGTGAAAGAAGAGCCCATGCAAAGCACGCCCCCTCCTCTCCCGACCTCTCTGGCGGGCACCTCTGAGAAGACACCAGAGCCTACACCGGTGCCGCCGCCCACCAACGGTAAAGAGGCAGATACACCGGTGATAATCGTTCGACCGGAGGTACCGCAAGAAGGAGCCGCCCCCAATAATCCGCCGGGTTCGGGGAACCTTGGTGGTGCCCCCCCTCAAAACCCGCCGGTTGCTCCACCGATGAGCACGCCCACCACAGGCGGTGGGCCTTCTATGCTCCCGATGTGGTTGACGGCGCTTTCCTTGATGCTGGTGCTCGGAGGCTGGGTGCTGAGGAGGCTCGCGGCTTCACAGCGCAAAGCTGAGGCCGCGCCGCACAAATAAAAATTAGCATCAGTCCGGCGGCGGCTCACCCTGCTGGAACTCAATGCGGTCTATCAACCACCTGCCGTTGTGTTTGACCATATGGTAAGTTTCGGTCAACACCTCGGGCTGCTTGGCTTCCACTACTTTGTTGCTACCCTGCTTGTAGTAGGTGACCTTCCATTCCTCCACGGTGCGCACGGTGGCCCGGTTCCCCTGTACCCGTACTTCCAGAATGTCGAGGCGCAGATTTTCGGGCACTGCATACATATTCTTGCTCTTGAGCTCTTTGATGATGGCGATGTTCTCCGCGAGTATCTCGCCGGTGTAAGTCTCGCGGAGCAACTCGGTGTCAAGCTCCCGCCACGCCCTGATCTGCAATTCGTTGCTGATGCGCACGACCTGCCTGATCGCTTCCTCTTCGCTGCCCGTGCTTGGTGGCTGGGTAGAGCCTTGCGAAACGCCTGACCCTATGCTCATCGGGTTGAAGAGCAAGAACCCTCCAATACCCATCAGCACCAGTGCACACACGGATGCGACCACAATCACCGGTATAAGCCATGAGCGACCGGCATTGGGCTTGCTCAGTGTGGTGTCAGGGTCGGCTCCATAAGCCGTGTAGATAGCACCCTCTTTGCGACCCGCAAGGCCCGGCGAATAGTCCATTGGATGTATGCCGACCTCTTCAGCCTCTTCGGTAGATGCCGATAAAGCTGGCGCGCCCGACGCCGGCCCACCGGCAACAGGAGTGGAAGCTGGGCCTGCCGTCGGCGCCGGCGGGATGTGCGGCGGGAGTGAAGTAGGTGGAGTGGGTGGAGTGGGTGGAGTAGGTGGAGTGGGTGGCTGAAACGGTGGGATTGTGCTGTAGTCGGCGGTTGGTGCGGGCCGTGCTTCGGTCGAGGCCTCCCATCTCTGGACCATGTATATAGGGGTATCGGGGCCGGGGACATCGTGGGGCGCCTGCACCCCGGCCTGCCTGTCAGCCGGTGCGTCTTCAGATATGCTTCTGGGCAGTACTGAGCCGCAATTCGAACAGAAACGGTAGTTAGCTTGCGTGGGTGCCCCGCAAGACGGACAAGTCTGGGACATGAAATTATCCTGCTTGGCTTGAATGATGTGAGTTGAAGCTGTTATGAGATGGGCACGGGCCTGTGGCCTTGGTCCTGCGTTTCTAACGAAGTATACGACAGGCAGGCAAGGGCGTCAACCACGTTTCAGTTGCCGGTTCCGGCAATAATCGTGGGTCGCCGGTGGTCGGTCGTCGATCGTCAGTCGGGCGTACGAGGGAACTCTACGCCAGCACGTACCCTATGGGTGTGGGGGTGTCCGCCTGTTAGAACTGGTGCTTTTCATGGCTTGATTGTACCACCTTAAATCCAGCCTCTCTTTGGCTCGATTTGTGGGGTACACTTAAGGTGAGGGTCCCGGCCACCCGGTTGGGTTTGGATAAGCCAAACATGCGATGCCCTCACCTGATTTATTGCGGTCCTGTGGAGAACTGGTGAAACGAAAAGGGTGCGCTATAACGTTATAACATGGTTATAAAAAGGCAATGGACCTCACACGAGGCCCATTTTGTGTGTGATCTAAGAGTAAACCACAGGTGGTGCCGAAGGGGAGACTCGAACTCCCACCCTCCAATGAGGACTACGCCCTGAACGTAGCGCGTCTGCCAATTCCGCCACTTCGGCACGGAGTGCGTTCCATTTGGCAGTGATAATTATAGCGCAATCAAGTGTTCGTTGTCAAGAAAGCATGCCTGACATCTAGCCATAAATACCCCATTATCCGTGACGGCAAGGGCGTAGAGGTACACAAGGTCATGTGCCTCTGGCACGAAGTGCCCCGACAGAGGGAAGGAGCTTGGGGAGGGTTGTGCCCTTCCCGGCCTTACCTTCCCCAAACATTGTGCATGAGTCTGCACTGGTGCTGAGGGACCTACTCGTCGGGGGGCAGTTTGCTCATAGATGTGGCCGAATCGACCTCGAACCCAAGGCTCCTGTAAAAGGCCACGGCGCTAAGATTATTATAGCCTACCAGAAGGCGAATCTTGGGCGCGCCCAATGCCCACAGGCGGCGCTCCACCTCGCGCAACAGCGCACTTCCGTACCCCTTGCGCTGGAAATCGGGGTGCACGGCCACATGGTACAGATAGCCCCTGCGCCCATCGAACGCGCCTATCACGCTGCCCACTATGCCCCGCTCAGGCTCCACCGCCAGCAAGAAGAGGCCGGGATTCCGCTCCACCACTTGGCGTATATGGTGCGGGCTGTCGCTCGATGGGTTATACAGGCCGGTCACCTTCCACAACTCTACCACGGCCTTGTAATCATCAGGCCAACTAAACTCACGGATATGCATCGGAAAGGCGTGCTTACGCTTACGTGGGTGAACTCATGGGTCAGAAACCAACGCAAATGGCCCCGAGCGGGGCCGCGGGGCCAAGTTGCGTTGTCCGGCGCCCATCATCTACTGACGGGGAGGCGTCCTGCCGTTGCCGCTGGCCTCTTCCTCCTCAAGAAGTTCTTCGTCTTCCTCGTACTCCTCGTAGCCTTCCTCGTAGTCTTCCTCACCTTCTTCGTACTCTTCTTCCTCTTCCAACTCGTCGTACTCTTCGTACTCTTCTTCCATAGCGGCAATGAATTCATCTACCATCGCCGCCATAGCCTCGCGATCACCGGCGAGGCGGTGCACCTCATCTTCGGAGCCCAGATCAATGCGCAGGGTCTCTTCTTCCCCTTCGGCGGGCCACATGGTGACCGAATACACACCCGGCTCATCGGACACGCCTGCATAGAACCAGTCGTTCTGCGCCAGATCATCGGCGGTGAGGTATATCTCACGGTCGGGACCTTTCAAGCCCTCCGAAAGCTCACGCACCACCTCTTCGAGAGCGGCCACGAGTTCCTCACGGGTAACCTCGATCTCTTCACCCTCATCCAGTTCGTCTATATCCTCGAGTGTTTCGTTGGTAGACTCGTCGGGGCGTTGATTGTCCATGGTCAGTTATTCCTCCAGATTCTCAGGAATTTTGAGCTTTGTGCGCCGACTTCGGCGTGGCCTGTGTTGCAGGCTGGTGGTTGGAGGCTGAGCGTTGAGCCTCAACACCTCATGAAGCGGCTTTGCCGTGAGCGCCGTGCCGCCCGTGCCGCCCTCGCCGGGCTGTGCGCCCGCCGCCCATGCCCACCAAGCCCTTGCTCTGCGCGATGCGAGCGTAAACCTGAGTGGTCGAGACGCTGGCGTGGCCGAGCACGTACTGGAGGTCGCGCACATCCGCTCCACTGTTCAACTTCTCGGCGGCGAACGAGTGCCGCAAAGTGTGAGGGGACACCTCACTTATCCCCGCCAGTCTGGCGTACCTCTTCAGTATGAGCCAAAAGCCCTGTCGGGTCAACCTCTGCCCTCGATGGTTGAGGAAGAGGGCTTGTTCGTCCCTATCAGCAAGAGTCGAGCCGTCGTTGCGGGGCGCCTTCAGGGCAGGCCTGCCCTGCTCCAGATAGTCGGACAGGGCTTGCAGGCCGGCCTGCGAGCCTATGGGTACGCGGCGCGATCTGCCGCGCCCCACCACGGACACCACGCCTGCTTGCAGGTCTAGGTCGCCAACGTCGAGGGCTACCAGTTCACCCACCCTCAACCCCGTGGCAAACAGCAACAGCATCATGGCCCTGTCCCGCAGGCCCTCCGGGCTGTGGTTTGCCGAGTGCAGTTCTCTGAGCAGACGTTCGGCCTCGCCGGCCGACAGGGTATGAGGTGTGGCCCGGTTTATACGCGGGGGGGCAAGCCCCTTTGCCGGGTTTTCAGGCACTACGCCTGCTCCGGCAAGGTACCTGAAGAAGGATTTGATAGCTGCCTGTTTGCGGGCCACCGTAGTTTGCGCGTAGCCGCGCTGTTTGAGGTACAGCAGGAAGGCAACCACGCTGTCCCGCGTCACCTGCGACCAGTGGTCTATTGCCTGCTGGGGGGCGCCCTGCAAGCCGCACAAGTACTGGGCGAACTGGGTCAGGTCGTTGCGATAAGCGGCGAGGGTATTCTCCGAAAAATTCCTTCGGGATGCCAGCACGGTAAGGAACTCCTCGATATATCGTGGTTCGGGCATAGGTTTGCTCCAGATTCAGCAGTATGCCATCAGGCCAGTGCTAGCATCCATGGACCACTGTGCTACGGAATGACGTGCTGGTGTGCTGGTGTAAACTTATCGCTCAGTCTTCGACAAGTATAACAAGTATAATAGAAGCCTGCCATATAAACATCCGGGCAGGTGGAATTCATCTGTGCTGATACTGACGCTCCAAGTTGGGTAAGGCGAGTGGATGCATCGAACTCCCTCACACTCGCGACCGTCAGGTTGGCTAGCCCTTTCATTCTAGCAGAGCCACAGCCTTAAGTCAACGATTAATTTCTTGGGTGCTACCCCATATCTTCCGCCCGCATGACTGCTCCCTGCACCCCCGCACCCCCGGCCCCTCTTCCATAAGGGGAGAGGGGAGCCGTGCAGTTGCCGGGCGGTGGCCGTGTAGGTCACCGGCTGATTTCCCTGAGATTCCATCAAGAATCAGGGCAAGAATCAGGGCAGGCTTCTAGCGCCCCTCAAATAATCCCCTCAAATAATATCGCGGCGACGGGTCCGGTCGGGCTAGTGCGCCTGACGCCCGCCACCCCAACCATAGAGGCTCCTCAATGCGTCCGGCAATTCGCTTATGCGAGAGATCACGGCGTCCGGCACAACACCGACGTCATCCACCTCGTCTGGGCGACCTTCAATGCGCCGCCAGATGCCTTTCATGCCTACGGCCTGTGCCCCTGCCACATCGTAACGCCTCCAGTCCCCGACCATGACCGCCTCCTCAGGCGCTACACCCAAACAGTCGAGTGCTGCGTGGAATATCTGGGGCGCGGGCTTCTCCCACCCCACCTCGCACGAGTAGATACGGCAGTCCAGCAGGTGCTTGATGCCGAACCTCTCCAGATCAGGGTCGTGCGCGGCGGCGGGCCATGCAGTGTTGGACACCAACGCCAGCTTCAAGCCCCCTTCGCGCAGCAGCTCCAGCGTGGGTCTGACGTCAGGCTCTACGTAAATGTAGTCGGTTATGCGTTTGTACCACGGGGCGAGGCACTCCTCCGGCCTCAGGCCCTCGATGCCATGCCTGGCGAAGAGCGGCTTAAGCAGGTCGGTCATAGGGCGGCCCTGTCTGGTCTGCCGGACCTGTTCCCAGTGGGTATTGGTGATGGTGTTTATCAGCTCCAGAAACTCGTCCAGCGGGGGCAACCGGTGCTCGTGCCCATGTGATGCCAGAAAACTATACAGGTCGGTGTTCAAAGCTCTCTGTATCTCGCCCCAATCTTCCACGCGGTATCTTTGCAGCGTATCTCCAAGGTCAAACAGTACCGCTTTCAACATGCAGTGAATATCTCCTTTTCTGAGCAGTGGGGATGCTAAACAATCGTACAGGGCACAAACACAGTATACACTAAACCGTTCGAGAGGACCCGCCGACCCGCACAGATGCACTATGATCGGGCCGGAACCAAAGACATAGAGGGCGCGGACAGCGCAGGGTAGTGCGCGAATATTGATCACCAAGGCACCAAGGCACCAAGGAGGGTGGCAAATGACGGAGGTAGAGAGGGCTGGAGGGCAGGCGCGGCGCCCGCATGTTGGTGCCCGGCCCCACCTCCAGAGGGCAGGACGCCGGTGTTGCTCAAACCGGCAATGTTGGCTCCCTAATCCTTCTGCCGGGGGCCGAAGCCCAGCGTGTAGGCCAACTCGACCACTCCCCGCCGCATCATGCCGTCGGCTTCTTCCAGCGCGAGACGCAATGGGTTCTGCGGGTCGTGGCGAGCCAGCATCTCGCGCACCTGCCGCATGATGTCCAGTGTCTTGTTGAAGGTGGACACTAGATCGCCCTCGCTGATGTCCATCTGGTCGAGGATGTCCCCTATGGAGGAGCCTTTGCACCAGATGCGGGCCGCGCCGTAGAAATACGGATTGTAGCCGGTGGTCAGATCGAGATCATAGCGGCGCTCGGCGGAGAAGATGGCATGCTCCAACTCGTCCAGATCGCGGCGCAGGTTGAGCAGGTAACCCGGCAGGCGCAGGTGATTGCGGAAGTCGATCTCACGGTCATAGGCGAACCACGAGAACACCTCGGCCACATCTTCAGGCCGCAGGCCGTCCAGATACCCGCCCTCGACCATCTCCGATATCATCAGCGCGTTGGTGTCGAAGATATCGGCTAATTTGCGGGCCTTATGGGTCAGCTCGCCACTGCGGTCCAGATAGCCGAAGTAGGTGAGCACCCCCACCAGCCCCTTGAGCGTGTTTTGCAGTCGGGTCTCTTCGAAGCGGCGACGCTCGTGCAGACGCTTTTCGGCGGCGTCGCGGTCCACCATCAGGCGAGCACGCCGGCGGCGGTACGAGCGATGCTCTTTGCGCACCGGGCACTCATGGCATACGTGCCTGCGCATGGCTTCGGAGGCGGCCCGCAGTTCCTCTCGTGCCTGCTCGAGGCTGGCGGTGGCCCGGGCCACCGCCGCCTCCACTCGCCCGGCCTGCGCCCTCCTGTACTCGACTATCCACTCTTCCAGATCGGGCAGTTGGGCGAACGCCTCCGATATGGCCCGGCGCAACTGCTCCATCTCCTGCGTGGTCAGCAGTTGGTCGAGGGGCACAGTGGGCGGCACCGACAACGTGGAGAGCGCATAGGGCAGGTCTATCACCACCGGCGGGTCGGGCAGGTAATCAATCTGACGGTACTCGGTGAGGGGCACGATCTCACCGGGCATATACTCCACGGTCGCCCCGCCCACCGGCTCGGACGACGGGCCGACCAGCAGGAACAGCCCAACCACCCCGCCGATACCCCGCCCCAGATACACCGCCCAGCCTTGCCCCTCGATGTGCACCATCGCGCCGGGCGGCAGGGTGCGAAAGGCCCGGCGCAGGGCGTCGCGCTCAGGCCTGTGCCACGGCAGTTCTTCACGCATTGCTTCGGCGTAGCGCACGTTCTGCTCGGCGCGCCTCTCCCGACGGCGCAATTCGTCCACCGTACGGCCTAATCGCTCGTACTCATCCAGCAGGGCTTCGCCGTCCTCGTAGCCGATCAGACAGCCCACCGGCACCTCGGCCAGCTCGGCCTCTACCTGTTCAAGCTCTTGTTCGAGGTCGCGCAGGCGGCGGCTCTGTTGGAACTGGAGGAGCGAAGCTCGCATGACGCGGAGCACACGCGCCCCGTCGGGCGGCTCCCACAAGTTGAGCACCGAGTTGTAGCGCATGGTGAAGGCGCTCTCCACGGGCCTCAACGGGCCGGTGGCGATGTTCAGCGCCTCGTGGAAGCTCACCCACGGTGAATATGGGATGACCACGTGGCCCTGCTCATCAATGCCCCGGCGGCCTGCACGCCCGGCCATCTGCTGGAATTCGTTGGGGATGAGCACCCGCCTCTGCACACCGTCGTACTTGGACATGCTGCCGATGACCACCGTGCGCGCGGGCATGTTGATGCCCAGCGCTAGTGTGTCGGTGGCGAACACCACGCGCATAAGCGCGCGGTTGAACAGTTCCTCCACCAACTGCTTGAGGATGGGCAACAGACCCGCGTGGTGGAATCCAAAGCCTCGCCGCGCCAGATAGGTGATCTGCTCCACCTGCTCCAGCCGACGATCTTCGGGGGTGAGGCGCTCCATGTACGAGGCGATGGTGTCGTTGATCTGGCGACGCACGTTCGGGTCGCTGAGTGCCCGCAGACGGATCATGGCGCACACCTCGGCAGCAAGCTCGCAGTCGCGTCGCGAGAACAAGAAGTAGATGGCGGGCAGCAGGTCCTCTCGCTCCAGCGCCTCGATTACCTCACGAGGGGTGGGTTCCTGCCGCTCGCGGGCCACGGGCACGTCTTCTTCCAGTGTGGGGCCTCGGTAGCGCCGACCGTAGAACTTCTTCTTCAGCTCGCCACCTACCCTGAAGTCCACCAACTGCTGGCCCTGTGCGTTGATCACCAGATGAAGCTGACCGTCGAGGAAATAGTACAGCGACAGAGGCACTGCGCGTTGCAGGTGGGTGACCAGATGGATGGGCCGGTGGGTGCGCCCGATCCAATCGGCTATCTCCGGTGCGTTGGATACGGTGGCCGACAGGCATACCAACTGGATGTAGCGCGGGCACATGATGATGGACTCTTCCCATGTAGTGCCCCGCTCCGGGTCGGCCAGATAGTGGATCTCGTCGAAGATGATACAGCCCACGCCCCACAGCTCGGAGGGGGTCTGCAACAGCATGTTGCGCAGGACCTCGGTGGTCATCACCAGAATAGTGCCGTTGGGGTTCTCGATGATGTCACCGGTGAGCAGGCCCACCGCATCCCCGTACTGGTCGCGCAGGTCGCGGAACTTCTGGTTGGACAGGGCCTTGATGGGGGTGGTGTACATCACTTTGAAGCCCTTGCGGTGGGCGCGGAACACGCCAAACTCGGCCACCACGGTC
>DAOTTC010000037.1:0-28834 GCA_034437815.1 Chloroflexia bacterium | reverse complement strand
GCTCAAGTCGCTGTCCGACATGCTCAAGGGCAAGCAGGGCCGGTTCCGCCAGAACCTGCTGGGCAAGCGCGTGGACTATTCGGGCCGGTCGGTGATCGTGGTTGGTCCCGAACTGAAACTGCACCAGTGCGGCCTGCCCAAGAGGATGGCGTTAGAGCTGTTCAAGCCGTTCGTGATGCGCCGTCTTGTCGCCAAAGGTGTGGCCCACAACATCAAGAGTGCCAAGCGCTATGTAGAACGGGTGCGCCCAGAGGTGTGGGACGTGCTGGAAGAGGTCATCAAGGACTATCTGGTGCTGCTGAACCGCGCCCCGTCCCTGCACCGCCTGTCCATACAGGCATTCGAGGCCGTGCTGATCGAGGGTTCGGCCATCCAACTCCACCCGCTGGTGTGCGCGGCCTTCAACGCCGACTTCGACGGCGACCAGATGGCTGTGCACGTGCCCCTGTCGGCGGCGGCCCAGCGCGAGGCACGCGAGAGGATGCTGTCGGTGTACAACATGCTCTCCCCGGCCAACGGCGAGCCAATCGTGTCGCCCTCGCAGGATATCGTGCTGGGCTGCTATTACATGACGGTGATGCGCCCCGGCGTGAAGGGCGACGGCAAGGTGTTCGCCAGCAAGGACGAAGCCATCCTCGCATATCAGAGCGGCACCATCCACTTGCAGGCCCCCATCTATGTGCGCATACCCGACCTGACCGGTAGACCGCACACCATGCACACCACCGTGGGCCGCATCATCTTCAACGAGGTGATCGAGCGCTATAATCAGGAACTGCCGCCTGACGACCGTATCGAATACCGCAATCAGGCCATGGACAAGGGTGCCCTGCGCGCACTGATGGGCGAACTGCACAGCAAACTCGGCCCTATCAGGACCGCCGACATCGCCGACACCCTCAAGCGGCTGGGCTTCAACTATGCCACGAGGTCCGGCCTGTCCATCGCGGTGGCCGACATAGAGATACCGGCGGTCAAGGCCGAGATGCTTGCCGCAGCCGACGCCGCGGTAGCCCGCGTGGAGCGCGACTTCCAGCGCGGCTTGATCACCGAGCAGGAGCGCTATGACGAGGTGGTGCGCATCTGGAACGAGACCACAGATGCCCTCACTGCCGAGCTTGAGAAGGTGATGGACCCCTATGGCCTGATCTACACGCTGGCTAATTCGGGGGCGACCAAGGCCAAATTCAAGCAGATCCGCCAGCTTGCGGGTATGCGCGGCCTGATGGCCGACCCTTCGGGGCGCATCATTGACCTGCCCATCCGGTCTAACTTCCGCGAAGGGCTGACCGTGTTGGAATACTTCGTGTCCACGCACGGCGGGCGCAAGGGTCTGGCCGACACGGCTCTGCGCACCGCAGACGCCGGCTACCTGACCCGCCGCCTCGTGGACGTGGCGCAGGACGTGATTATCACCGCCCCCGACTGCGGCACCACCAACGGTGTGTGGATACCATGGCCCACCAACAAAGAGGTGGCCGACTCCATGGCTGCCCGCATCGTAGGCCGCTACGTGGGCCAGCCCATAGCACACCCCGTGACAGGCGAGATCATCGCCGACACCAACGAGGAGATCACAGAGGACGTGATGCGGCGGCTGACCGAAGCCGTCGAAGAGTGGCTGCAACCGCTGCGCGATCGGCTGGTCAGTGAAGGCCGCAGCGCCGACGAAGTCGAGCGCATGGTCAACGAGGAGCGCGGCAAGATACAGGTCAACGTGCGCTCGCCGCTGATGTGCGAACTGGAATATGGTGTGTGCCAGTTGTGCTACGGTCATGCTCTGCACAACCACAGGCTGGTGGACCTTGGTGAGGCCGTAGGCATCATCGCCGCCCAATCCATAGGCGAGCCGGGCACCCAGCTTACCCTGCGCACGTTCCACACCGGTGGCGTGGCTACGTCCGAGGACATCACGCTTGGTCTGCCTCGTGTAGAAGAACTGTTCGAGGCTCGTGTGCCCAAGGGTCAGGCCATCCTCGCCGAAATTGACGGTGTAGTGGAGATAGTCCGGGACGAGGAGCAGGGCCTGAAGAAGATCAGGCTCACCCACCGCGAGGAATACGACGACGAATACCCACTACCTGCTAAATACGAACTGCTGGTGGAACCGGGGCAGGAAGTGACCGAGGGCACGCCGCTGTTCCGCTCGGCCCTCAAGGGGCAGGAAGAGGATGTGACATCGGCCCGCATGTCGGGTAGGGTCATCGTGGACGAGGGCAACAAGCGCGTGTTCGTCCGGTCTGAGGAGTTGCAACAGCGCGAGTACGTGGTGCCTCACAGCGCCCTGCTGGAAGTCAGCGACGGCCAGTACGTCACTGCTGGCCAGCCACTGACCCGCGGTCCCCAGAACCCACAGGAGATCCTGCATATTCTGGGGCGGGAGGCAGTGCAACGCTATCTGGTGGACGAGGTGCAGAAGGTGTACCGCTCGCAGGGTGTGAGCGTGCACGACAAGCATATAGAGATCATCGTGCGCCAGATGTTGCGCAAAGTGCGCGTGGATAATCCCGGCGACACCGAACTGCTGCCGGGCGAGATGGTGGAGCGGTTCAAGCTGGCCGAGATCAACGCCCGCACCATAGCAGCAGGCGGCGAGGCGGCTACCGCCACACCGGTCCTGCTCGGCATTACCAAGGCCTCGCTGTCCACCGAGTCGTTCCTGTCGGCGGCCTCGTTCCAAGAGACCACCCGCGTGCTCACCGAAGCCGCGATCAACGGCCAGATGGACCGCCTGCGAGGCCTCAAGGAGAACGTGATCATCGGCAAGCTCATTCCGGCCGGTTCGGGAGCCAAGTTCGCACAGCAGGTTGACTTCAGGATGGTGGCCAGCGGCCATAACATTGACGACTACCTCCAGAGCACCGGCATGCCGGGCGAGTACGCCGGTTTCACCGACGCCTACGGGGGCGACGGAATGCAGGGCGATGGCTCAGGCGCAGATGCCCCCGGCACAGTTGGCGATATAACCGGATACGGCACAGGCTCTGAAGGGGTCGTCGGCGCCAGCGCGCCCGTGATAGACCTCCCCGACATGCAGGCCCGACCCGAGGCCCGCATGGGCACTGGCATGGACATGGACGATGAAGCAACCGGAGACTTCCTGCGCGAGCACGGCTTGAGCTTCGGGCCTGATGAGGCTGAGGCAGGCGGTCAATTGCCGACCGGCAGCCCGACCGAGACGGACGAGGGCCAAGCCGAGGAAAGCTGACGCTTTGTGAGTGTCTCTAGATGCAGAAAGGGGTTGCCCGGTGCAAGGCAACCCCTTTCTGTATGCCTCTTTTATTTGGTATTCGAGGCTAAGAAAGCTCCTGATGGATCACCCACCTGAAGAACAGGGTCAGCAGGGCTATCACGATCGTCCAGATCACGCCTATGGCTACCAGCCACGCCGGGCCGGAGGCGCTCTCCGGAGTGATTGCGTTGGCTATGAGCCAGACCATAATGAAATCAAGAGTGAGCACCGCACTGTAGATAGTGGGTGCCCACATGTTGAATATGAAGGGCCTATGTTCGCGCCGCAACCACTGCCACAGCACGACAGCATTGGCGGCCACCAGCGCTATCAAGATAACACACCAGAGCATAAGCAGATGCGATACAGTCAGGTGGTGGGGGTTATGGTGATGTTGGTTTTGCCGTATATACACCATATCATACTCTCAAACCCCCCAACCGGCAAGGGTTGGCGACTGACATCCGGTCATAACTGATGCACGTTCATGCACGATGTTCGGGGGAAGGGAAAGAGGAAGGCCGGGGAGGGCACGGCTCTCCCCAAGCCCCTCCTATCCGGGGAAACAAGGGGCTAATCTAAGCCCCTGCCAACCCCCGATCGGTCGAATTGAAGAAGACATACACCGGATATCAGGCGCTCTCGTTGGGCGGCTACCATCTCAGGTGTGGCATGCTAATTGCAACGATTCATGTGCAGAGGCGCATTCAGGGAAGCATCGAAAGAGCACTTCGGGCGCAATACGTAACCTTAGGCCTCTACCTTCACTACCGTTTACCCCGTCTGTTTCCCCTTCACGTGATGTACGCGTCGCTCGCGCGTGCTTGGGCTTGGCCTCGTGGCTCCTGTCCCAGACTTCCCTGAGCGCTTCAGGGCGCAATCGGCCATGGTAAAGGACCGAAGGACAACCGGAGAGTAAGAGCATAAGACCAAATTGGTTCGGCGAAAGGAGGCAAACGATCTGAACGAAATGGGAGTAGGTTAGATGGCAAGGGTAGGGCGCACCCGAGCATACCGCGGTAGAACATTTGAGAATTATGAGCACAGGAGGAGAACGATGCACCACTTCATCGCAACACTAAATCGCTCTAGAAGGTTTGCTCAGAGTCTCGCCATTACAGCCGGGGTCGGGGCGCTGGCCCTGCTGGCCTCAGGTTGCGGTGCCGGCGTGTACACAGCCGGTGTGTCTGCACAACAAACGGAGACAGCGACGGCCACGAGCACCATTACTGCTACAATCACTATAACGACCACGCCTACGGTTACGCGCACGGTGACCGGTACAGTTACGCTTACCCCGGTGGCCACAGGTACCATAACCCCTACCGCTACCATCACCCCCACCTCCACCGCTACGGCAATGCCGACCGGCACGGCAACAGGCACGGCTACACCTAGGGTAACCGGCACTAGCACCGTAACCGCCACCACGACGGCCACTACAACACCAAGAGCGACGGTCACAATCACCGGCACAGTTACACACACGGTCACACCTGTTCGGACGATTACTGCCACACCACAGGTGACGGCTACGGCGACCGGCACCCGAACACCGGCGCCCACAGTCACTGTAACAGTTACGGGCACCGTTTCACCCACGCGCACGCCTGCTGTCACCCCTACGGGCACGGTGATCGGTCGAAAAGTGACCATTTGCCACCGCACAGGCTCGGACCGCAACCCCTATGTGCAGATAACAGTTGACGAGCACGCGCTTGAAGCACACAGGCGGCATGGCGATATCATACCGGCACCGCCGGGTGGCTGCCCGGGTTCGGTTGAGGGCACGCCCACCAGAAGCAGAGGCAGGCGGTAATCGGTCAATACTGCGTTTGTAGGTACCGAACCTGACTGTTCGGTGTTGGCGCAAACAGCAGGGCGGGGTGTCCACACAGGGTGCCCCGCCCTCATCGTGCTCTTCTGCTCTTCTATGTCTGGGTGTTTGTGCCACGTGGCTACGCGATGCCACATGGTTGTGGGAGGTGCGTCAGCGTTGTCTGTCCCGTATCATGAAATATGCCGGCCTGCCGGTCCAATCGCCGTTGATGATACTGAAGTGGCTCGGGCCGGTGTACCACGGCTGGAATGTGGAGAAGTTCAAGTTCCAGAGGAACATCACACCCATCCACGGGTAATACCTGCGAGAGCGCTCCATAGCCCCCAGAATATATCTCCCTTGATCTTCGCGCGTATTGAACTTGCACTCCCCATAACCATCATCGCGGTAATCGCTGCACCAGCCATACTCGGTGACCCACATCTGTTTGTGGCCATCGCCGTATTTTTCCATTATGGCCCGTTGGTCTTCGATACGCCGGAAATAGAAAGAGTTGTGCCTGTTGTAGTAATCAGGCCTGCCATCCTTACCCAGAGGGAAATGAGGGTTCCAGTTAGGGTTGTCGGGCCACTTGGTGTCTGGTGGGTTGTTGAATCCATATGGGTGTGTGCCCAGCACGTCGAAGTATGAGCGCACTTCCCCATCATGGTATTTGTACATCTCTTCGAGGTACAGCACGTCATTCATGGCCCCTTCGGCGCCGGGGGCACGCTGGCCCTTGGGGTCGTTCACACCCGTGGGGGTGAGGGCGCCGGCTATCACCACTGCGCCCGGGTCGGAGGCTTTGATGCCCGTGTAGGCCGCCTTAAGCAATTCCACGTAGCGCCCGGCATTCACTTCACCGCTTTCGCCCTGAAGGTTGTGCTCGTTCCAGACCTCGTAGGCGTCCACCCGGCCTTTATAGCGGGCAGCCATAGCCCTCATGAAATCGTGCAGGTCCTGAGGGTCTTTGGGGAAGCCATGGCCACCGCCCGTAGCCCATAAGGGGGCTTTCACCACCGAAATCATCACCTTGATGCGCTGCCTTTCAGCGGCGGCCACAATGCGGTCCAATTCATCCCAGTGGTAGTTGCCTTTGGGGTCTTCGGTGTTCTTCCATTCCACCTGTTGCTTTATCCATGTGAACCGCAGGTCATTTACCAAGTTCAGTATCCGCCCGTAATCCTGATAATACATCTGCACAATAATGCCATCACCCACATGCGGGCCTGTGAGGAACTTTCCGCCTATGGCCGGCTTGGCAGGCGGCCAGATGGGTCGTATAACCGGCAAGCCCCCCTCTACCGGCTGACCCCACACATAGGGCAGGGCCATCATGTCCATGTAGTCCAGACCCAGCCGGCCCAGCAATACGTCGTAGGGGGGTTGGTTCTCAGGGTGGTACTCGAAGCGGTTGCGCTGGAAGTACTGCACCAGATATACCTTGCCGTCGTCCTGACTTCGCTCTTCGAAAGGCTCGGAGATGGGGTAGCCGAAGATGCGCAGCCCGCCGTTGTTGCGCCAGTAGCTCAGGAAAGGCTCGCTCAGGGAGTGGCGGGTCTCCTCGAAGTACACCTTGCCGGGCTGGTCTGCGAAAGCCTGCACGGACGGGAAGGAGCGTTCGCGGGTAAGCTCAGCGCCCAGCAGGCCGAGCAGCACTTCGTTTTCGGTGCCCGCGAACTCCGGGTGGTATTCGAAGCGGTTGCGCTCGAAGTACTGCACCAGATATTCTTTGCCATCGGTCAGGCTGACTTCCATCTTGGCTTCAGAGATGGGGAAGCCAAAGATGGGCAGGCCGCCGTGGGCATTCCAGTACTTCATGAACACGGCGGGCACGGTAAAGCCGGTCTCCGGGAAGAAGCGGTCGGACGGCTCAGGCACAGGTGTGGGGGTGGGCGTGGCGGTGAGGGCAGGTATGGCAGATTTTGTGCTCGCAGGTATAGTAGTGGCGGTGGCAGTGGCAGTCCCTCTGGTTCCGGGGGGTGTGGGGGTGCCCGACTGCCCGTAGCCGGTTGTCGGTACAGATGATAGTATCAGTGTGAATAATAACAGCGAAGAAGGTAATACTATCAACTTGTTGGGCACGCTTCGCTCCTGATCTAAAAGCACTTAATGGTTATTGGATGGGGAAGAACCCTACGGAGAACCGGATGTAATCGTCGGTATAGCCGAACGCCCGGCCAGAAACGCCCGCCAGCCCGGTTTTCTCGAACAGCGACAGCGCATCCTCGCCGGGTTTCAGCCTGCTCCAATTATAGATGGTGGTATGGTCGTCCAGCCCAATTTCCACGAACAGGTCATACTGTTCGTTCAGCTCCTGTAGCTTCTTGCGCAGGTGCTCGCGCCTGAGGTCATACAGGGCACGTATCTTCTCCTGAATCTGCGGGTGTTCGTCAAACCACTGTATATAGGCGGCGAAGCGCAACTGCCACTGCGCTGGCAGGCCCGCCGTGACGTTGTTCCACGCCACGCGCAACACCTCGGCCCATTCAGGATTGTGCAACGAAACCCAGCCGCATCTATCACCTGTGAGTGTGAACACTTTGGACAGGGAGTTTACGAACAGGGTGCGTTCGAGGATATGGGGCTTGTTGAAGGCCTGCATACGCGCGCGGTCGAGTTCCACAGGCCCCGTGCCTATGTAGGCCAGATCGGCTAGCACGGCCAGCTCGCGCCCGTCCTCAACTATTACCCTGTATATCTCCTCGATTTCCTGAGGAGAGTACGAGAACGCTGTGGGGTTGTTGCTCACCGTGAAATACAACAACCGTAGCTGAGGGTCTGCCATCAGCGCGGCTTTCAATTGGTCGGGGGTGACTTTGAAGTTGCTCTCGCGGGTGGTGTTGACCGGCAGCAGGTTCACGCCGGACATGCGAACTTGCCAGTTGACCACCGCAAAGCCCGGAGCCGGGAAGGCGAAGGTGGGCGGGGTTGAATACTTCTGTCTGAAGTGCCAGCCCAAAGACAGGATGATCTTGTACAGGGCGTCCAGCGCTCCGATGCTTACGTAAGTGCGGTCGGCACTGGTGGGTATGCCCCACTGCTTTTCGAATCTGGAGGCCAGCAAATCCCTCAACAGCGGGTTGCCCACGCCGTATACGTCGTAATTGCGGATGTCCCAGTTGTATTCAGTGAGCAGTCGACGTTCGATCTCCTCTTCGCGCCTATGCATCTCGTGGTACACTTCCCCTGTGCTGATGCGGCCTGCTATCTTCTCACCGGGAAGGATCAGGCCCAGCTCTTCGCCTATCGTGGAGAAGTCGATGCCGTTCATTTTCTCGGTGATGAGGCGCACGTTCACATCACCGATGGTGCAGTTTATCACCTCTCTATTCAGCACCTGTTCGGCTACGCCTGCCTTGCGTGCTTCGTCCTGCACCTCCCTGACCAGCCGGGCCATAGCCCTGATCGGAGAGGGCGAGCTTTCGAAGGTTGGACGAAAGCGGGCCACCGCATCTCTGCGTATGGCGGCCACGAGCGCCACCTGCTCCTCTTCGGACAGGGGGCTGTCGGTGGTGGCGGCAGTGACCAGCGCAGAACCAGCCTGTATGTCAGGAGAGAGCGGTTGCGTCTGGAAAGCGCTTTCCGGTGCCGGTGGTGTAGAGGTCGTAGAGGTCATAGGGGATGTAGGTGGCATCGAGGGGCTATTAGAGGTGCCCGCTCCCAAGTTGAAGGGATCGGTGTTGGCCGCCTGACCGGGGCGATGCATTAAGAATCCTCCTCGTTGAGGTGTCTAAGTTCGAAACTCGAGCAGTAAGGTCGCGTCGTGTAGCGCGATCAGTTTATAGCAGCTATCCGCCCGATGCAAATACGCATGCCGCAGGCCGTACTGCAAACAAGTATACCTGTCACCTGTGCCGTTGTCAATCGGTCACCTCTGACAGCTTCCACCAACCATCGGGGCCAATCTTCGCCTGCTCATGGGAAGTAACCACCAAGACACTAAGGGCTACCAAGCATGTGGAACCGGCGATAGAGCGCGGGTTACCCTATTGACAGGTCCATATTTCTATGCTATTAAACAGTTAGGAGTCCTAAGCACAGCTCCGTACTAGCGGGAAAAATGCGGGCATGCAAAAGGAGGTTAAGAAAAATGGCTACAGAACAGGCAGGCATCCCGGGCTATACATACGGCACGACGCTGGTCGCACAGTCGCCGGTGAGCATGGAAGAGTTCGATCTGCTGAAGCAGACCGTGTTATTCACAGAGGAAGATGTGCGCTACCTGCGCATGGCGGGCGAGGTATTGGCCGATCAGGTTGAGGATGTGTTAGACTTGTGGTATGGATTTGTAGCCTCGCACCCTCATCTGGTGTATTATTTCAGCGGTCCCGATGGCCAACCCGATGGCAGATATCTGGCTTCTGTCCGCAGTCGCTTCGGGCAGTGGATACTGGATACCTGCAATCGGTCATACGACCAGCACTGGCTCAATTACCAGCACGAGATCGGCCTGCGCCACCACCGCACCAAGAAGAACCGCACCGATGGCGTGCAATCCGTGCCAGAGGTGCCCATGCGCTATCTGGTGGCGTTCATCTACCCCATCACCGCCACAATCAAGGCTTTTCTGGCAAAAAAGGGGCACAGCGCCGAAGATGTGGACAAGATGCATCAGGCGTGGTTTAAGTCTGTGGTATTGCAAACTGCCCTGTGGTGTTACCCGTATGTCAGGGAGGGGGATTTCTAGCTCTTGCACTGCTCACATATGAAAAGCTGAGGCAGGGCCAAGGCTTTGGCCGCATGCCCGCTGTGCCCAGTGCATATTCATACAAGATGCTGTGGAAGGGAAAGCCGGGGAGGGTACAACCCTTCTCAAACCCCTGCCTCCTTACATGGCACGACCTTTTCAGATGCCCATGGAAGACAGAACTGAATCGTTCAAATCGGTATTCGACCCTCGGACTCAACACGACGATGTAGACAGCAAGATCGTGGCGGCACTGGAGAGGCTGTCGCAGGCATTCAGGTCGCTGTTATGGGAGGAGGTCAAACAGCATGAGCTAAGCCCCATACAGGGGCAGTTTCTGGTGTACCTGCTGTACCATCCGCCGGAGCTTTGCCGCGTCAGCCAGCTTGCCCGTGAATTCGGCCTGACGCAGGCAACAGTGAGCGATGCGGTGGCCGCACTTGAGTCCAAGGGCCTGCTGTACCGCGAGCCATGGCAGACGGACAGGCGGGTATCAACGCTCAGGCTGACAGTAGATGGGGCGCAGATGGCAGCGCGGCTGTCCACTTGGGCCGATGCGGTCAGGGTGAACCTCGAGCACTTCTCGCCTGAACAGAAGGAAGCGGTGATGCACTTCCTGATGCGGCTCATCGAGTCCCTGCAGAGGGCGGGCATAGTGACGGTGGCACGCATGTGCATTACATGCAGGTTCTTTCAGGCCGGGGGGTCGGTGCATACGGCAGACGCGGGTGGAGCAGACAACAGCCCGACTGCGGCTCCTTACTACTGTCGGCTTCTGCAAAAGCCCCTTTTCGTGAAAGACCTACGTATTAGCTGCCACGAACACAGCCCCGCCGACGATTGGCAACGATTGGCGAGGTGATTAGCGGCCGGGACGCAGGGACCCCACAAAGTCCCACAGCCGGGCGGCGGGTGTGGCGTTGAGGTCATCAGGTGGCGGCTGCCGCACTACGCGCACAGGGCCTTGCCGCTCCACAACGCGATAGTCGGTCTTCCCGTCCCGGTCCCTCTTGAACCTGATTGATACCCGTCCCTTGCCGATGCGCAGGTCTCGCAGGGTGAGTTCCGGCAGCCATGCAGGCAGCACCGGGTCCACGATCAGCACGCCAAGGGGCGCATAGCTCCACATACCCAGCATGGACTGGATGAGCCACACGATGGCGCTTGCCGACCAGCCCTGTGGTGCACAGGCGTCTGGGTATATGCCCGGGTGAGGGTGCTTCCTATCGCGCGGGTGGCCCCCGAAGGTCTCCGGCAGTCGGCAGTGTTCGAACAGAGCCGCCGCATCGAACAGGGCTTTGGTCAGGGCGTTGCACTCGTCGTGGAAACCGTAGCGCTTCATGCCGAATGCAATGGTAGCGTTCTCCACGGGCCACACGGACCCCAGATGGTACTTGAGCGGGTTGTAGGCCGGGTGCGCTGATGACAGGGTGCGGATTCCCCAACCTGAAAACATGTCCGGCTGCATCAGGCGGCGCACCACGTGGTGGGCATATCTATGCTCGATGATGCCTGTGGCAAGACAATGCCCCACATTAGACACAACGGACTTGACCTGCTTCTTGTCGGCGTCGAGCGCGAACGCGAAAAACCGCTCCCTTGGCATCCAGAAGTGCCGGTTGAACCGGCGTTTGAGCGATGCGGCCTGCCTGACCTGCTCAAACGCACGTGACACCTCTCCCATATGCAGGAACACGTCGGCCATGAGAAGTTTGGCCGCATACCAGTAGCCCTGTATCTCGCACGGGGCCACCGGCGGCACCACCTCCCTGCCGTCTTCGTAGCGCACGGCATCGCCGGAATCCTTCCAGCCCTGATGTTTTTGCCCTTTGGGCGAGCGGGTGCGGTATTCAAGAAAGCCGTCGCCGTCCAGATCGGCCCGCTCGTCCAGCCAGTCGAGCACCCGTTTTGCGGGGTCGAGGAACTCGCGCACCCGCTCTTTATCCCCGGTCACCAGATGGTAGCCGCCAAGGAGCACTAGATAGGCGCACGGTGCTGCATAATCCCCGTAGTCATGGAGCCACGGGGTGATGCCGAGGAGCGCAAGCGGGTTATCGCGCACTTGCTGGGGCACGCGCCCCGGCTGTTCATCGTAGAAGTCATCGTCTCTGGTGCCGATGTGGCGTGCCAGCAGGCGGAGCGCGCCTTCGGCCAGTTGCGGGGACAGCATCAGCGACTGCCCGGCTATGGTGAGCGCATCGCGCCCGAAAAGCGTGCCATATAATGGTATTCCCGCCGCTGGCACCGCCCGCTCTGCCGGCGTGTTCCCATCGCCCAGTGCCAGCGCCACTAGATCGGCTGTTGCCCGGTTCCACGCCTTCTGCACCACAGGGTTGCTGGTGTAAAGGCGCGTGGCGTGCACATTCCAGTCGACCGGTGGCTGGTGGTGAAACGAATCGCACGTATGCACTGGCTTCATCACCTGCCCACGCATGACCGGTGCGATCTCAAAGCAGTATTGCACGCTCTGCTGAGGTCGCAGATGGAGCACGAAGCTCACACGCTGACTATCACGGCGCTCATGGCGTGGTGAGGATGCTTGCCCAGAGGTCGTCGCCCTGAACCGGTACAGCGCACCCATGCTGAGGTCGGGGTGGCAGTAGTCGAAGCGCAACAGGCCTTCGCCATCAGCCGTCACCTGCCACTGGCTCTCGACCGGCGCATGTTGTTGGCGCTCGCCCCCGCGCACCTCCATCAGGTCAGCGAAGTCCGCGTCCACCTCCCACGCGATTTCGAGTTGGGCCTCGCTCTGTCCGTGGTTGGTTACTTCAACGTCTTCGTGCAGGCCCCTGCCCACGAAGCGAGCTATGCGTATGACCACCTGTCGGTCTAATTCCTCTTGGGGCAGGCCGAGCGCGTCCATCTTGAGGGTGGCGTCTGTGGCCGGGGGTGCCACATAATAACCCAGCGTGGAATAGGGGTCCACCGCGCTCATGGAGACCGGTCTGGGGGCGGCATCGTTTACCAACAGACGATAGCGAGACAGCAACCGCGTGTCGTGCTCGTACAACCCGTGCAAGCCTTGCTCAATGTCCCCTTTGAGGTCTGTGATGAGGAGAGTGTGCCCCCGGTAAGCAAATCGCAGGTCGGGGTAGACCCTGAGAAGGATTTCTAGAGCCAACGTGTCAACTCCTTACCATTTTGGCTATAGCATACGCACGAGGCATACTGTGCTAAGATTGGGTCTGGGTCGGACATATCGAACCGGCTTGTCTGCTCTTCCAGCTGTACAACGGCGTAACTGGATAATCATACATTTACCTGTTGCCTCGCCATTCTACTTTAATCTGACCCAAGACGTGTTCATCCGCGCTCTCGAGAGCCGGTGCCACAATTCAGATTAGTTTGCGGTTGGCTCCTTGGATGTCCAGATGTCGTGCTCTTCCAAAGCCCTGTTCTGGGTGCGAGCGAAGTGCAGGGCTTGCCGGCGCCCCTCAGCGGCAGTGCCTGCTGCTTGCACGGCGTCTATGCGCCAGCCCGAATCAGCAAGCGAAGACCGGATGACTGCAAGGGGATCCGCCTTGCGGTCGTTGATACCACCGAAGCGAATAACCATTCTGGCATCGTCCGCGGCGACTGCGCCGATGTTTCGCCATACAGTTCGTAGCTGCAAGGCAAACTTTTCTGGGCTACTGTGGGTAAGTTGCTTGTCGTTGGAGTAGCTGACCGTAGGCCCTCCGCCCAAGAACCACATCCGGAGCCACTGGTCCGGGATGTAGGTGCGCATCCCATAATAGGGCGGGGAGGTGACAATCCAGCTAACTGCTTTATCAACTATAAGCGCGCTGGTGAGGCTCTGGTCCCGGCTATCCGCACAGATCACCCGGCCCCCCGGATTACAGGGAACCTCCGAATAGTAGCGCTGAGCACGCTGCTCGATTATTCGAAGCACATCAACCTTTGGCGGCTTCAGGCCGTGGCTCTTCCAATACCTCACGGAGTACCGAGGCTTGGGCGCGTAAGTTCGGGGAGCCTGATTGGAGAAGTAAGAGGGTTGAGACTTTGGTTGAGGACCGTGGAGCGCGCCAAGCAGTATGGCACGCAAGGCCTTGCGGGGATCGCCAGCACAATCATCGAGCAGCGCTTCTCGGAAGCGGCAGATCGTACTTAGCACATCTTTGTGAAATGCCCACTCCCAGAACTCTCCTTCAGGCTCGTCCTTAGGCTTTGTATAACTATCAAGTATGTTGCGCGCGGCGGCGACGATCTCATGCGGCGTTGCGTTAGCTAGCTTTGCTTGAGCCACAGCGGCGGCAACGGGGCTGCTGTCGATCCCAATCGAAGGCAGCCCAAGGAGACGACCGGCGTAATTCGTCGTACCCCGGCCACAGAATGGATCCAGCACCCATTGGCCCGGTTGGGCATGCTGCTTCAGCACTGCATAAGGAAAGGTCAACGGGAACATCGTGAAATACGGGCAGATGCCGTTGAGGGCTGTATTGCCCGGAAGGATTGATCTGAGCGATCCCACTTCAGTTTGACGCCCTTCCGGCCCTGATATATGTAGTGCCGCGGTCTTGGTTGCGGTACGTGTGCCAGGCCTCCCCCTGCGAGCCGAAGAGCTCATCCATAGCCTTCCGGACCATGTAGTAAGCTAAATCATCGCGGTTATCTAGCGTTTCTGGCAGACAGTCTCGCAAGAAGGCCTTCACCTCACCCCAAGCTACTCCATCTCCCTTTAGCTTACTCATTAGCTTTTGATTTCTGCGGAGCGCCTCAATAGCATTGCGCTCATAAACAGCCAGCGGATCCACGCCCGCGGAATCGGCTTGCACCCCATCCAGTTCATCTGTCCCATCTGCCACGTCTATGCCACCTGCTCTATCGGTTCCGTCGTCAAAAAGCGACTCCTGCAGCGGACCTGTGCCCTCATACCCATTACCAGATCCGGATCGTGCTCTTGCTGTAACCTCGAACTCTCTGGACGCTTCTTGTAATGTGGCCCGGAACTTATCTCGCAGCTCTTGGGCAAACGTCTGGGCCGCCGGTTGGTTATACCGGGGATCGCGTAGGCAGTACATCTTCTCGAAAGAGAGGGCACGTATCGACACGGGGTATGGTTTTCCTCCCACGGAGCTCCAGAATACGCCTTGGCCGGGGATCGGCTCGTTTAGCAGTACGCTCAGGAGGTCCTCGCTGAAGTGCGCGTTGGCTCGCTGGACGCTCATCAGGTCGGAGGCCGAGAGCAGGTGGAAGATAAACCAGTTGTCGCCTTGGCTGAGGATCTCCATAGGGATGCTGCCCGGCTGCTGGGTTATGAGGAGCGCCCCCAAATCATACTTCCTCCCCTCCTTGACCCAAGCTATGTAAGGCTCTGCGGCGGAGGCCCTGTCATTGAGCACTGACTGCGCTTCCTCAATGACGGCGATGGTGGGTATGGTGCGAGGCTCGGCGGCGGTAAACTCTTCTTGGTTGCGATCGAAGATGCGTTGCAGGATCAACCCTGACAAGATGAGCGCAGGCCCACCACGCATCTGGGAAACATCGATGACACACAGCTTACCTTGCGCGAGGGCGTACAGGAGCATATCCATTAGCTGGCTGCTCTTGTCATGCAGAGTGCGCACGATGGTCGTCATGTTGCTGCGCGCAGCCGTCGATTCCGCCTCCTGAGCCTGCTCCAACTGCAATATCCGTTGGATGTCTGTCTGTGGCGTCTGGTTACCATTCACATCAATAAGGTTTACCAACTCCTCCCAGCGGTCTTGGCTCAGACCTCTAAGTCTGCGCACGTTCTGCTGGTCCTGGCGCTCAGGAGAGAGAGCGATAGCGATAACATCCGCAGGCCTAAGCCGCCGGATGTCAAGCTTGATGCCGCCCGCGACGAAAGACTGGTAGAATGGACTTGGCCCCTGCCGGGAGGTGAAGACCACGAGTTTATCCTGCAACTCAGGCACGTCGCAAAGCCCCGGACGGCCCTTGTCATCCGGCCAGAAGTATTCCCCGTCTGGGTCGAAGAGCACGGTGCCGACGGGCACCTCTCTGCCGCCGCGCTTGGTGACGGTCGGCGTCTTTTCATAGAGCTTGCTGAAGAGGAGCTTGTTGAGGTTGGATTTGCCAAAGCCGGCGCGGGCGAATACGAAGGAGCGCCGCGATACCAAGCTCTCCACGGGGAAGCGGATCAGCACTTCGGGAGACTTGACCTGCATCCACGGCTCCGGGTCCAGATCGGTGCTCCCCTCGGAATAAATGTATTCCCCCAGCGCGAAGTGACCTATAGCGGCGCCGCGCACGTTGTGGCCAGCTATCTCTCTGAGGACGGCATCGCTCAGGAACGCCACAGCGCTGCCAACGTGGGGCAGACGCCTGTGCGAGGGCACAAACGACAGCGTACCATCTTGGCTGCTACGTAAGACGCCAAGCACGCGGATGTTAACCCGGTACTTGAGGTACTGCTCCCGCAGGTCTTCGGGCACGGGTCTGTGCTCCCTGACGGCCCTGATACTGAACTCTTCGCCCGCGCCGTAGGCAAGCTTGCCTTCGGAGGAGAACGCCGCTATACGCCCCAGCACAGCTTCATCCGGCGTCTCAAGTTGCACGAGCACAAAAGCGCCGTGCATCGGGCGGCTTTGGAAGTCACTCCGGTAGGGGAGAACCAGATCTGCATGAAACTCCAGACCACCCTCTTGGAAACCTCGAAAGACGCCAACAATCTGCTCATCGGGGAATAGCTCGATGCGTGGCATAGGGTTCCCTCCTTCCAGCCTTCATTATTCTGTTTGTTATTCCGTTTGCCCCACGTGGCCGGATCATAGCAGGCCCATTGACGCCTCAATTGATCCTCAGCCATAGCGCCTCTGGGCCGGATCAGCTTCCTGCAGCCGAAATACATCCAACAGGTCGGCCTCATTGCCCAGCATAGCCCTCAACCCGGCGTAGATATCATCCTGAAGCACGTCGAAGTCGAAGTCTGCGAGGGCAGCATTCTCGTGGGCTTTCTGCAGGCAGCGTGGATAGAACGGTATGGGAAAGCCATTGATGGCATCGGCCAGTATGCAGCCGAGGACCGTGGGCGCTTCACTTACTTGGTCGAGGAAGATGTCTACGGGCCAGATCGGGTCGCGCCTGCCACTCCCGAACTTGACGAAGAACATCTTGCCGCCTACAAATTTGTTGATCTCGCTCTCGTCTGTTTCCAAATCGTTGCCGCGAGCGTATTCGCTCCACACGTAGGCCTTCTGTTCTATGTTGCGTGGGACCTCGACGTAGGCCGGGTAGTCTGTGGTGAGCACATCCTCCAGCACCATCGCCAGCCTGTAGCGGTCGAGCACCTTGCTATGCTTCGCCACGCCGACCAAGTAGATCTTGCGTCGGTGGCTCTGCGCATGAAGTGCGATCCCTTCGCTTATGCCTTTCAGATATCTCTTGAACAGGTCCCTCGCGAACACCTTGCTCCGGAGCAGCCCGTCGCAGACGATGATCGTATCGGTGCCGAAGTCCTTCTCTCTCACTATAGAGAAGAGAATGGCCCACTCGACCAGCTCTCGGTAGACCTGCACCCAGCTGAGACTGATAGGCCGATCATCGTCGTTGCTCCGGATCATGTGGCTGAGCTGCGTCAGTTGCCGCACATCGAGGTAGGCCATCATCTTCCCAAGGGCCGTGCGCGGGGTTCCATCGGCGTTGAATTGCTTGGCGCTCAGCTCGCTCAAGTTAGTAGCCGGAGTGATTGCCTCTAAGCAGTACTCGTTGTTGCTAGAGTCAACTACGCGCACCAACTGCACTATAAAGGGATCGAACTGCAGCTTGTTGTTGCCGCCGTCCGTACCCACCAACGAGATAGAGGTGCTGGTTCTCGGCATTATGCGCCTGACATTACTGCGCAAAGGCCTGATCTCAGCCCTCAGTTGGTCGAGAAGCGCACGGTTCGCCAAGAGGTTCTGAGCAATATCCTGCTGCAATTGGATGTGGCTCTGTGGATCAAGCATCTGTATTAGGTAATATAACATAAAGTTGTACCAATTACGATAAACAAACAATCTGTATCCAACCATAAGTACATTGGCAATATATCGCCATGTGTGACAACGAGTGCGGAGGGGTACACGATCATGCGCCTCTAGCACTTTGGGTGCAATGAGAGAGGGCTTTGCCCCTCCTTCCCAGCTAACATCATACATGAATATGCAATAGGTATGGTCAGATGTCAGGCGAACAGTTGCTATTGCTATTGGTGCCCGCAATAGCGTACAATTGAGTGTAACACTAGCCGAGGAAACGCATGCCCAGAAAGAAACAATCTGCCTCGAAAGACGCTGCTTTTGAAAACCTGCTGAACGCGCCGTCCACGGGCAACGGCTGGGATCAAGTGGCCGGTGACGCAGGCGAGCCGGAGCTTGACGAAAGCCCACTCGCATCCGGATTCAAGGATGATGGGGACGTGTCCGGCCCGTCGGAGCAGGCGGCCCGCCGTCGCCGGTCGAAGGCGACGACCCGTGGTGGGGCACAAACGCTTCAGGACGAGCAAACCCCCGATGAGAGCGATTCACAGGGCGTCCGTGACCGGCCAAACCGCCCCACATCGCGCTCAGGTCCGCGCGCGCGAACCCGCAAACCGGAGGCCGAGCGGGCGCATTCGTCCCGCGCCATAGCCAGTATGCCCCTTCTGCCCCTGCGCGACATGGTGATCTTCCCGCATATGGTCACCTCGCTGTTCGTGGGGCGTGCCAAATCCATCAAAGCCATCGAATCGGCCCTGTCCGGCGACCGCGTGGTGTTCGCCGTGGCCCAGCGCGACCCCGAAGTGGAAGATGTGAGGCCGAGCGACCTATACGAGATGGGCGTGGAGTTGGTCATTGGGCGTTCGCTCAAAATGCCCGACGGCACCATCTCTCTGCTGGTGCAGGGCCAGCGCCGGGCCAAGGTGCGCCGCTATCTGCGCACTCAACCATTCTTGAAAGTGGAGGTAGAGGCTTTCGAGGACCCCGTGGAAAAAACACCCGATACCGAAGCGCTGATGCGTGCGGTGTTGGCCCTGTTCGAGAAGGTGGTCAAACTATCACGCCACCTGTCGGAGGAGTCCTACGTGGCCGCCATGAACGTAGACGAGCCCGGCTGGCTGGCCGATCTGATAGCCTCCAGCCTGAGCCTCGATCTAGAGAGTCGCCAGCAGTTGTTGGAGACCGTGGATCCTGTGGAGCGCCTGCGCGTGCTCAGCCTGATGCTGGCCAAAGAGTTGGACGTGCTGGATCTGGAGAACCGCATTCAGTCGCGGGTGCAGAGCGAGGTGGACAGGAGCCAGCGCGAGTTCTACCTGCGCGAGCAGATGAAGGCCATCGCCCACGAACTGGGCGACTACGACCCCACCATCCGCGAGGCCAACGACCTGCGTGCCCGCATTGAAGCGTCGGGTATGCCCGACGAGGTCCGGGCCAAGGCCCTCGAAGAACTGGAACGCATGCAGGCCATGCCGGTGGGCATGCCCGAAGTAGGGGTGATCCGCACCTATATTGACTGGCTGATCGCCCTGCCGTGGACCCAGCAGACCCCCGACCATCTGGATATTAAAGCCGCCGCCAGAGTGCTGGACGCCAACCATTATGGTCTCAGCCGTGTGAAGGAGCGCATTCTGGAATATATGGCGGTGCGCAAGCTGGCGCAGGGCAAGATGCGCTCGCCCATACTGTGCTTCGTAGGGCCACCGGGGGTGGGCAAGACCTCGCTGGGCCGCTCTATCGCCGAGGCGCTGGGCAGGCGGTTCGTGCGCGTGTCACTGGGCGGCATCCGTGACGAGGCCGAGATACGCGGCCACCGCCGCACCTACATCGGCGCACTGCCCGGACGCATCATCCAGACTATGAAGGTGGCGGGCACCATCAACCCCGTGTTCATGATGGACGAGATTGATAAGCTGGGCATGGACTTTCGCGGCGACCCCGCGGCGGCCCTGCTCGAGGTGCTCGACCCCGAACAGAACTACGCCTTCTCGGACCACTATCTGGACGTGCCTTACAACCTGTCCAAGGTGATGTTCATCCTGACTGCCAACCTGCTCGATCCCATACCACCTGCCCTGCTGGACCGCATGGAGGTGATAGAGCTGCCCGGCTATATCGAGGACGAGAAGTATCACATCGCCCGCCAGTTCCTCGTGCCGCGCCAGATCGAAGAGCACGGCCTGACCCCTGCCCATATCCACTTCAAAGACGGGGCCATACGCCGTTTGATCCGTGAATATACCCACGAGGCGGGGGTGCGCAATCTGGAGCGCGAGATAGGGGCGATCTGCCGTAAGGTGGCAAGGCGCGTGGCCGAAGTGATGCCCGAAACCGAGGACCTACAGCCTGCGGGCCGGCAACCGGGCACAAATGGCACAGAGGAGCCGGTGCCCACCGCAAGCGGAGCCTCTTCCGACGGGGCGTCTTCTGGCGAGCAGTCGGCAAAGCCACTCGCCGGCTACACGGAAGCTCTTGAGCGCGAGGCGGTGGTGGCCCGATCGGCGTCGGTGGACGCCGGAGACGATCAGGAAGGGCCGTCCGACATGGCGCCTGTGACCCCGCAAGTCGGGCAGGAGACCGCCGGCCCCGCCGCCAACGGCGATGGCAAGGCCGGAGCCGGTGGTGGCAAGCCCATCAGGCCGCGCATCATCCACGAGAAGAATCTGGAGCAGTACCTCGGCCCGCCCCGCTATTCTTACGGCATGGCCGAAGAGCAGGATGAGGTAGGCGTGGCCACCGGTGTGTACTGGACGCCCATGGGCGGCGATATCATCAGTGTGGAAGTGACCGTGATGGAGGGCAAGGGCAATCTGCTGCTCACAGGCCAACTGGGCGATGTGATGAAAGAGTCGGCGCAGGCCGCGCTGTCCTATGCGCGCACGCGTGCCCGCCAGCTTGGCATAGACCCTGCGCGGTTCGAGAAGACCGACATTCACATCCATGTGCCCGCAGGCGCCATCCCCAAAGACGGCCCATCGGCGGGCGTGACCATGGCCACGGCGCTGGTATCGGCCCTCACAGGTCGCAGAGTGCGCCGGGACGTGGCCATGACCGGCGAGATCACCCTGCGCGGCAAGGTACTGCCCATAGGCGGGCTGAAGGAGAAGGTGCTGGCCGCCCACCGCGCAGGCATCTCCACGTTCATATTGCCCCGCGAGAACGAAAAGGACTTGGTGGAGATACCGCAGAAGGTGCGCCGCCAGCTCCAACTGCACCCGGTAGATGATCTGGACACAGTGCTGAGGATAGCTTTACGCCCTGCGCCCAATGTTAGCGAGCCATTACCCGAACCAGACACCGCGCCCGCGGGGCGCATGGCGGCTGTGCGCGGCCATAGAGCGGTTACTGGTGTGCATCCGGGCTAGATGGCAGGCTTGTGATGACGTAAAGGTGCAAAGGTGTAATGGCAGGGTGGTGTGGTCAGGGTGGTGTGGTTAGGATATGTGCCTAACGCACATGCCTGTGCACCCTGCCTCTCATAGGAGAGTGGGATGAACCAGTGGCTGTGGGTGGGATATGCCCTTGCGGTACTGCTGGTGAGCGGCGTGGTGGGCCTGCACCTTGGCCGCTTCCGCGACGCCTACACCGAGATGACCGGCATGATGGCCGGCATGACCATGGGCATGCTCAACGGCTTTCTGCTGGGCTATGCTGCCGCCGCCGCCACCAACAGCATGTTCTGGGGCAACCTGCTCGGCGTGCTGTTGGGCCTCTCTTACGGAGCCTACTTTGGGAGGGCGGGCGGCCTGATGGGCGTGATGGACGGGGCCATGGGCGGGGTGATGGGTGGTTCGATGGGCGCTATGCTGGCCATAATGCTGGTGTTTCCCCGCGAGGCGCTCCTGTGGACCGCCCTGCTGTTCGGCCTCATCTACATGGCGGGCATGGTGGGTCTAATACTGCTCATCGAGCACAGCAGCCCACAGCACGCTGCTCTGCACCGTCTGCTCCCACGCTTCACCGGAGCCATAGCTGAAGAAGCCGAATCGGCGTGGCACGACCCCTCACCATCTGTGCCTATTGTAGACTACTATGCCTTCTTCGGCGTGGCCCCCAATGCTACCACCGAGCAGATAGCCAAGGCCTACCTCGCCAAGCTGGCCGAGGTGGAGGGTGAGGACATACGGCTCGCCGAACAGGCCCTCGCCACGCTCACCAATCCGCACCGGCGGGCCGTGTACGACCGGCGTTTGCAGGACAGCCGGGCCTATCAGCCTATAGCAGGCGTGGGTGTGACTGCGGGCGCCGACTGCTGCCCACCACCCCAGCGCAAGCAGGTGAGCACCGCGGTGGCATCTCAGGCCGCAGCACCCGCTACTACCTCCGTGCCCGCGCCCAAGCCATCGCCACCCGTATCCACAGGCCCGGCCAAAGCTAAGGCTTCGACGCCGGCGGCTGTGTCGAGGCCAGGAGCGCACAAAACCAAAACCCACAGCGCACATAGACAGATGCAGACAGCCCGAAGACCGGCAAATAAGCCGCCCGCAGACCGTAGAGCGCCGGTACATACCACCAACCCGAGATGGGTCGGGCAAGAGCGGGAAGCGCCCATATCATGGGTAGGGGGGCTGGCCGCCGTCCTCATCATCGTCCTGCTCATCGTGTGGTGGCTGATGGGGCAGAGCGTGGCGGGCGGCGCACAAAGCAGACCTTCCGGTCAGGCTGGACAAGGCGGCGGCAACTCGGTCAACTCCATCCCCGGATATGCCAGCAACCCGCACAATCTGCCTGCTGAGTTCGTGCGCAGTCTGGAAGCGCAGGCGGTGACGGTACCCATCGGAGCGGATGGCAAGCAGACGCTGGACCTGCTGGTGAACGGCGATACTATGAGCTATGAACCCAAAATCATCAGAGTGAAAGCGGGGGTACCGGTACATTTCAATCTGGGCACTAAAGGACGCGACCCCGGCTGAGGCCGCCTCGTAACCCTCCGCGTGCTCGGGGTGTCCGCCGTAGCTAGTCCGGGGCAGGTCGTGCCGATGGAATTCACGCCGCCAGAATCCGGCATATATCAGATCAATTGCGGCATGTTGATGATGGACCCCGGCTATTTGCTGGTCACCCAATAGTCGGCCTTATGCAGAGTTGGGGGGAGTGCATGACCGACGATGACTCTCCTGACCGCATGATTGTTTGCGCCCGTTGCGGAACACGCAACTTCTCGTTTGCCGTGTTTTGCATCGTCTGCGGCAGGCCGCTCGAAGACGCGCCCGAGGGGGCCAACCTCTCCGATGGCTTGTCCGATTATGCAGACGGGGAGGAAGCAGTGGGTGCCCACGGGCAAAGTACGCGCAACCTCACCCCCACTCGGACTTCAGCCGCAAGCTCATGCGTTTCTGTACATACCATGGCACGATGGGAGACATGGACCGGGCTGGTGCTGGTGGCGGTGGTCATAGGCTATGCGCTGTTCGACTGGAGCAGGGTCACGACGCGTGCAGAGGCTTACTACGAGGGATTGGCCGCCGCCGCGAGCAAGGATTGGGACCGGGCGGCCTCGGCGTTTGGGCGGGCCGAAAGCCACCGGGATGCCGGGGCCAGAAGGCGGGAGGCACTGGACAAGATAGCGGAGCGCGATCACCTGTACAGTCAGGCAGTGCAGGCTCTGGGCGAGGAGCGTTGGCCGGATGCGCTGGCTTGGCTCAACCGGTTACAGGGCATCCAGCCCGACTTCCGTGATAGCGCGGCGCTGGCAGCCCGCGCCCGCACCATCGCTCTGCGACAAGGGCTGGCGGGCATCGCTTATCTGGTGGTGCGTGGTGCTTCGCCCGGCCTGTACGTGCGCGATCTTTCGGGCCGGTCGCACCACCTCCCCGGCAGCGACCGGCAGAGCAGACTGCGGGCCATCTCGACCCTTGGCGGCACCAAGCTGGTGTACGACCGCTCTGACCACCACGAGGAGCTATGCATCCCTCACACAGCCGGCGCGGGGTCATCCGATGCGGACGGTAGCGGGCGGGTGCTCGCACTGGTGGAACTGGGGCCAGACTGGACAATACGAGACAGCCAAGTGCTGCGGGGCCTTCACCATGACGGCGCGGGCGTGTTTGCACAGCAGGGGTTGTGGTGGCATACGCGCATCTCAGGCTCCGGGTCTTTTGAGCAGGAAGTGTTCTATTACGACTGGCGAACGGGCCGGTCCGTGCGGGTGTCCGATACGGCGGGGGGCAGGCGGGTGGTGGCGTTTGACCCGCGGAGGTCCCGCGTGGTCATCGCCGAGGCGGTGGGCGAGCCACGCGATGCGGCCCGCGAAACGGTGCTGTATCTGGCCGACGCTTGGGGCAGGCCCCTTAAGCAGTTGCATCGGTTACAGGGAGATGTGTACCGTGCATCGGTAAGCCATGACGGGCGCTGGCTGTTGTACGCGAGCCAGTACAACGGCGACAGCGCAGACATCACGCGCACCATATGGGTGGTGAATTTAGATGACGTGCAGGCCCACGCCACAGTCATAGACAGGCTGGTATGGCGGGGCATTCAGGTCAACCGACGGCTCACGGCATCCTTCCTGCCGGCAACCGGCGCACAGGTACGCTTGGCAGTGAGCCGAATCGAGGACACCGTCGAGAGCCTCAGCATCTACACGCTCAACGATCCACTGACGTATCCGCCAGACCGCCGACCGACGGACACCTATCACCTGACCGCGGCGTATACCGAGCCTTCCCGCCCCGGAAGTGCTAACCGCCGCGACGTGTCGGGTTTCTCGTATGATGGGTTGTATGTGGGCTCGCGCAGGCAGGAGGGTGGTGCGGCCAAGTTGGAGATATTCGGGGGCGCGGGCGGCATCACCTCTACTTTATGGACACGCACGCGCCTGCCGGCCTATCCCGACCAGCTGGCAAGAGTGCAGTTTGCACCGCGCAACGACTACCTGATCGCCAGCGTGTACAACCCCGACGGCATCAACCGGGGCTCTGCACAGCGCGTGTACTCGGCGCGCATAGGGCAGGAAGGCGAACTGAGTGCGCCCCAACTGATAGCTACCGCCGCCCTGCCATATGAGACGGTGCCGGTGATAGCCCTCCCTCCGGACGGCAGGGTGCTTGTGTATGTGGACACCGGTCTTGAGCTTCGCGCCGTGTCGCTCGACGGCACCACCATCAGGGCGTCGGTGGCCACGGATGTCAGGGCCGTGTGGAGCCTGACGGGCAGGGCAGACCTGTCGTGGTTGCGCTGACCTCAACACGAGCAAAGCGGCTGGGGATGTGGGGTGAGCGAGCCACCCACAACCTGCGGCCTTCCATCGGCTAACGCGCGTCGCCCGGGTCGGCGTCTATGGGGTCCCTATCAATGGGTTCTCTGCCCGCGCCCGTGCGTCCACCGCCTGCCAGCGTGTCGGGCGAGTCGGCCCGGTTGGTCTCCCACGTGCTCATATACTGGTCGCTCGAGGTCTCTTCGTTCATCAGGTCACGAGCGGCCATGCCTCCGACCACTGCCGCACCCAGTGTGCCCGGCATACTGGTGCCGGCACCCGCGGCGGTTGCGCCCATTACCCCGCCGGCCGCTATACCTCCCGCGCCAAGCCCGGCGGCTTCTTCGGCATCGGATCTGGGGTCTTCGTCTGCTACGCGGTCCACGGGTTGCTGGCGGGCCTCGTTCTCATCCAGTGCCATCACCAATCCTCCTGAAACGTGCATGCACATTGGTTCATCGGTTGTACGGCGGGCGGGCACGAGCGGCACTCCATCACGCGCACGCGCTCGCGCTCGCGCCAACGCTCTCGTGATATGCTTGAGCATGATGCGTACCACGTCACGCAGTCAGTCAGTACCGATGGGGAACGAGGGGTTGACAGGGGGTTCAAGCTATTTGTCCGGGGGTGCGGGGTATAAATGTCCCCCGGCTTTTTACTTGATCGGTGGAGTTTGGCCCCTGCTGCTTGGTGGAACCATGTCAGGGTCTTGCCCTTGACAAGTTCTTGGATTTCGGTTACTAATAGACCAGACATATTTTCACAATCCCACAGGCGACGACGGAGAGAGTAAGCCGGGATACGGCGCACAGGGAGGGCAAGGCCGCAGATTGAGAGCCTGCCCCGCACGCCCCGACCGAAGTTCACTCCTGAGCCGACAGGTGAACGGCCCGCACCCTGCCCCTATCCCTGCCGCAACGCACAGGAATCGGGCCAAGTAGTCTGCTCCGGTGGCCCCCGTTATCGGGCATAGAGCGGTTCGCTCCCTCTTCCATTTGCGAGGGCAGGCGGACCGGAAACAGGGTGGTACCACGTGGCCGCGCCTCGTCCCTGACAGGCGCGGCTTTTATGTTATACGGGTCGGGATGGAAAACATGAGGAACCACAGAGGCATGGAGAGTACAGAGGGCACAGAGGAATGGTGCTGTACTATCATTTTTCTTCCCTTGGTGTCTACTGGGTGTCTACTGGCAGCCCCGGTGCCTGTGACGTCTTGGGGGTCAATTCTAACCACTGACGACTGATGACTGATGACAGACGGAGGGGAGCTATGCCTGCACTGCAAGAGCAGATACAAGCATCGAGGAAGGAGGCGCTGGAAGCGCTGGCGCAGGTGAACGACGGTGCGGCCCTCGAGGAGTGGAACCGCCGGTATCTGGGCAAGAAAGGCCAGTTGACCGCGCTGTTCCGCGGGGTCGGCTCTCTGCCCCCCGAAGAGCGTGCCACTGCCGGGCAGGCGGTGAACACCGTCAAGGCCGAGCTGGAAGAGGCCTACGTGCAGGCCCAACAGCGCATCACCGCCCGCGAGGAGGCACAGCGCCTGCGCGCCGAGGCCGTGGACGTGACCGCACCCGGCAGGCCCACCCACGCCGGCCACCTGCACATCATCACCCAGACCATGCGCGATATTGTGCACGCCTTCCGGGGCATGGGCTTTCAGGTGTACGAGGGGCCAGATGTGGAGCTCGACGAGTACAACTTCCAACTACTCAACATCCCGCCTGAACATCCGGCCCGCTCCATGCAGGACACCTTCTACGTGGACGACCGCTTGCTGGGCCTGCGCCCGCCCGATGCTGGCATGGACGAACTGCCGCCGGTGGTACTGCGCACCCACACATCGCCCAACCAGATAAGGGTCATGCGCCGCATACCCCCGCCTATCAGGGTCATCGTGCCCGGCAAGACCTACCGCTCGGAGGCCACTGATGCCGCCCACGAAGCCTATTTCACCCAGATCGAGGGCCTTGCCGTGGATAAGAAGGTCACGCTGGCCGACCTGAAGGGCACGCTGGCTGCCTTCGCCCGCGCCATCTTCGGGGCCGAGCGCAGGGTGCGCTTCCGCTGTGATTACTTCCCCTACGTGGAACCGGGCGTGGATCTGGCAATTGACTGCATTGTGTGCGGGGGCAAGGGCTGTCGCGCCTGCAAGCACACCGGCTGGCTGGAGATTCTGGGCGCGGGCATGGTGCACCCGCAGGTGCTGGTCAACGGCGGCATTGACCCCGATGAATACAGCGGATTCGCCTTTGGCATGGGGCTGGAGCGCATTGCCATGCTCCGCCACGCCATTGACGACATCCGCCTGTTCTATGGCAACGACCTGCGCTTCCTGCAACAGTTCTGAAAGAAATCAACCACAGGGGACAAAGAGACACAGAGCGCATTAAAAGTACATACGATATCCGCATCTGTGCTCCATATGCCTCTGTGGTGCAGCAGTACAGGTAACGGAGGACGATACACGATGCCTATGCGAGCGCCACTGTCGTGGTTGAAAGAGTACGTTGATATCAACGTGCCGGTGGACGAGTTGGCCCGCCGCCTCACGCTGGCGGGCATCGAGGTGGAGCACGTCACCACCATTGGCGATGAGTGGGACAATATCTATACAGGGCAGGTGGTGCGCCTCCAGAAGCACCCTAACGCCGACCGCCTTCTGCTCGCCACAGTTACCTATGGCGAGGGCCGCGACATCACGGTGGTGACCGGTGCGCCCAACATCCGCGAGGGTGATAAGGTGGTGCTGGGGTTGGTGGGCTGTCGCTACCTCGACCAGCACAGCGACCCGCCGAAGTGGGCCACCCTCAAGCCTGCCCGTATACGCGGCGTGCAGACCGAGGGCATGGTCATGTCCGAGGCCGAGCTGGGCCTGTCGGATGAGCACGAAGGCATCATCGTGCTGGACCCCTCCACGCCCATCGGCCTGCCCGCCCGCGAGGTGCTGGGCGACACCATACTGGAGATAGATGTCACCCCAAACAACGGGCGCATCCTCAGCATGGTGGGGCTGGCCCGCGAGATAGCCGCCCTGTTCGGCGGCGAGGTGCGCTACCCACCCACAAAATGGGAGGACTCCGGCCCACCGGTTGAGGACCTGCTGTCGGTGGACATATGGGACCCCGACCTGTGCCCTCGCTATTCGGGCGCGGTCATTCAGGGCGTGCGCATCGGATCGTCGCCCCAATGGATGCAGAGGCGGCTCAGGATGGCCGGCATGCGCCCCATCAACAACATCGTGGACATCACCAACTACGTGATGCTGGAGATGGGCCAGCCCCTGCACCCGTTCGACTACGATAAGGTGCGTGGGCATAAGATTATCGTGCGCCGCGCCCGCCCCGGCGAGGTCATCACCACGCTGGACCACGTACAGCGCACCCTCGACCCCAACATGCTGGTCATAGCCGACGCGGAAAGGCCTGTGGCGCTGGCCGGAGTGATGGGTGGCGAAGATACTGAGATAAGCGACGCGTCTACCGGCGTACTGCTGGAGTCGGCGCACTTCGACCCGCGCTCTGTGCGCCGCACCGCCCGTCTGTTCCGCCTGCCCTCCGAAGCCTCGTACCGGTTCGAGCGCTGGGTGGACCCCAACCTCACCGTGCCCGCCCTCAAGCGTGCCGCGCAACTCATGCACGAGCTGGCCGGGGGTACCATAGCGCACGGTTACGTAGATGCTTACCCGCGCCCCTTCAAGCCGCGGCAGATTTACTTCTATGCCTCGGAGGTGGAACGCCTGCTGGGCATACACGTGCCCCCCTCCAGAATAGCCGAACTGCTCACCCGGCTGGGCTTCGGCGTGCAGGCACCGGCCAACGCCGACGCGGTGGGCAAAGACGCCACGCTGGTGGTGAACGTGCCCTCGTACCGCAATGATGTGACCCTGCCCGCCGATCTGGTGGAAGAGGTGGCCCGCATGGTGGGCTACGACCTCATACCGGAGACCCTGCTGGAGGGCGGC
>DAOTTC010000036.1:0-8582 GCA_034437815.1 Chloroflexia bacterium | reverse complement strand
CGGCGGCGGTGGGCCACCCTGCCGTCAGGGAGGCCGCGGCCATCGGCGTGCCCGACCCGCTCAAGGGCGAGGCTGTGGTGGTGTTTGCTGTGCTCAAGCCCGGATACGAGCCGTCCGACGCCCTGCGCACCGAGATAAGCGAGGCCATCGTGGCTCAGCTGGGCAAAAGCCTTGCCCCCAAACAGGTGCTGTTCGTGAACGACCTGCCCAAGACCCGCAACGCCAAGATCATGCGCCGCGTGATCCGTGCCTGCTTCCTCGGCGAACCCATGGGCGACATCTCCTCGCTGGAGAACCCCTCTGCCGTGGAAGAAATAGCCCGTGCCAGATAGGGCGGGAGCCACACAGGCACAGCACAGAGGGCATAGAGAACACAGGGCAAAAAGATTGAGGGATAAATCAGGGGCAGAGGGTTAGCGTAGGGGCGAGCTAAGCGCTGTTGCCGGCATGAGCATCATAGCATGAGCATCATAGCTCATGACTTGCATGCAGTGCTCATGCCGGCGCCATTGGCCCATTGTTGAACTGACGGCTTTGCAGGACCCCATGTTTTCGTCAAACCAGCGCCATTGGTTGGTTATTAGCTGTCACTTCGAAGGGCAATGGAACACCAGAAACTGACCTGCTGTGCAGCAGTTGCTCAATCGCCGCCTGATCCGAAATGGATTGTCTGAGCGTCTGGCCCTCAGCGAAACGCTGTAAGTCGCGCCTGCTAAAGACATAGTTGCCATCTTCAATACGGGCCGGCAGCACCCCATCCGACAGGGCTTCACACAGGTCACCAATGGTAATCGAATTGCGGGCGCGAATGTTCCACGGATATGTAGTTTTCATAGTCGTTCTCCTGACAAGCTCCTTATAGGGGCACGGACCAAGCATATCGTTAATTTGGACAGGCGGGTTAGAATAAAGCAAGAGATATGCCACTGATACCCACAACTATCCACGACGGGCACCCCGGCATGACCTTTGCCAATGACATTGGCGATCACCATATGCGCCCGATGGCGACTCTCACCCCTTACCCCCTCTCCCACAAGTAGAAAGGGGCCGGGGAGGGCGATTACAAGGGTAGAAGATGTGGGTAATCACCGCCGATATCAGTCTTGCGTTCCATCGGTCCATCTGGTAGAATGAATTCAGAACCGAGCGTTTATAGCTGCCATCAGATAAGGAGATATACAGACATGGCTATTGACACGAATAAGGCCAACGCACAAGATGTCGAGCTTATCAGCATAAGTGATGCTGCCGCCGCACAGCTTAAAGAGCTCATCGGCCAGCAGGAAGGGGCAAGCCCCGATCTAGGCCTGCGCGTGTTCGTTTACCCCGGCGGCTGCTCTGGCATGTCCTATGGCATGGCCTTCGAAGACCAGCCCGCCGATGATGACATCACCCTCGACGTCAACGGCATCAAGCTGTATGTAGACGAGATGAGCGCTCAGTATATTGCAGGCTCGCAGATTGACTACGAAGACAACCTTCTGGGCGGCGGCTTTCGCATCCTAAACCCCAATGCCGTTCGCACCTGCGGCTGCGGCCATTCGTTCGACACCGGCTCGGATTCGGCAACGGCCCGGGGCTGTGGCTGTCACTAGAACAGGGCTTCAGCCCGGCTTTGCCGGGGAGGACCGAACAGAGTGGGGGCGGCACGAGGCCTGCCCCCACGGTGACTCTTGGTCACGCTTTGAGCTAGAGTGCTGACGGATATCTCGTTGACCGAGTGGCGGTCTTGCTTGAGAAGCGTCCCACAGGCGTGGTCCCGACGTAGTACCGATAGGGGCGCTGTGGCTTTATCTGCACACCATCCTGCTCAACGCGTCTAGCACATCGGCCAACGCTTTGTCTATCGAACGCCGGCCCGATAGTATGCGACGATACCTCCGAAGGTCGTAGGCTACCACATCCTCCCGCAACCGATCGGCTGTGCGGGTCATGGCCTCTGCAATGCGGGCCGTAAGCCCTCTGGTAGTCACCGGCTCAGACCGCATATCCACCATAATCGGCGAGCCGATGCAGGCGCAGGCCACAGGATACTGCTCCATGAAGAAGTCGTAGCGCAGGGCCACAGGCACCAACACACACCTGCCCAGCCTGCGGGCCACGCCGGCCGCACCCCCGTAGATGGCGATGGGGCGGGCATCCGGGTGGCGCATGGTACCCTGTGGGAACACCCACAGTGCGCGGTTAGGCTGCTCTTGAAGCAGGTGGGTAATGTATCGCATGGATGCCATGATTTTGCGCGGGTCGTCGCGGTCTATGCCGAATATACCTGTATAGGTGAAGAACCACAGCCGTTTTAGGAACACATTGTCCATCATCATGTAGCCATCGTGATGGAACACCCGCTCGTTGATGATGTAAGCCATGTGCCCATCCCACCAGCCGGAGTGCGTGGCGCACACTATCACCGGGCACGGCGCCGGGCGGCGTAGTTGCAGAGCAGGCCTCTCGACGCGTACATACACGCCACCGAACGCTCTTTTTAGCTGTGGTATCACCAGCACCCTGCCCGCTATGCTGTACACTAGCCGGTTCTTTCTGGCAGGCAGGAACGGCAGGGGCTGTGCCTTGCCTTCTGTCATTGTCCCCACCGCGCCCGCTTTAACTCGTCCAGCGCGGAAGCATATGCCTGATAGGCCCTGTCTCCGAAGCACACCATTATCACCCGCTCGATTGTGCTGCCGGTGGAGAGGTGGTCGGCGATCTGGCGCAGGGCAATGCGGGCCGCACGCTCTACCGGGAAGCCATAAGCGCCTGTGCTGATAGATGGGAAGGCGATGGTCTTAATGTCATACTGTTCGGCCAACGCCAGACTGTTGCGATAGCAGCTCGCGAGCAGTTGGTCCTCATCATAGTCGCCCCCACGCCACACGGGTCCAACGGTGTGGATCACCCACTTGGCGGGCAGGTTGTAGCCGTGGGTGATGCGGGCCTCGCCCGTGGGGCAACCGCCGATCTTGCGGCACTCTTCCAGCAGTTGTGGCCCTGCGGCCCGATGGATAGCTCCATCCACTCCGCCCCCACCGAGCAGCGTGTTGTTGGCCGCGTTCACTATAGCGTCTACTCTTTGTTGAGTGATGTCGCCCTGTACCACCTCGATCCTATCGAATACGCTGTGATCGGACATAGCCACCACCTGCCATTGTTCTATGAACGTGTTAGACCAGATGCCTGTTACAAAATCCCTTCCCTGCACCTACACCGGATAGCCTTCTCGATTGTTAGGATGTTTCGACCGCCCCCAAGTGTTTGAACCACGGCGACTTCCCTGCCCCGGCAGCCGCCTGCTCTGGAAGGCCGTGACGGGCAACCTTCGAAGTTTTGATGCCCTGCTTCGCGAGCATCTCTTGGCTGACCCACTCGGCGTGCTCGTCAGGGCGCACGGGCGCCCCATACCGGTACGAGTACACCTGAGTAACCTCAGCTCCGAAGAACAGGATCTGTGCAGAATAGTAAATCCACACCAACACCACCACCAGCGACCCCGCCGCCCCGAAAGCTGTGCCCGGGTTGCTCAGCCCGAAGTAGAAGCCCAGAGCCACTTGGCCGAGCACGAACAACATCGCCGTAATCAGCGCACCCACCCATACATTGCGCCACGGAATTTTTACGTCGGGCAGCACTTTGTAGATCATGGCGAACACCAATGTGATGACCCCAAAGGTGGCTGCGTAGTTGACCACTTGCCACACAAAGGCATTGACCAACAGCCGCGCCTCCAGAAAATCGCCCAGTGCCGCCAGCGCCGCGTTGATCACCAGTGATACAAGCAGGAGAAAGCCCGATGCTGCCACCATCGCGAAGGTGAGCAGATTGCGCTTTACGAAGCCCATGATGCCCAGCCCCGGCTTGGGCTGCACTTCCCAGATGGTGTTGAGGGCGTCCTTGAGCTGGCCGAAGAACCCCGCCGCCCCCAGCAACAGCGTGACCGTGCCCACTATGCCGGCGATGGTGCTGGAAGCAGGCTCGCCGGCGGTTTTGACCATCTCCTGAATGAACGCCGCGGCATCCGAACCCACCACACTGCCTATGGTGCCCACTATCTGCCCGCGCGCTGCCTCTTCCCCGAACACCTTGCCGGCTATGGCGATGATCAATACCAACAGGGGGCCGATGGAGAAGATGGTGTAATAGGCAAGGGCCGCGCCCAGTCGGGCGGCTTTGTCCTCGCCCCAATCTTTGAAAGCATCCCTCAATAATTCGAAGATAGCCCGGGGTTTCATTTCGCGGTGGCCTTTCTCTTATTTATTTTAGTTGGAGCACTGTCGGAGCATTATATATGCAAAGTGTGTGCCGCTGATTTCCCTGCCGCGCTCATAGTGCAAATGCCCGCGAGGGATTGAACGCCGCTACAACAAGTCGGCAGGGCACCCACGCTTTCCTATTACTATTTAGCCCCATCACCGGCTGGGCGCATAGTACCTTTTTCCCGTTCCCTGCACCTCCTCAGGGTGGTACGATAAAGGCGGGGAGTCCTTGCTCTGGGAGGGAACCACAGTGCCGGTGCATCCGTGCCCTCGCAGGTGTAACCTGCTGCACGCTGTCGTCGTGGCACCGCCACCGTAACCAACCACGCGCTACTACGGGCTGTGCTCGCTTATGGATACACAGGAAAAAGAAGAGTTCGACCTGCAAGGCCGGATAGGTTGTTTCACGCTGTCCGACCTGTTGCAGACCTTGTCCTTCACCCAGAAGACGGGCACTCTCACCCTGATTCAGGGGTGGAACACCCGCACCATCTGCTATGAGCAGGGCCGCATCACCTACATAGCAGCCGCTACCCGCCTGCCAAGCGTAGTGGAGTTGCTGATCCAGTCGGGCCGCCTCACACCCCACAAACTGGAGAAGACGCTCGGCCCCAACTGGAAGAAACTGCTGGGCGTGCGCGAAGAATCGAGGCATGAAGAACCCGATTCGGAGCCGGTCGTGGCGGCAACGCCCGCTCGCTCCACCGGCAACGGCAGTATACGCAAGGCGCGGCGCCCTCAACCAGCTGGGCCGGTCACCAACGTGCCTTCTACCAATCCGCACTTGGACGATTTTGAGGATTTCGAGCATTTCTCCCCATCGGACTACGGGGACAATTACCACAGCCAAGCCCCCCACCCCGACCTGCCAGCGCTCGACCCCGGCCAGATACTCTTGAAGTACAGGCTGGTCACACCCGAAGAGCTGGCGTGGTGTGAGGAGCAGATGCTCGAGGAAACCATTTACACGCTGTTCCTGTGGCGCAATTGCCGCTTCACCTTTCAGGGTGACGTGCTGGTGAAAACCGACGGCATCCCCGTATCGGTTAGCGCCGAGAAGTTGATTATAGAGGGCACCCGACGGGTGGACGAGTGGATAAGCATCTCGCCGGTGATCCCGTCTGTGCTCATGGCCTTCCGCAGATTGCCCCGCCCGGTGACCGGCCCGCTGTCCGACGAGGCTCGCGAGGTGCTCATGCTCGTGGACGGGGTGAGCGACGTAGCCACCATTGCCCGCAAGCGTCAGCGCACTCAGTTCGACACGGCTAAGCTGTTGCACGGCCTCACCCAGTTGGGGTTGATCGAGCCGGTGCCGCCCAACAAACAGCGCGTTATCGAGCTGTTCCGCTACACCGTGGAGGCCATCTACATCAAACTGGTCATGTACGGCTACTCTCGCAAGGCTATGGAGTTCGAGTACGAGCTCAATCGGTTCGCACGCGAGAATAGGCTGAAGGTGCGCATGCACGTGGGCAAGATACGCCTTACAGATCAGGACCTGCCCATTGACGCGACTGCCCTGCTCGACCTGTACAAACTGTTCATCGCTATCGAGAACAACAAGTTCGCCAAGCTCTTCCCCCCGGAGATACGCAAGGGCCTGACCGAGGCGCTCTACCAGCACATGAGCCCCGAAGACCGCGCCCTCATGCGCATGTACGAGTTCCACGCCATGGAAGGGCTGCTGAACATGCCCGTGGCCGAAGTGGAAGTATAAATGCGCGCGTGCCAAGTGTAGGGCGCGCAGGCGCCCCGCCCGCATCGAGGCCTCGCTTTGTGCCCGCCCATGGTGAGCGCGTAACCCTGCCCACCCCGGTGAAGCCGCAGTCCTGTCCTTTAATGGCAATGAGGGCACGGCTCTCCATGCCCTCATTGCCATTGGTATAACGCTGATTACGTTATGCCCGTTATAACCGTTCGACCTCCAACCCACCCACCGGTCGCACCACATAAGGCACGGCCTGAATAGAGGTTTCTTCCGTATAGCGGCGAACTACGTTGCGGCTGAAGTCGCGCATGGCTTGGTTCCTTATAAGGTTCACCGTGCAACCCCCGAAGCCCCCGCCCGTCAGGCGCGCACCGAGCACCCCTTCCTGTTGCTGGGCAAGCTCTACGAGCCGGTCTATGAAAGCGTTGCTCACCTCGAAATCAGTGCGCAGGCTTTCATGAGACTGGTTCATCAATTGTCCCAGCCGCTCGAAATCCTCGGACTTGAGCGCATCCACCGCCTGCAACACCCGCTGGTTTTCTGTAACCACGTGATGTGCGCGCTTGTACAGCGTAGGGTAGAGCTTGCGCCCGTGCTGGCTGAGCATCTCGGGGGTCACATCGCGCAGCGACTGCAACTGCAGATCATAGGTGATCACCCGCAGTGCGCCCAGCGCCTCCTCACATTCTCTTCGACGTCGGGCGTATTCAGAATCGGCGATGTCTCGCCGGATGCCGCTGTCCACTATCACCATGGAAAGGCCGTGGCTGGCGGGGTTGAAGGGCACCGGTATGGTGTCCAGAGACCGGCAATCTATCAGCAGGGCCGATTTGGGTTGAGCCAGCCCTGTAACCAGCGGGTCCATGATGCCAGTGGGCACACCTATGAAGTCGTTTTCGATGTTCTGGCAGGCTTGCGCCATCTGCCGCCGGGGTATCTCGTGGCTGACCAGCGCAGTCAACGTAGCCATCATGCCCATGAGCAGGGACGCCGACGAGCCAAGCCCCGCACCCACGGGCAGGTCACCCCACACCAGCACGTCGGCTCCCACCACTGTGTAGCCGTGCTCGCGCAGCCACCATACCACTCCACGTAAGTAGTTCCCCCAGTGCGATGTCTCGCCCAGCAGACCCAGATGCCCACCCAGATCTATCTCCACCCTCTCGTCAATTGCTTCCGAATACACGTTGAGCATCCTGTCGGTGCGCGGTGCAGCCGCCAACTTGTTATAGCGGTCTATCGCCGCAGGCAGCACGTAGCCCTGATTGTAGTCGGTGTGCTCACCGATTATGTTCACCCTGCCCGGCGACCGCACCAGCACGGTCGGTTCCCGGCCAAACCTCTCTGCGAACGATACCGCTTCAGCCATTGAAGAACTCCTGCTTCACGAACCTTGGTTATTGGGTGTATCCCATCGGGTGGCGTTGGTACCAGTCCCATGCACTGCGAACGATGTCTGCTAGAGCGGGGTACCTCGGCTTCCAGCCGAGCTGCCTGACTATCTCCTCCGACGAAGCTACCAGCACCGGCGGGTCCCCCGGCCTGCGAGGGCCTACTTGCGCCGGTATGGGGTGACCGGTTACCTGCCGGGCTACCTCGATCACCTGCCTGACCGAAAAGCCCTCCCCGTTGCCCAGATTGAATATCCTGCTCTCGCCGCCTTGCGCCAACCAATTCAGGGCCAGAATGTGCGCCTGCGACAGGTCTATCACGTGTATGTAATCGCGTATAGGCGTGCCGTCGGGCGTCGGATAGTCGTCCCCATATATTTGCACAAAAGGCCTCTGCCCCAATGCCACCTGCAAGGTCAGCGGTATCAGATGGGTCTCAGGGTCGTGTATCTCCCCGAACTTTTCAGATGCCCCAGCCGCGTTGAAATACCGTAGCGACACGTACTTCAGCCCGTGGATTTCGTCGAACCACCGCAGCATCCGCTCGAAAACCAGCTTGGACTCGCCGTAGGGGTTGATCGGTTCGGTCGGGTCGGTCTCCTTGATCGGTATGCTCTGAGGCATGCCGTAAACCGCCGCAGTGGACGAGAAGACCATCATCTTTACGCCCGCACGCAACATCGCCTCCACCAGCGTGATGCTCGCAGACACATTGTTGTCAAAGTACTTAATGGGGTCTTCCATCGATTCGCCCACCAGAGAGTGGGCGGCGAAGTGCATGACCGCATCAATATCGTTGTCTCGCAGGGCGCTCTCTACCAGCGGCAGGTCGGCTACATCGCCTTCGACGAAGCGGGCGCGGGGGTCAACCGCACCCCGGTGTCCCTTGATCAGGTTGTCGAAAACCACAACACGATGGCCTGCATTGAGCAATAGCTCGGTTGCCACGCTGCCGATATAGCCTGCCCCGCCCGTGACCAGAATGCCCATCGGTTCCGGGTTCTGTGGTGTCGCGTCGGCGGGCTTTACGTCGCTCATTATATCAGACCTCCTTTGCTTAGACTATGACCTTTTTTGGCTAGTACCATGGTTATTCTGTGGTTACTCTTGAGTAGGATTTTTGACTAATCCAATCGAAGTAACCTTCCTAGTGCATATTCATGAAACATTCTGTCTAAGGTACTCATGATGATCAGAGCCGAAGTAGTCACGGATGCGGTCTGTCAGTTGTTG
>DAOTTC010000035.1:0-2932 GCA_034437815.1 Chloroflexia bacterium | reverse complement strand
ATCGGCAAGGAGAAGCGCAAGGGCACGCTGGGCAGTCCGTACAGCGTGGCCGACTACATGCAGGTGGACCCCGCGCTGGGCACCGAGGCCGACCTCAAGTCGTTCGTGGACACCGCCCACAGGCTGGGCATGCGCGTCATCATGGACTTCGTAGCCAACCACACGGCGTGGGACAGCGTGCTGGCCGCACAGCACCCCGACTGGTTCAAGCGCAACCCCGACGGCTCGTTCCAACTGCCCAACCCCGAATGGACCGACGTAATCAAGCTCGATTACAGCCAGCCGGGGCTGGTGACCTATATGATCACCATGACCACGCACTACGTGCGGAACGTGGGCGTGGATGGCTTTCGGTGCGATCACACGCTGGGCGTGCCCATCGAGTTCTGGCGGCAGTGGCGCGCCGAGATGAAGAAGCTCAAGCCCGACATATTCCTGCTGTCCGAAAACGACGACGACTACTTGTTGCAGGCGTTCGACGCCACCTATGACCAGCAGACCTACCGCACCCTGCCCGATGCCTTCTTGCAGAGGAAGCCGGGCCTGCTGGCACGCATCCCACTGCTTGAGCGCCAGAGGTACCGCCCCGACGTGCTCAGGACCCGCTTCTATGAGAACCACGACCAGCGGCGGGCGGCGTACATGTTCCAGCTCGCGCCCCCGCAGGCCCTTCAAGCCGCCAGCGTGTACCTGCTGACCACCGACGACATCCCCTTCATCCAGAACGGACAGGAGGTGGGCATCACCACCACGCTGTCGCTGTTCGAGCCGGATAAGATAGCGTGGCAGGCGGGCAGTTCGCAACTGCGCGATCTGTTCAAGCGGGTGCTCAACGTGCGCAACTCCAACCCCGCCCTGCGCCACGGCGACATGGCCGACGCAAAGAGCAGTGACCCGCATACCACCGCCTTCCTGCGCCGGGCCGACAGCCAGCAGGTGCTGGTGCTGATCCACTTCGGGCCAGACCCCGCCCACGTTACCCTCGGCCTCGACCCCCTGCCCCGTCAGGGCAGAGACCTGCTGGACGGCACGGACGTGGACCTGTCCGCGGGAATAGACATGGGTGCGTGGTCATGGCGTATAATTGAACTGAAAGGCAAATAACGGATACACGAAGGAGTGTGACGCACATGGCAGATACAGCAACCACCACACAGCCCACCGACATAAAGGCCAGCTGGCAGATGCTCATCAACGGCGAATGGGTGGATGCCGCATCGGGCGAGACGCTGGATGTGATCAACCCGGCCACCAACCAGAAGCTGGCAAGCGTGCCCAGAGCCGGGCGCGAGGACGTGGACCGGGCCGTGGCCGCGGCCAGAGCGGCCTTCGACGGCGGCAAATGGATACGCATGGGTGCGGCCCGCCGGGGGGCCATGCTGTACAGAGTGGCCCAGATAATGCGCGAGCGCTTCGATGAGATACTGCGCGTGGAGGTGGCTAACAACGGCAAAGCCATATCGCAGGCAAGGGCCGAGCTTAATCAGGCCATCGAGGACTTCGAGTTCTTCGCGGGCGCGGCCACCAAAATCACCGGCAAGACCATACCCGTGCCCAACAACTTTTTGAACTACACCGTGCGCGAGCCGGTGGGGGTGTGCGCGCTCATCGTGCCGTGGAATTACCCGGTGATGATGGCCGCGTGGAAGCTGGCCCCATCGCTGGCCGCGGGCTGTACGGTGGTGCTCAAGCCCGCCAGCGCCACACCCCTCACCGCCCTTATGCTGGGCGAAATATGCATGCAGGCAGGCATACCGGCGGGCGTGGTCAACGTGATCACCGGCCCCGGCAGTGAGGCGGGCACCTATCTTGTGGAGCACCCGGGCGTGGACAAGGTGGCCTTCACCGGCGAGACCGACACGGGCCGTGACATCATGCGCCGGGCCGCGGCCACCCTCAAGCGCGTGTCGCTGGAGCTTGGCGGCAAGTCGCCCAACATCGTGTTCGAGGACGCCGATCTGGACCATGCGGTGGCCGGCTCGTTGTTCGCCATATACTACAGCGCCGGCCAGTCATGTGAGGCACGCTCGCGCCTGTTCGTCCAGCAGAGCGTGTACGACCGCTTCGTCGAGCAGTTCGTGGACCGGGCCTCGCGCCTCAAGGTGGGCGACCCGATGGACCCCGCCACCCACATAGGCGCGCTCATATCCCCCCAGCAACTTGAGAAGGTGGACCGCTACGTCCGGCTGGGCAGGGATGAGGGCGCGCAGGTGCTGGCGGGCGGCCAGCGGGCCACCGGCGACGGCCTCGACAGGGGCAACTTCTATCTGCCCACGGTGCTGGCGGGCGTGTCCAACAGGGCGCGCGTGGCTCAGGAGGAGATATTCGGGCCGGTGGTGGTCATCATGCCCTTCTCCACCGAGGCCGAGGCCGTACAGCTTGCCAACGACGTGGTGTACGGCCTTGCAGGCACCGTCTGGACCAGAGATGTGGGCCGGGCGCACCGCGTGGCCGGGGCCATCAGGTCGGGCGTGGTCACCATCAATACGCCATATACCGCCTTCCCCGGCCTGCCCTTCGGCGGCTACAAGCAGTCGGGTTTCGGGCGCGAGATGGGCATGGAAGCCCTCGACCTGTACACCGAAGTGAAGAGCGTGCTCATGTACATCGGCGAAAAGCCCCTGCCCTATCTGGGCGTTTGAGCGCGTTTTTGAGGGGTATCGAGATGAACATACGCGTGAGTAAACTGTACGATGGAGCGCCATGGGGCGCGCTGGAGGTGGCGTTCAACTCGGACCCTGAAGGGGATAAGATGATCGCCGAGATAGCGCAGGCCACCGGCCTCAAGTTCGAGCGGCCCCCGGCCAACCGCTTCGCCATGCGCGAACTGCACATCGCCGAGGTGGGCGGGCCGGAAGCCCTCGAACAGGCCTTCCGCGTGGCCTTCGCCATAGCCCAGAAATACGGGCCTGTGGAGACCAGCCAGAAGAAC
>DAOTTC010000034.1:0-4627 GCA_034437815.1 Chloroflexia bacterium | reverse complement strand
CACGCACACAAGGGTGGTGGTATTGAGCGAGGCCAGCGCCATAAGGGCCACCAGCGTCTTGCCCGCGCCGGTGGGCAGTACCACTACACCCCGGTGGCCGGCGGCCTGCCACGCTTCCAGCGCCTGCCTCTGGTAGGGCCGGGCCTGCTGGCGCACCTGCACGGGGCGGGACAGGGGCGGGCGCGGGTCGAACCGTTCGTCGAGCGCGTAGTGGCGGGTCAGTATGGACCCCACAGCCGGGTAATCGAGGGGCAGCACGCGCAAGCACCCGCGCCGCCGATCGAGCACACTGCGGCCTGCCCACCCTGCGGCTTGCAGGTGGGCCATCAGGTCTTCGGGCGTGCTCCCTGCGGGTGGGAAGATCAGCAGGTCACTGCCCCCAAGGGCGAGCTTTATCGTCGGTTGAGATTCCACCTGACATGCTTTATGGCACTGTTCCCGGTGCGTGTTGTGTGCTGAATGAACGGGGTATGGAGAAGGCCGTGGAGGACAAGGCCCTCACCATCTCACACCGTGTGCCCCGACCGCCGGCCAGCCATCGCGCCGTTCTCGGGTGCCGGGGACGCCCCGCCCAAGGCGGGCCTACCGGTTGGGGCCAAGCAGCGAGATTAGTCCTCAGCTTACCGCTTTCTTCACGAGCGCGGCGATCCTTTCTTCTTCATCGGCGGTCAACTCCTTCAGCGCGAAGGAGGTCGGCCACATAGCGCCGTCGTCGAGGTTCGCCGCAGCGTTGAAGCCCAGCGTCGCGTACCTCTCTTTGAACTTCGACGCGGGAGTGAAGTAGCAGACCACTTTGCCTTGCTCATTGGCATACGCGGGCATCCCATACCACAGCCTCGGCGAGAGGGTGGGTGCGCTGGCTTTGACGATAGCATGGATACGCTCGCCCATAGTGCGATCCGGCTCCGGCAGCTCGGCGATCTTTTCGAGCACGGCGCTTTCCCCGCGGCTTTCTCCACGCGCGGCCTCTCTCAACTCTTTGGCGCGCTCCTTCATCGCCGCTCGTTCTTCGTCCGTGAATCCACCGCGCTTCTTTGCAGACTGTCCCATATAGATCTCTCCTGAATATTATCTGACAAAAACAAAGCCTATGGGTGCATTGCCTGTGATCCCCATCACGGTAATGTATCTTGCGAGCGCGGGCTACTGCTCGCCGTTCGCGTGCCCAGCAGCCTTTTGCGCACCCTGTTCAACCTGTGTTCAAGCTCGGCGCGCTCCACGGCTGTGCGAGCGCGTTGCATGGCCAGCAGGGTGAAATGCTCGGCGGCTCTGTAGTCTTTGACGCGATGCTCGTAGTGCTTGGCGAGTTCCAGATAGGGGAACATCAAGTGGGTGCCTTCGGCGGCGAGGCGCGACCAGATGGCCACCGCCTCTTCCCTCTGCTGAAGGTACTTATACAGGTAACTCAAGCGACGTAACGCCACCGCACGCAGGTCCGAGGATGCGTCTAACTCAAGCCCGCGCTCGTAAGCCCGCAGGCTGTCGTGGTAGCGGCCAAGGTCTTCGTACAGCTTGCCCAGCCCGAACCACTCGGCGGCCTGCAAATCCACCTCATCAGGCCGGTCGAGGATGCGCCCCACATGGCCGGCGAGGGCCATCAGCGTGAGCAGGTCCTGTTCGTTGTGGCTGAATACGGGCAGGACATGGCCGGGGTGCCCGGCGCGCAGGTACTGAAAGTACAGCGAGGGGATGCGCCAGCCCGGCACGTCGAACCCGCGGTCCACGCCCAGCACACACATTTCCAGCATGTCCAGCGAGCATGAGGGCAGGCGCTCTTTCCACAGGCGGCGCGATGGGCCGAGCATGTCGAGGTGGGGAGGGTCGCGCAGCACACAGCGCAGGCGGCTGTAGGTGTAGCGCGTTTCGAGGAGGGGCCAGTCGAAGCTCTTGCCGTTGAAGGTGACCACCGCCCCGAACTCGCAGAACAACTCGTTGAGCGCGTGCAGCATGGCCCGCTCTGCCGACACGTCGGGCATGAAGTACTGGCGGATGACCGCCTGAGTGCCGTCGGGCGAGAAGAAGCCCACCCCCACCAGAAACACATATGTGCCCGTGCCGCCCGACAGGCCGGTGGTCTCGGTGTCCAGAAACAGCAATTTGCGCGCATCGAGGTCCCTCAGATGGGACACGCGCCCGGCATCCCACAGCACCGAGGGCCGAGCATGCAGTACGTGGCCAAGGGACACCGGCCCGCGCGGGTGGTCCACCGGATAGCGGCGCTCCACCACCAAACACGCCCCCTCTGGGGTTTTGTACCACTCGCCCGCCAGCATCTGCTCAAGAGACAGCCGCTCAGCGCCTGATGACGATGACGATGACAATGATGGCGATGCATACGAGCGCGGAACGGAGAATGAGGGCACAGGCTCCGGTCGGACGCTGTCCGAAGCATCGTTGGAAATAGTCGAAGTGGTGTCAGGAGGTCGGGGCGGTATGCCGGTGCCCGCGGCACGGGGGCGCACGCCCATCGCCTTCAACCTGTCGCGCAGATCCATAATTGCCACCAGAGCAACCGGACAGAGGCCGGGACGTCTGCCCGATTATAGCACAAATGAACGAATCAAGCCAAAGAATTCCACAACGGGGCTTCCACCAAGCATCTGGGCTGGCCTCTGCGGGCAAGCCAAAGGACAGGCCCTGCTCAACCGAGAGCGCGGGCATCCTGCCCGCAAACACGTAGGGATAGGGATAGGGATAGGGATAGGGCATGGATATGGGCCGTCCGTCCACGCGTCGTCACCGGTCCCGTATGTTTGGTGGTCCTTGGTGTTCTTGGTGATTATCTCTGACTACTGACCACTGGCGACTGATGACCCCCGATTATTGTTGGAAGCACTTGCCATGCTTCCTTGACAGCGCCCCTCAGCCGTTGTACCATGGAAGTCCAGAGTCTGCGTATTTGGCCTTCTTTCTTCCTCAGCCCATATCAGGAGACGGTCTACTTATGAGCGAGCATGGCTACTACGGCATGGGCCAGCACCCCTATCGCGTGCCCCCAAGCAGACCCCACATCCCATGCGCACGTTTCGGCCCGAGGATCAAAGACATAGCATGGCGGCCCACACCCTTCTATATGAGCCGCTCGCGCCTGCGTGCCTTCATGGACCGGCTGGGCATAGACGACTTCGAAGAACTGCTCAACCGGGCCGCATGGTCGCCCGAATGGTTCTGGCACCGTGTGGTGGAAGACCTCGGTCTGGAGTTTTACACCCCTTACGAGCGCGTTCTGGACACCAGCAGGGGCTGGCAGTGGGCAAAGTGGTTCGTGGGGGCCAGATATAATTATGTGCACGACGCGCTGGACAAGCGGGCCTCGGGCGCCGACCGCGACCGCCCCGCCATCATCTACGAGGGAGAAGAGGGGGTGGTGCGCACCCTCACCTACGGCCAACTGTACGCCGAAGTGAGCCGCTTCGCCCATGGCCTACGCTCGCTGGGCGTGCAGGAAGGCGACCGCATAGGTCTGTTCATGCCTTTCACAGCCGAGGCGGCCATCGCCATGCTGGCCTGCGGCAAAATAGGCGCCATCTTCACCCCTATATTTTCGGGCTATGCGGCGCCTTCGGTGGCCTCGCGCCTGAACGACTGTCAGGCCAAGGTGCTGGTCACGGCGGACGGCTTTACGCGCCGGGGCAAGCCTGTGGAGATGAAAGAGGTGGCCGATCAGGCCGCAGATATGTCGCCGAGCGTGCAGAAGTTGGTGGTGCACCGGCGGCTGGGCCGCGAAGTGCCGTGGAACAACCACAGGGACGTATGGTGGCACGATGTGACCGCTGACCAGCCCAACGAGTGCGACAGCGTGCACTGCGAGGCCGAGACCCTGTACATGATCATCTACACGTCGGGCACCACAGGCAAGCCCAAAGGTGCACAGCACGTGCACTGCGGCTTCCCCATCAAAGGCGCGCAGGACATGGCCCACTGCTTCGACGTCCAGCCCGGCGATATCATGTTCTGGTACACCGACATCGGCTGGATGATGGGGCCGTGGGCCATCAGCGGAGCGCTCATGCTGGGGGCCACGCTGTTCATGTACGACGGTACGCCCGACTACCCGGCCCCCGACCGCGTGTGGGATATGGTGGAGCGCCACCGCATCACCCATCTGGGCATCTCGCCCACCGCCATCCGTGCCCTCATGGCCCACGGCGACCGGTGGGTGGACAGGCACGACCTCAGTTCCCTGCTGTTCCTCGGTTCCACCGGCGAGCCGTGGAACCCCGACCCATGGCGGTGGTATTTCAAGAAGGTGGGCGGGGGCCGGTGCCCCATCATCAACTATTCGGGCGGCACCGAAATCTCCGGCGGCATCCTGTGCTGTAACCCACTTTTGCCCATCAAGCCCACCTCTTTTAACGCGCCTGTGCCCGGCATGGCCGCCGACGTGATTGACGAGCAGGGCAACCCCGTGCGCGGGTCGGTGGGCGAGCTGGCCATACGGGGGCCGTGGCCGGGCATGACGCGCGGCTTCTGGGGCGACCCACAGCGCTACATCGAAACCTATTTCTCGCGGGTGCCCAGCGTGTGGGTGCATGGCGACTGGGCGCAGATTGACGAGGACGGCTACTGGTACATACTGGGCCGCTCGGACGACACCATCAAGGTGGCGGGCAAGCGGCTCGGCCCC
>DAOTTC010000033.1:0-20456 GCA_034437815.1 Chloroflexia bacterium | reverse complement strand
GCCAGCAGGGGCGTGCGACCCACAGAACCGAGCATGGTTCCTGCCCGATGCCACGGTCACGAGGGGGCAGACGTCCAAGATTGTGGCCAACACCTTCTATCCGAACTGCCAGACGCCATAGAGGGCGTGCAGTCGAACTTTGTGGAGAGGTGAAGCACGTTCATGGCGGCTTCACCTCTATTTCTTCTTCCGGCACCGGTCTAATAGGAGCGCAGGCATCCTGCCCGCAAAGGTGATCCCCGATTGTTGTCGAAAGCCCGGGAGATGAGGGTCAGCTTGTACTGGCACGGTGGGTTGTGTTATAATTGCCTTTGGCATTTCGAAGGTCATACACCTGCGAAAGCCGGTGGTACCTGATATTCTAAGCGTACCACCCGGTACATCAAGCACGCCGCCGGACCTTCCGGGGTGTGCACCGTTGGTGCCATGCGGCTCCAGCGCGTGTGCCCGGCGGGGAGGAAGGCGGCGGAAGTTACAACACAAGAACGGAGGATAATGTTGACGTCAGATACGGAAATCACTCAAACCGATCAGTCGGCAGAAGTGGCGAACAGCGAACCGCCTGTCGAGGCTCCGGCACCTATCGGTGGTCGGCAGGCTCAGGTCCAGCCGCAGGCTCAGGCTCGAGGCAACGGCATGGGGGCACCCACACCCGTGGCACCCGTGGCTACCAATGGCGTCACTATGAAAGCGCTGTTGGAAGCGGGCGTGCACTTCGGACACCAGACCAAGCGCTGGAACCCCAAGATGAAGCCCTACATCTTCACCGAGCGCAACGGCATCCACATCATTGACCTGCAACAGACGGTGTCGGGGCTTCAAAACGCCATGCAGTTCGTCAGCGATCTGGTGGCGAATGGTGGTAAGGTGCTGTTTGTGGGCACCAAGAAGCAGGCTCAGGAGGCCGTGCGCGAAGAGGCCGAGCGTGCCGGACAGTTCTACGTCACCAAACGCTGGATGGGTGGCATGCTCACCAACTTCATCACTATCCGCAATCGCCTACGCTATCTGGCCGAACTTGAGGACCGCAAGGCGCGCGGCGAATTCGACAACCTGCCCAAGGCCGAGGCCAGCAAACTGGAAGAAGAGATCGAGAAGCTCAACAGCCTGCTGGGCGGCATCAAGGAGATGCGCAACCTGCCCGATGCGCTGTATGTGGTGGACCCACACCGCGAGCATATCGCGGTCAGCGAGGCCAACAAGCTTGGCATCCCAATCGTGGCGATGGTGGACACCAACTGCGACCCCGACCTGATTGATTACGTGATACCCGCCAACGACGACGCGATCCGGGCGGTGCGCGTTATCACCGCCAAGATTGCCGATGCGTGTATAGAGGGGCAGCAGCGCCGCGAGAGCATGAGGGCCGACCTCGAGGTCGCCGACCTGCAATATGAGGTGCAGCCGGGCGAATACAGCTTCAGCCCGGACGAGGAGTAATCGCGGCGTGTAGGTCTACGCCCTGCATATTACCACGTTGCGTTGTAGAGAACAGGCACGCAGGCAAGCACAGGATAATGGGGTAGGGGCGTGGCACATCACGCCCCTACCTGTGTAAGTAGCTTATGCATTGCATATCCAATAACCCAATATATAAAGGAGGCTGAACACAATTGGACATTTCCGCATCCGCTGTGAAAGAACTACGAGCAAGGACCGGCGCGGGCGTCATGGAGTGCAAGCGCGCCCTGCAAGATGCAGCCGGCAATATGGACAAGGCCGTGGAGATACTTCGCCAGAAGGGCCTGACCAAGCATGAAAAGGTGGCCGGGCGGGAGGTCAAGCAGGGTCTGGTCGAATCGTACATCCATACCGGCGGGCGCATCGGCGCGCTGGTGGAGGTGAACTGCGAGACCGACTTCGTGGCCCGCACCGACGAGTTCCGCACGCTGGCACGCGAAATCGCCATGCAGGTAGCCTCGATGGACCCCAAGTCCATCGGCAAGCTAGAAGGTGGCGATACTCAGAGCGATGACGTGTTGCTCAACCAAGAGTACATACGCAACCCCGGCAAGACCATCCGCGATCTGGTCAAGGAGACCATCGCCAAGGTGGGCGAGAACATCCAGATCAGCCGCTTTGCTCGTTTTGAAGTAGGCACCGCGCCCTCCATCGAAGAGCAAGAGCAGGAGCAGGCCGGGCAATAGCCAACAGCACAGGGGCGAATCATCGGCATTCGCCCCTGTGCTGTTCACACCCGGCATTAGCCGGGGTCAGCAGGGACGCCACAGGCCCGAAGTTGTTGCGCTGTGGCCCCAAACCTGATAGATTAAGACTACCTGAGATGGCATGCAGGTAGCTATATGAGGAGAGCAAAGCGCCATGGAGCCAGCTATACCTGACAAGAGCTTCGATCAGGCCTCGCCCGACGGCATGGACCCATTGAAAGTAGACGCTGAGGTGCGCCAGCTTGGCGAGCCGGATCAAATGGACCTCGTGGCTCCCGACCGTGCTGCGACCCCTCCTACCCGCCCTTCCACTCGCACCCCGATGTACAGGCGGGTGTTGCTCAAGCTGAGCGGCGAGGCGCTGGCCGGTGATCAGGGGCAGGGCATCGACCCGCACACTGTGAATGTCATAGCCGATCAGGTCAAGGACGTGATCGAGCACGGCGTGCAGGTAGCCATCGTGGTGGGTGGGGGCAATATCTGGCGGGGCACCACCGCCTCGGCCATGGGCATGGACCGGGCTACGGCGGACTACATGGGTATGCTGGCTACCGTGCTCAACGCGCTGGCCCTGCAAGACGCCCTCGAGAAGCGCGGGGTGATCACGCGCGTGCAGTCGGCTATAGCCATGCACGAGGTGGCGGAGCCGTACATCAGGCGGCGCGCCATCCGGCACATGGAGAAGGGGCGCGTGGTTATATTGGCCGCGGGCACCGGCAACCCATACTTCAGCACCGACACCGCCGCCGCCTTGCGTGCCCTCGAGATCGGTGCCGAAGTGATACTGATGGCCAAAAACCGCGTGGACGGGGTATATTCAGACGACCCCCTCCACAACCCCAATGCCGTGAAGTTCGACGTGCTCAGCTACCGTCAGGCCATAGAGATGGGCCTGCGCGTGATGGATACCACCGCGATGGCCCTGTGCATGGAAAACTACCTGCCTATCATAGTGTTCAACTTGCAAGAGCGCGGCAACATCCTGCGCGCCGTGATGGGCGAAGACGTGGGCACCAGAGTTGGTGTGTGACCCTGATCTGACACCGCTCGGCAGGTCCGCAAGCCCGAAGTACGCCACCGAGTACAGAGGACGGAGGGTATAGGGGCAAGGAACGGAACAATATGCGCGAATAGCACACCCAGACGGCAAACGCACAGAGGATTGTTCTTCGCATTGCGTATTTCTACGCTCGGCGCCAAAGCTTTATTTCATGGAGTGTGACCATGATACAGGATGTGTTACAAGACGCGGAATCGCGGATGAAAAAGGCAGTAGAGGCATTGCGGCGCGAACTGGTCACCATACGCACAGGTCGAGCATCGCCCGCGCTGATTGACCGCCTGCCCGTGGAGTATTACGGCACTCCTACACCCCTCAACCAACTGGCGACAATCACCGCACCCGAGCCGCGTCTGCTGGTGGTGCAGCCATGGGACAGAAATACCCTGCCGCTCATCGAAAAGGCCTTGCAGAAGTCGGAGCTGGGTTTCAACCCCTCCAACGATGGCCGCGTAATACGCATCCCCATACCACCGCTCACCGAGGAGCGCAGGCGCGAGATGGTCAAGCTGGTGCGGCACAAGGTGGAAGAGGGCCGCGTGGCCATCCGCAATGTGCGCCGTGATGCTTTGCACGACCTCAACGAGATGGAAAAAGAGAAGATGATTTCGGAAGATGAGCACAAGCGTGCCGCCGAGAAGGTTGACGACCTTGTGCACAAATACATCCGCGAGGCCGAGCAACTGGGCGATGCCAAGGAAGCCGAGGTGCTGGAAGTGTAGCGCCCGGCCACCGGCGCACGGCGTGGGTTGTGCAACTGCAACCGCAACCGCAATCGCAACCGCAACCGCAACCGCAATTGCAACCACCAACTTACAACATCTTCAGCTTAGCGTCTAACGCGCCGCGGATGGCGAGCCGAAGGGGAGAAGGGGAGGATGTAAGGTGTGAGGAAAAGGTCATGCGAGACGTTTTAATCTGTGGGGTGGCGGTCTCGCCCCAACCTTGATCTGCATCACCATTCTATCTGTGTATGGACGGCAATAACTCGCTACAGGAATCGTTCCCTAAGCACGTGGCCATAATCATGGACGGCAACGGCAGGTGGGCGCGCGGCCGCGGGCTGCCCCGGCTGTACGGACATCGCGCGGGCACCGAAAACATCCGGCGCATCGTGCGCGCCTGCGTAGAGTACGGGGTGAAGTACCTTACCCTGTACGCCTTCTCCACCGAAAACTGGAACCGCCCCGACGACGAGGTGCAGGGCCTGATGCGCATCCTCGCGGAGGTGATAGAGCGGGAGACCCCTGAGTTGAGCCGCGAAGGGGTGCAGATACGCCATCTGGGGCATATGGAGGGAGTGCCGGAGGCGTTGCAGGAATCGATCCGGTACGCACTGGACACCACAAAGCACAACGACCGACTGATATTGAGCGTGTGTTTCAACTATGGGGGGCGCGACGAGGTGGTGCGTGCCGTGCGCCAGATCGTGCGGGAAGGGGTGCCCCCCGAGCAGATCACCGAAGACACCATATCGGCGCACCTGTACACGGCGGACCTGCCCGACCCGGACCTCATAATCCGCACCGCCGGTGAGATACGCCTGAGCAATTTCTTGATATGGCAGGCCGCCTACGCGGAGTTCTATTTCACCCCGATCCTGTGGCCCGACTTCGACAGGGATGCCTTTCATGACGCTTTGGTGGAGTACAGCCGCAGACGGCGCAAGTTCGGCGGCATCTTGCCTGAAGAGCACCGCGAGTATCTGGAGCGAGAGCCGGCCGGGCAGGACGCCCAAAGCTCGGCTTCAGCAGTGCCGCCTGCGCCCCCGGCGTCTCCTGACCCCGCGGCGATCAAGTAGGGGCCGCCTCTATGGGAGGCACTGCTACGCCAACTCCTGCATCCGGTCGCGCCACGCGCATTGCGTCCCAGCGTATCCACCGTCCGGTCGCCATGTACGACCCGTGGCATGGTTGTGGGCTGACCCAATTGGCCCTGAGAACAGCGCTGGCCTTGCTGGTGCTCGTTGTCGTGTGGGGCTGCGCAGCGCTGGTGGAGCCCTCGTCGTGGACACAGGTGGTGCGGGTGGTGCTGCTGGTGTGGGGGGGACTGGTGACGGGTGTGGCGGCAACCGGTCTGTTTGCCGACCTCGCTGTGCTGAGGCCGGGCTGGGTGGCACTGACCGTCGGGGCCTACACCGCGCTGGCGGTGCCGGGGTTGCTTGTGGGCACGGGGCGCGTGATAGAGGCACTGGGGCCGGTGGTCGCCCTCACCTTGATCGCGCATCTCGGCCGGCGGGACCTGCGGCGGGCCATGCGCGACTGGGCACTGGTGATGGCCCTCGCCCTGTTTGCTTCTGTGGGCACGCTGGCAATGGACCTGATTCTGGAGGCCACAGGGCCGGTACCCTTCTTTCTGGTGGTGCTCATGCCGCCCTTGCTGTTGGAGGCTCTGTCGCCGGGGCTACGGCGGCTGGCCCCCCTCGGAAGGGCGCGCCCCGCTCGCCTGACCGCACTGGTGCTGGCCACGCTGGTGGCCTCGGGCGTAACCGTCAGCCTGCTCAACCCCATTACACCGCCTGTGTGGCGGGCGCTCTTCTTTATAGTTGTGGCCGTGCCTATAGGTGCCGCCCTGCTCGTGTACGTGCTTACCGCTCCGGCGGGGCCTGTGCACACCCCGCATGATGGCATCGGTAGAAGGCTGCTCCGACACATGGGGGGAGCGCTGGTCGGCCTGAGCCACGGGGCAATGGCGGTCTCGCTGGCGATGTATATTCCCCTGCGCTTGCTGGGCATGGGCCGATAGATGCGGGGCGTGTCGTGGGTGGGCATCTGTTAGATGACCAGCGGTGCGAGTTCGATGTCCTATAATTATTGCATATTCATATTCATGCAAGATGCTGAGAAGGGAAGGCCGAGGAGGGCACAGCCCTCCCCAAGCCCCTTCCGCCTTTATTGCACACAAAGTGCCATGAAGTGACATTACGCAGGATAGTGGTTATTATGCTCCGGAGAAATTCGGTATGAGGCTTTCTCCGGGCGCACATTTCGGAAAACAGAGTGGCACCGGCATACAACCCTGAAGAACGCACGATCAACGTAGCGCTGCTCGGCTCGACCGGCTCGATAGGCAGGCAAACACTGGACGTGGTGAGCAGGTTGGGCGGGCATTTCCGCGTGGTATGTCTGGGGGCGGGGCGCGACCGAGACGCTCTGCTCGCTCAGGCGGCCTCTCTACCTGAGCCGCCGCTTCTGCTGGCGCTCGCCGATGAACAGGCGGCCGCGTCGGCTCGCGCGCAGGCCGGGGGGCTTGACGTGCTGGGGGGCGAAGCCGGTATGGTGGAGCTTGCCACCCACCCGCAGGTTGATATAGTGGTGGTGGCCACCACCGGCCACGCGGGCTTCGCGCCCACGCTGGCGGCCCTTGAGGCGGGCAAGCAACTGGCCCTAGCCAACAAAGAAGCGCTGGTGATGGCCGGGGAGGTGGTCACCGCCACCGCCCGACGCATGGGCATTCGCATTCGCCCCATAGACAGCGAGCACAGCGCCATCTGGCAATGTCTGGTGGGCGAGCCGGAAGCCGAGGGCCGGGCACAGATGCGCGGGGCCACTGGCGCATGGTCGGTCATCGAGAAACTGGTGCTCACCGCCTCAGGAGGGCCGTTCCGCACATGGCAACCGGAGAGCATAGCGCAAGCCACCCCGGAGCAGGCCCTCAGGCACCCTACGTGGCGCATGGGAGCCAAGGTGACTGTGGACTCGGCCAGCCTGATGAACAAGGGTCTGGAGGTGATAGAGGCCCACTGGCTGTTCGGCGTGCCCTTCGACGATATAGAAGTGGTGATACACCCGGAGAGCATAATCCACTCGATAGTGCGCTTCGTGGACGGTTCAGCTAAAGCTCAGCTTGGCATCCCCGATATGCGCGTGCCCATCCAGTATGCGCTCACGCACCCCACCCGTCTGCCCAACCCCGCCCACCCACGCGCCGATTGGGCGGCTCTGGGCGCACTGCACTTCGAAGCAGTAGACACCCGACGATTCAGATGCCTGACACTGGCGTTCGAGGCCGGGCGCAAGGGTGGCACGTATCCCACCGCTATGGCCGCCGCCGATGAAGTGGCAGTGGCCCGCTTCCTCGCTGGGCACATACGCTTCGGGGCGATTGCTGGTATAATAGAAGAAGTGCTCAACCGGCACGCATCGGTGGCCGTGAACAAGCCCGATATAGATGCCATCAAATGGGCCGATGGCTGGGCCAGACAGGTGGCCTCCGAACTGGCCGACGCAGCAGGTGCTAGTTGAGCCGGGACTGGCCTAGTGTGGGCGCACCGAATCCCTTCGGGCAAAGAGTGCAGATGCCGGGGAGACTCGAACCCCGGGTCTCCGCCCTAATATTTTTTACCATTGACGTGACGGTGGCCCCGCGGCGATAATTTCACGCAGGGCCGGCAAGGAGAGACTGATCCATGGATTTGAACTGGTTGTGGGTCGTACCGATACTGGGCGTGTTGATAGTGGTGCACGAGTTGGGCCACTTTCTGACAGCTATATGGCTCAACATCAAGGTCTTGGAGTTCGGCATTGGCTTTCCGCCCCGGCTGTTCGCTATCAGGCGAGGCGGGATTGATTACTCGCTCAACCTGTTGCCCATTGGCGGCTTTGTGAAGATCGAAGGCGAAGACGGAAGCTCGGACGACCCACGTGCCTTCAGCCGTGCCCCCGCATGGAAGCGCATCATCGTGCTGGCCGCAGGCTCCTTTATGAACTTGTTGCTCGCCCTTATTATATTCGCCGGGTTGTCCATCGCCGGCACACCGGAAGTGGACGCCCCCCTCACCGGCGTGAGCGAGGTACGCCCCGGCTATCCGGCCGATGTGGGCGGGATAAAGCCCGGCGACCGCATCGTCAGCATAGCGGGCAAGCCTGTGAACAGCAGTGAAGAGATACGCGCCCTCAGTCAGGCCAATCAGGGCAAGCCCACCACCTTTGTGGTGGAGCGCGACAACAGGCAGGTTACCCTCACCATCACCCCACAGGGCGACCCGCCGCTGGGTGTGAACCTCACCTACTGGGTGCCCGTTGCCCGCGTGGAAGAGGTGCGCACCAACAGCCCGGCCGACAGGGCGGGGTTCCGGCCCGGCGACCGCATCGTAGAGGTGAACGGCATACAGGTTGACAGCCTGCCCGAAGCCTCGTACTTGCTGGGGTCGCTGCTCAAGCCCGATAATCAGGCCACCACTGCTAACGTGGTGGTCGAGCGCAACGGGCAGCGGGTGCCTCTGGTGGTGGATGTGGCGCAGGCGAGAGAGCGCAGGTCGTACGGCATCGGTTTCGAGCTACCCTACCGCATCGTGCACTACAGCCCCGTGGACGCGATGGGCCGGGCGCTTGAGAACACGTGGATGGTGCTGAGCAGTGTGCCCAGAGGCATTGCGCAGGCCATCGCCGGCAGGGCCGAGGGTCCGGGCGTGACCGGCCCGGTGGGCATAGGCCAACTTACCGGTGAAGTGGCGCAGGAGGGCGGCATAAACGGGCTGCTCAACCTGACGGCGTTACTGGGCATATCGCTGTTCATGATAAACCTGCTGCCCCTGCCCGCCTTGGATGGGGGCCGGCTGTTGTTCGTGTTCATAGAGCTTTTGCGCGGCGGGCGGCGTATTGCCCCAGAAAAAGAGGGTCTGGTGCACGTTGCGGGCATGGTGGTGCTGCTCACTCTGATGGCTATAGTTACGTTCTTCGATATAGCCCGCCTGTTGCAGGGCACGCCCCTGCTGCCCTGAGCCTGACGGGGACCTCGCCTCGGTCCTTTGCGTCGCTCAGGAGGAGATATACCCTGTGCGGAGCAGACAGGTAAACACGGTGCGTGCAGGTGAGGACATCGGTGAGCACCGGCCTTACCCGGCCTCCATCCAGAGTGCGCTGGGACCGTCCGGCGAGCAAGAGCCGACCGAAACCGAACCGTTCTGCGGGCTTGCCGCCATGTGCCCCATCGGCGTGTTCGATTCGGGGGTCGGGGGGCTATCGGTGGTCGCCGAGATACGGCGCGTGCTACCCCACGAAGACATAGTGTACTTCGGCGACAACGCCAACTGCCCCTATGGGGGTCGCTCCGATGACTGGCTGCGGGCCAGATCGCTGGAGATAGCGGCTTTCCTGCTGGAGCACGGGGCCAAAGCCATAGTGGTGGCCTGCAACACAGCCTCTGCCGCCGGTCTGGACCACCTGCGGGCACGATACGGCGTGCCGGTGGTGGGGTTGGTGCCTGCGGTCAAACCGGCGGTGGCGGCCACGCGCACCGGCAAGGTGGGGGTGCTGGCAACCCCGGCCACCATCCGGGGTCGCCTGTTGGCCGATGTGATCGAGCGGTTCGCCGCTCCCGCAGGCGTGCAGGTCATAAGCGTGGCCCCCGACGGGGTGGTAGAGGCCATAGAGCGCGGCGAGCTGGACACCCCCCAAACGGCTGAGCTAGTGGCTCGCGCCCTCGCCCCCATACTGCAGGAGGGCGCGGATGCTATCGTGCTGGGCAGCACTCACTTCCCCTTTCTCAAGCCCGTCATCCGCCGGGTGGTCGGCGAGGGTGTGCTTATTTTCGATTCGGGTGAGGGGGTAGCCCGCCAGACCCGCCGCGTGCTGGAAGCACACCGCGTGTTGCGCGGTGGCGGCGCACCCGGCAGGCTCACCGTGTACACCAGCGGCGACCCTACCGTTGTCGGCCCGCTGGTGCACAGGCTCACCGGCGAACAAACCCCGGTCATCAGGGCCTACGTGGGGCGAAACCAAACCACAGAGACACAGAATAATCGCACGAATTAACAACCACCAAGATACCAAGGAACATCAAGGGTACCAAGCACACCTATAGAATTGATAAATCACTGACGACTGACGACTGACAACTGACAACTGACGACTGACAATGCGTATTTTATGCGTTGACGTGGGCACAGGCACTCAGGACATCCTGCTGTTCGATTCGGAGCAGGAGATAGAAAACTGCGTGCAGTTGATCATGCCTTCGCCTACGCAAATCGTGGCCCGGCGTGTGCGGAAGGCCACAGCCGCCGGCCACACCCTTCTGCTTACAGGGGTGACCATGGGCGGGGGGCCGGGTGCGTGGGCGGTGGAAGAGCATATCCGGGCCGGTTTGAGCGTGTACGCCACCCCGGCTGCCGCCCGCACTTTCGACGATGACCTGAGCCGCGTGCAAGCTTTGGGTGTGCGTGTGGTCGAGCCTCTGGAGGTGGCCGAACTGTGGCAGAGCCTTGGCCCTTCTCTTGCCACCCTAATCAAAATGCGGGACTTGGACCTTGAGGCCATTGACCGTGCCCTCGAAAGCTTCCACGAACCCGCGCAATACGACGCGCTGGCCGTGGCGGTGTTCGACCATGGAGCGGCCCCGCCCGGCTACAGCGACCGGCGCTTCCGCTTCGACTACATCCAACGGCAGATGGAGCAGTGGGGCCACCAACCGGTGGAGCAGGCGCTGGCCGCGTTTGCCGCCCCTGCACACAGCGTGCACCCCGACCTCACCCGCCTGCATGCTGTGGCCTGCACCGTGCAGGAAAGCCACCATGCGGGCCTGCCCCTGCTGTTGATGGACACCGGCCCGGCGGCACTGCTGGGTGCCCTCGGCGACCCTGTGGTGGCCGAGGCGGTCCAGAAAAACGCGCTGTTCGTGAACGTGGGCAATTTCCACACGCTAGCGTTCCATATAGTGCACGGGCGCATCCGGGCGCTGTTCGAGCACCACACCGGCCTGCTCGATAGACCCGCCTTGCTGAGCATGCTCGAACGACTGGCCGCAGGCACGCTCACCAACCGCGAAGTTTTCGACGGTAACGGGCACGGTGCACTCAACCTCGCCAGTGAGGGCGCAGTCGGCAGCGAGGATGGGATTGATGATGGTCAAGCGGTAGCCGGGTCGGAGCCGGCCCTGTGCGCTGTGACCGGTCCCCGCCGCTCACTGCTCGACGGGGCGCTCGCGCCGTGGCCCGTGTACATGGCCGTGCCTCACGGCGATATGATGCTGACCGGCTGTTTCGGCCTGCTGAGGGCCTTTGCCGTGCACTTCCCGGCGCTGGCCGACCAGATTTCCGCCAGATTGAACCTGCTATGAGACTATGAGACACTTCGGCATAACCGACCAGAAGATAGAGGAGTATCTGTACAGCCTGCTCCCGCCCCGGGAAGGCGTGCTGGCAGACGTGGAAGCCCATGCACAGCGCGAAGGCATCCCCATAATCGGGCCGCTGGCCGGACAGTTCCTGCACGTGGTGGCGCTGGCAGTGAAGGCCGCAGACGTGTTGGAGGTGGGCACTGCCATCGGCTATTCAGCCATATGGCTGGGCATGGCCGCTCAGCGCACTCAGGGCAGGGTGGTGACCATCGAGAAAGACCCAGACCGCGCCGCATGGGCCGAGGCCTACTTCAGGCAGGCGGGGCTGTCCGGGGTGTGCGCCGTGCGCTTGGGCGATGCCTTCACCCTGATGCGCGGCATGGAAGAGAGCTTCGACCTGATCTTCCTCGACGTGCTCACCCAGTTCGACCACCCCGATGCCGCGCTGGAGATGCTCGACCTGTGCATCCGGCGACTGCGCGATGGGGGCGTACTGCTGTCCGACAACGCCCTGCGCTCAGGGCAGGTGTTGGACCCCACACACGCAAGCCCCTCCAGCCGGGGCATAGCCGCCTTCAACGAGGCCATCAGCCGCCACCCACGCCTTGTGACCACCATCATACCCCTGCGCGACGGCATAAGCCTGAGCGTGAAGGTCGGCTGAACGGAGACACCCCATGACGATACACATACCAAACACAAGCGCAACGAACTCGCCCGGCTACACCCCCACAGTGCTGGTAGAGGTGACACGTGGCCCGATAGTGGAGTCGTGGCATTACGGCACCATAGCCGTAGCTGGCCCGGATGGCGGGTTGGTGGCATGGGCTGGCGACCCGGACGTGGTCACCTATTACCGCTCATCGGCCAAGCCCATTCAGGCCGTGCCGCTGGTGGAGAGCGGGGCCGCCGCCCACTTCGACCTGACCGATGCAGAGATAGCGGTGGTGTGCGGCTCGCACGGCGGGGAGGACATCCATGTGCAGGCGGTGATGAGCATCCTGAGCAAGATAGGAGCCGAGCCTGAGATGCTGGCCTGCGGGGTGCATCCACCTTACGACCGGGCGGCGGCCCGCCTGCTGGAAGAGCGCGGCCAACAGCCCACCGCCCTGCACAACAACTGCTCAGGCAAGCACGCCGGCATGCTGGCGCTGGCTCGCTACCACGGTTGGCCCCTGCAAGGGTACCAGCGGCCCGACCACCCTGTACAGCAGACTATGCTGAGGGTGGTGGCCGAGTTCGCTGGATTGGAGCCGCAGGACATAGCGGTGGGCGTGGATGGGTGCGGGGTGTGCACCTTCGGCATACCGGTGCGGCTCATGGCCGCGTCGTTTGCGCGGCTGGCCGATCCCCACTTCTGGCCCCAACCCCGGCGCTCAGCCGTGGAACGCATCGTCAGGGCCATGACAGCCCACCCCGAAATGGTGGCCGCACGTCAGGGCCGCCTCGACACCGACCTGATGCATGCAGGGAGAGGGGAGCTTATAGCCAAGGCGGGAGCCGAAGCTGTGTACTGCGTGGCCCGGCTGGCCGATTCCACAGGTGGCCCCGCCCGCAGTGGCACCGCCGGCGTGCCCGAACGGTCTGCTGTGGGTTTTGCCCTGAAACTGCTGGACGGCGACCCGGCGGGCCGCGCCCGCAACCCCGCCGTGATGGAAGGCCTGCGGCAGGCCGGTCTGCTCGACGGGGACGCGCTGGCCCGGCTGGAGCAGTACCGCACCGACAAAGTGCGCAACAGGCCGGGTGATGTGGTGGGCGAGGTACGCCCTGCTTTCACCCTCTATACTCACACCTGATGTTTGATAGGAGAGGGGGTGTTGGGGAGGGCGAAACCCTTGCCGGCCTCTCCCCGGCATCTTGGACCCGCCCGCGCTCCCGGATAAGCCGCTGTTTTACAGCCTGCTTATGCCGTCTCCTGACTTTTACAGAGCCTGCCACCCACGAACACCATCTCGGCCAGATTCACCCCGAAGCGGTAGGCCAGATGCCGGTGGTTGGGCATATTCCACACCACGATATCGGCCAGCTTGCCCGGCTCCAGACTGCCCACCAGATGCCCCCGTTCAAGCGCGTGGGCGCTGTTGATGGTGGCGGCCACGATGGCTTCGGCGGGGGTCATCTTCATCTGCGAGCAGGCCAGCGACACCATCAGCGCCAGATTTTCCGACGGGCAGGTACCGGGGTTGCAGTCGGTGGCGAGGGCCACGGGCACGCCCGCCTCTATGAGGGCGCGCGCCGGTGCATACCTGCCCAGCCCCAGCCCCAGCGGCGTGCCCGGCAGGAGCACCGCGATGGTGCCCGCCTGCTGCAGGGCTTCGATGTCCTCCGGTTCGAGCACCAGCAGGTGGTCAGCGGACACGGCCCCCATTTCGGCGGCCACCTGCACCGCGCCCACTCGCGCAAACTCGTTGGCATGCAGGCGCACCCCCAGCCCCAGCTCTCTGGCTGCGCGCAGGATACGCCGGGTCTGGTCGGCGTCGAAGGCCCCCACATCGCAGAACACGTCGCACCACTCGGCCAACCCCTCGGCGGCCACCACGGGCAGCATCTTCTCTATCACCAGTTGCACGTAGCCTTGGGGGTCGTGGGCGTATTCCGAAGGCACGGCGTGTGCGCCCAGAAAGGTCACCGCAATGCGCGGGCCTGTGCCCGCCTTCTGCAGTTCGAGGTTCAGGTCGCGTATGGCCCACAGGCACTTAAGTTCGTCTTCCACCGACAACCCGTAGCCGCTCTTGACCTCCACGGTGGTGGTGCCGTGGGCCAGCATGCGCATCAGCCTCGTGCGGGCCAACTCCTTCAGCTCTGCCTCGTCGGCAGAGCGCGTAGCCCGCACCGTGGACATGATGCCCCCACCGGCCTGCATTATCTCCAGATAGCCGGCCCCCTTCAGGCGCAGTTCGTATTCCTCGTCGCGCCACCCGGCCCATACCAAATGGGTGTGCGCGTCCACCAGACCGGGCGTGACCGTCTTGCCGGTGGCGTCAACAAGGTCGGTGTCTTCGCCCCTGTAGCGGTTGACAATGTCGCGGCTTGGCCCCACCGCAAGGATGTGCTCGCCGGCGACGGCTACCGCGCCGTTGGGGATGATGTCCGCATCGGCCTGCTCAGGCCCCCTGTGTGGGCGTTGTGCGCCGCCAGCCAGCCGGCATGTCACCAGCTCGGCGGCAGAGTGGATTATCAGCGTGGCGGTCGAGGCTTCCACAGGTCATCAACACGAGGAGGGCTTGCTAGGATCGATGGATGCAAGGCTATCGCCCGGCATCGGCGGACCGCAGTCGTTCCAGAACGTGCTCGCGGTACTCGGGCGAAGGCTCCCCTTCTTCTGCCAGCACCCGATTGTACACCCTTTCTACACCCCTTAACTCGGCCAGACGCTGGCGGCAGGCGTGGCATCCCCGTACGTGCGCGGCCACGGTATCTGATTGTTCGGCAGACAGTTCTCCGTCCAGATAGGCGTCCAACTGCGCGAACACCTGTTGATGCTCGCGGTGCCCGCCCTCTGTCTCAGCCTGCATATCGTGCATACCGGCGCACCTCCCTTCCGATGCATGTGCTCCGCGTTCGTCTTTGTTTCAAGCGCCGGCACTCGATGCGCTACCTGCCTGCCGGCGCTCCACCAGCCACCGGCGCAGAGCCTCGCGCGCTTCGTGGTACAGCCGCCTGACCTCGTCCACAGGCAGGGCCAGCATGGCGGCCACTTCCCTGTAGCTCAGTTCTTCAATAGCGTGCAGGATGAACACCATGCGCTGTGTGGCGGGCAATTTGTTGAGGGCCTGCTCCAGCTCTTCTCTGGTCTCTTCGAAAGCCACGAATTCGTCCGGGGTGGGCAGGGTGCGGTCAGGGATGACCTCTTCCCATGTGATGGGGCGGTAATAACCGTCGTAGCTGTCATCGGCCCACGGCACCACGTCTTCCAGATGCACGCGCTCGACCTTTCGCCTGCGCACGCTGTCGCGCACAGCGCGGTGCACCACCCGCAGGGCCAGCCGGCGCAAGTAGCCCTTGAAGCTGGCATCATGCGGCATGCCGGGCATATCTCGCAGGGCCTGTACCAGCACTTCGTCCACCACCTCTTCAGGGGTAAGCTCGCCCGGCTCCAGACTGCCCATAGTTTGATGGTAGCGAAGCTCCCGCGCCACAAAGCGGTAAAGGGAACTCAAGTGACGCTCGATCAGAGCTGTGAACGCCGAGCGGTCGCCCATTCGGGCCCTGTCCACCTGAGCGGTTTCTCGCGGCTGTGCCATGCGTGGGTAGTACCTCCTCCTTCCTGATCGAACAGCCTCGGCTCAGGCCCCCACTGCGCGGGAGCGTGATGAGGACGAGCGGGCCTGCCCGTAGGGGCGGTGTGCCGACACGCGGCTTTCGGCGGCGGCATGCACGAAGCTCTTGAACAGGCGACGCGCCCATTCATGCTTGCGCCACAGCTCTTCGGGGTGGCACTGCACGGCCACCACATAGCGCCGGTCGGGGCTTTCCACCGCCTCAATGATGCCGTCGGGCGCCCATGCGGTGACCACCAGCCCGGGGGCTACCTGATCAACCGCCTGATGATGCGAGGTGTTCACCCACACGCGGTCCTCGCCCACCAGCCCGTGCAGACGCGACCCCGGTTCGATGGCTATGTCGTGCGCCAGAAAGTCGCGTATCTTCCTTCGCGAAGACTCGCGGTGGTCTATGGAGGTGGGATATTGGGTGTAGATGTCCTGAATGAGCGTGCCACCCATAACTACGTTCAGCACCTGCTCGCCCCGGCATATGCCTAGGATAGGCAGGTCGTCTTCCAGCGCCCATTCTATAAGCGTGGTCTCTATATGGTCCAACCGGGTATCCACGGGGTCCAAGGCCGGGTGAGGCTCCTGCCCGTAGTACTTGGGATGGATGTCCAGCCCACCCGGTATGAGCAGCCCGTCCAGCATCTCATATATGCGCCGCAGGGCATCCTCGTCTTCCAGTTGGGGGATGAGGATGGGTATGCCACCTACGGTCTCTATAGCCCGGCTGTAGCTCTGATTGTTGCTGAAGCGGGGGGCGTGCTTGCCCGCCGCATCGTGATCGTCCATGGTTGTGATGCCTATGATAGGCCTCTGATTACCCGAATACGACATAATTTATAACTCCCTATGATGATGACGCATGTGCCCGCATAGCGGCACTACATATTCTGTTTGCGGATGTTTATACCGACTTTGGCTTTGAATGCTTCCATTTACAGTATAGCAGAATCCTGCAATATGTGGTCTGGCCAAGATGGGGCTTATACCAATTATCCGAAAAGCTATGAATTTGGTATCGGAGACACCCCCACGCCCCCGGCAGGAGTGCACTCCCACGCCGATACCTGTCGCCTTTGCTCATGGTCCTTTCGCGGGTCGGCTTCTGGCCCGCCACCGCGCTTTCTTTTCAAATCATGCTTCAGAAAATTAAGACTAAAGTTGTATCTTTTAAAAAATAGTGGCCCAAAATTGAAAAACCTATTGACAAGCTTCAAGACCTTATGATATCATTGCGGTGGTTGAAGAAATTCAATTCGTATCTGAAGATTATTAAGCTGGAGGTAAGAAATGAACACGTTGCCCGGACGTTGCCCCGTTTGCAGCAACCCCATGGCGGTGACCCGCCTGCAATGCCAGCACTGCGGCACGGCGGTGGAGGGCCTGTTCGGTCTAGGTAGGCTTCAGGCACTTACCCCGGAGCAGTTGCGCTTCGTGGAGACCTTCATCAAATGTCGGGGCAAGATCAAGGATGTGCAGGACGAGTTGGACATCTCGTACCCCACGGTGGTGGCCCGCCTGAACGAAGTGGTGCGCGCCATGGGTTACGAGGTGGGCGAAGAGGAGCTGAGCGATGTGGACCGGTTCGAATTCTATCAAGCTCAGGTGCTCAATCCACAGCCGGGGCCGGGAATGCGCCCGCCCATGCCGCCTCAACCCGCCCCGCCCCACGGCCCACGGCTCAGCCCTGAAAAACGCCAGCAGATACTGGACGAGTTGGCCGCAGGCAAGCTCAGCGTTACCGAGGCCATGAAGAGACTGCATGGTGGGTAAACCTATTGTTTTTGTTGCGACGCCGTTAGATGCCGCCACCACACGGATTTCACCGACCTTGGCCCGACCACTCCGAAAGGAGGAGAGGATAAGAAGATGGCTTCAACTTATCATACAGCAGGCTCCCTGACCCCCATCGTCAATTCGGAGGGCACCCCGCTGAAAGGCGCCCGCCGAGCTCGCTTCTCGTTGCACTTCAACACGCCACGCATGCGCCGCTGGCTGCTCGTGCAACTGATCGTCATGCCGGTGGAAGGTACACCGGACGAGGGCGTGGACCGTCTCGCATTCAAGCAGGCTCACCCCGATCGGCTCTCTCTGAACAGCCTGCTCGACCGCTATCAGATGGAATCTCACACCCGGCGCATGGGCGTGGTGTAGCAACCGCACACAGTTCGTGCGACACCCGCAGCGTTTGAACATCGCGCCAGACCCAACAACCTTATAACCATCATCCTAGTCTAAGGAGGAATCAGACAATGACAGAACACGAAGCATACACCGAAACCATCTCCACCGCGAACTTTCCGAGCACGCCCAGACTGATACTGGAACAACCTACCGGCGACGTGCGCATCGAGGGTTGGGATCGACCCGAAGTGCAAGTATCAGTGGAAGATTCTGCCGGAACATTCGAGGTCGAGCAGGAAGGCTCCGTGGTGCGCGTTCGCACCCGCCCCGGCAAGTTCAAGTTGGTAAACTTCATCGAGCCTGCCGAAGAGGCCTTCGGTTCGATAAGGATCGGCCTGCAAGCAGCCGGGCTTGAAGAGTTGGGGGCGCGCATCGAGCGGCAAGTAGAGCGCAGCGTGCGCCGCATCGGGCGCAAATTCGGCCATTTCGACTTCGGCGAATGGCTGCACGGCGGGCAAGACTACACCATCAGGGTGCCCCACGAGTGCGACCTGACCCTGCGCACCAGTTCCGGCGACATCAGCGTCAGCAATGTCAGCGGCACACACTACCTGCAATCCACCTCCGGCAGCATTAAGCTCAGCAGGTGCTCCGGCAACGCTCTGGTCAGCAGTTCCAGCGGGGATATCTCGGTGCAAGATGCACAGGGCAATCTGGCGGTGCGCACGGTGTCCGGTGACATCAGCACTCAAGGTCTCGATGTGAAGGAGTTGAGCGTAAGCACCACCAGCGGCGACCTGACCCTCGACCTGCTGCGCCTGCCCGATCACCCCCTTGAACTCAAGAGCGTAAGCGGCGACCTCACCCTGTATATACCCGCCGACGCACGCGTGACGCTGGAGTTCAGCACGATCAGTGGGGACATAGACTGCGGCTTCCCGCGCTCGCAGGTGAGCTACACGGCGCGTGGCCGCCGGGGGGTCAACCTGTCCATCAATGGCGGTGGTCAGACTATCCGGGTGCAGACTGTGAGCGGGGACATTTCGGTCTTGCCCGGCAGACGCGATAGCGGGCGTTGGGAGTATAAGCAGACCCCTCAGACCCCCTCGCACACCGCGGACCTATCTGCCCGGCAACCTGCTGAAGAGGCCGCCCAGCCTGCTTCGGAAGACCTCGCCACTCCAGAAAGCTACACGTCCCGCCAGCAAAAAGAACTGGAGATACTTCAGGCTGTGCAGCGCGGCGAGCTGTCCGCGCAAGAGGCCATGCGCCGCCTGAGCGAGTTGGACGGCGAACAGAGCGAACAGTAAGGACATAAGGACATAGGAAAGAAAAGGTCGGGGATCGGTTGGAGCGGGAATGCCATAGCTATGCCCATGCCAGAACCGGTCCCTGACCCCCAATCCGTTGAGGAAATACGACCCCGGACTGATGGCCCCCTGACGTTCCGGTGCTGTATCATGGCCGCATATGGTCGGGGGTGGAGCGGGCTGATGTCGGCCTGCTCGTCCAGTTTATCCACAAAGGCAGAGAGTGTTGCAGGGAGGGATGAAGGGCATGAGCACGGCACACACCACGGACGCTAGGCAATACGAGCCACCCCCTAACGGGTGGCGCACCTTCTTGATAGTGTGGGCTACCCAATCGCTGTCGGTGCTTGGGAGCGGCGTGGCCTTCTTCGCGCTCACCATCTGGCTGGCACAGGTGCTGTACCCCCGCCCTGAGCAGAAGCCCGAGTTGGCGGCGGCCATATCTCTGATCAGCCTTGGCTTCGCCCTGCCCACTGTGTTCATGGCACCCATCGCCGGGGCGTGGGCCGACCGCCACGACCGCAAGCGCACCATGATCGCAGCCGACGCGGTGAACGGTTGCCTGAGCCTCACCCTGCTCGTGTTAGTAACCACCAACACGCTCCAATTATGGATGCTGGTGGTCATCGTGCTGATGTTCGGCATTACGGGGGCATTCCACGGCTCGGCCTTCGACACCTCATATGCCATGCTGGTGCCTGAGCGGCAGTTGCCCCGCGCCAACGGTATGATGCAGACTATATGGTCTCTGTCGGGCATACTGGCCCCCGGCATAGCCGCGTTCCTCATCTCCCTGCCCTCGGTGATGCGAGACTCCGGTGTGGGTGGTACGCTTGCCGGGCTGATAGGTGGCCTGCGCGACGGCACCCCGCTGGCGCTGGCTATTGACGCCACCACCTTCTTCACAGCGGCCATCGTGCTGCTGTTCCTGCACATCCCCTCGCCAGTGCGCACCGACCTTGTGGTGCAGGCCGGCCAGAAGCGCAAGAGCCTGATGGCCGATGTGAAAGAGGGCGCGCTGTACATCTGGCACCGCCGCCCATTGCTGTGGCTGTTAGGCACCTTCACTGTAGCCAACTTCGTGAGTTCGCCCCTAGGTGTGTTCCAGCCGCTGATCGTCAAGTTCAATCTGGCCCCCGACTGGGCGGCGCTCGGCCTGACGTTTGACAGGGCGCTTGCGCTGGTGGCTACCGTGTCCAGCATCGGCGGGGTGGCGGGCGGCCTGTTCATCAGCACATGGGGCGGCCTGAAGCGGAGGCGCGTGTACGGGGTGCTGGTGCCCATGATCATCGCGGGTATAGCGCAGATGATGCTGGGCCTGTCGCCATTGCTCTTCCTCACGGCGGCCATGGCCGGGCTGATGGAAGGCATGATACCTGTGATGAATGCCCACTCGCAGGCCATCTGGCAGACCCAGACCCCCCGCCACCTGCAAGGCCGGGTGTTTGCCGTGCGCCGGGTGATC
>DAOTTC010000032.1:0-34138 GCA_034437815.1 Chloroflexia bacterium | reverse complement strand
AGTACAGGCACCTGATGTAGATGTAGAACGGGTTGAACTCGTCCACATCGGTGAAGTTCATGGGGCACACCAGCGCTGTGGGCGTGGGGCTGGGCGCCGATGGTGTGTTGGTAGCGGTGGCGGTGGGCGCTACCGGTGTGTTGGTGACGGTGGCGGTGGGCGAAGGTAGCACAACTGTGTAGGTGGGGGATGGACCCACTGCCGTGTTGGTAGGAGATGGCACCGAAGTACGGGTAGGAGATGGAGGCACTGGTGTATTAGTGGCTGTGCGAGTGGGTGTGGCTGTGGCAGTAGAAGTGGAGGTGGGCAGTGGGGTCACCGTGCCCGTGCTGGTGCGCGTGGGTGTGGGTGTGGAGGTGGCAGTGATGGTTCTCGTAGCTGTGCTCGTGGCCGTGCTCGTGGCCGTGCTCGTGGCCGTGGGCGTGACCGCACCTGTGGTGGGCGTAGGTGTCACGGTGGGTGGGCAACCGGTCAACACCACCAGAGAGATGAACTGAGCATTCACCCCTGTGATCTTGGTGTCCACCAAGGTGTTGTTGCGGCTGATCTCATACACCCCGCTGCCGTTGGTCGTCAGGATGTTGCCGTTAGGCAACTCGTACACGCCACGGTTGCCCGTGACCACGTTATACCTGCCCACGAAAGCGCCATTGGCGGTGTATTCTACCACCCCGCTGCTGCCCGAGAAGGCCGCCACCAGCACGTTGCCGTTGGCCGCCTCCGCGATCTGTTGAGGGAAGCTGCTCACCGATGCGAAGTTGCCCAGATATGCACCGTTGGCATCGTAGCGGTGGATGGCGTTGCTGCTGCTGCCGCTCACCAAATAGTCAATCGTGCGCGAGTACACGTCGAACGGGCTGTCGAGGCCACCGGAGCCTGTGGTGATGAACTGGCCGAGGTAGTTGCCGTTGGTGTCGAACTGCACCACCGAGTCCTGATTTGCGCTGCCGGCTACGGTCACCAGATAATTGCCGTTTGGCCTCCTGCCCATGCCCCTGATATTGTCCATGATGTTGGGATCAGGCCCGCTCGCAGGGGCGAAGGTGCGTATGAAAGTGCCGTTGCGGCTGTACTCTTGGACAACGTCCATTATCTGGTCAGACACCACGATGGTGTCGCCCGAAGGTCCGACCAGCACGTCTTTGGGTGAGCCCAGATGTGCAGGGTCGGGCGGTACGAAATTGGCGTTGACAAGGTTGCCGGTGACCGGATCGAACGCCATCACGCGGTCGTTGGTCCAGTCTGGCACCAGAAGCAGAGCGGTGGGCGGGCATACGCTCGGCGTAGCCGTGATGGTGGGCGTGGCAGTGGTGGTGACGGTGAGAGTGCGCGTAGTAGTCGGACTAGCCGTGACCGTAGCCGAAGATGTAGCGGAGGGCGTGGCGGAAGCTGTAGCCGTGGCTGTAAGCGTGTACGTAGGAGTGTTGGTAGGCGCGGGTGTGCTCGTGCCGGTGGGCACCGTTGTACTGGTGACCGTGGCAGTGCTCGTGTTGGTGGGTGTGCCTGTAGCCGTGGCAGTGGGTGTGGACGTGGTCGTGCTGGTAGCCGCGAAGGTGGGGGTCATAGAGGCTGTGGCTGTGGCCGTGGCTGTGGCTGTGGCTGTGGGTACAGGCGTGTTGGTAGGGCAGGCGAAGTTGGCCGCATATATGCGCACATCGTCCACCCACCAGCCGGTGCCGGCCACCGAGCTATCCGTGCCTTCACGCAGGCGGAACAGGATGCTCTGCCCCGCGAACGGGCTGAGGTTCACCTGCACCTCTTGCCAGCCTCCGCTGGTGCCGGTCCACGCCCGCCTGCCCGCCAGCGGGTTATTGCAACACGTGGAGATGGTGCCGTTGTACCCACCGAAGATGAAGGTGGTGCTGGACAGCACATCGGTGAAGGTGGCTCCCCCATCTGTGGAGAACTCCAATACCCCTCCATCGAAGTTGGTCTCCATCGTGAAGTTGTGCCAGAAGCTGAGCACCACCGCCTGATAACCGGACGGCACCGATATCGGGTTGGAGGTGGTCAGGCGCTGGTCCGATATGCCCGCCGGGTCGGGCGCGAAGGCCGAATAGGCTCCGGAATGCACGCTGTCGCTCACAGGCCGCCAGCCGGGCGTGACGTTGGGCGTGGGCGAGCCGGTTGCCACGCTGGACACGAACTGCCCCAGCGTGCCGCTCTCGAAGTCCTCGGAGAAGAGCGTGCTCTGCACGCAGGCAGTGGCCGTAGGTGTGGAAGTCACAGTCGGCGTGTTGGTAGGCGTGCGGGTAGGGGTAACTGTGGGGGTAAGAGTAGGTGTGGGGGTTAGTTCGCCACAGGGCGGCAGGGTGAACACCAACAGCAATCCGTTGGACAGGCTGGCGGTGTTGCACGAGTACTGGGTGAACGAGGTGCCAGTGCCCTTCTGTACACCCACAGTGGCCCCACTACCGTTCTGAAGCATGCTGCCGTACACCAGATCGAACCTGCTCTGCCCCTCGTACAGGCGCACCTCGAAGTTAGTGTCGTTGCTGGTGCAGGCAGTTGAGCCTGTGCGTATGCAGGCACGCCACTCGATGTTGAAGATGCGGTTGGGCGCAACTCCCGTCACCGAGGTGTAGATACCGCCCGTGCCGTCGGTGCGCAGGTCATCCCAGTAGGGCAGGATGGCGTTGTTGAAGGTAGTGGTGGGCAGGCACACGTTGCTGAAGCTGGTGGAACTGCTGGTGAACTGCAAGTTGCCGTTGGAGCTGACATAGGCGCCCGTGAAGGCCTGACCGTAGAAGTTGTAGGTGAATGGCAGAGTGACAAAGGTGACCCCGTCGTCCGTGTGGTTGCCGATATCGAAGGTCCCCGGCTCTATGGTGCCCGTGCCTGTCGAATACTGATAGCCGCAGGGGTCAGGGGTGGCCGTGGCAGTGGGTGTGCGTGTGTTGGTAGGTGTATTGGTGGATGTGCGTGTGGCTGTGACAGTGCGTGTGGCAGTGCTAGTGTTGGTGGGTGTGCCTGTAGCCGTGGCAGTGGGTGTGGACGTAGACGTGGACGTATTGGTGGGCGTATCGGTTGGCACAGCAGTAGCAGTAGCAGTAGCAGTAGAGGTAGAAGTAGGTGTATCGGTAGAGGTGGGGGTGGGCGTGGCCGTCTGCAAGGGGGCCAGCGCGAAGCGCGTTACCTGCGGGTCGTGGTCGGTGGGCCTGAGCGCAGGCACATACTCGGAATTGACATGTACTACATCGAACTGTGGCGACGCGCTGTTCAACAGGTGGGCGCTGATCAGGGTATGGTCGAGGTCCTGCGAATTGCCGTCGAACACGTAGGTGTAGCGCTCAGGCAGGGGCAGGGTCTCTATGAGGTCCGTCAGCACACCGCCTTTCAATGTGAGGAGCGCGGTCGAGAAGTAGAAATCGTTCAGGTCGCCCAGCACCACTATGTTGGCGTTGGCGTCATAGCCTAAAATCTGGTCTACGAAGTCGTTCACTATCTGCGCCTGCTGGTTGCGCTGTACCTCAGAAGGGCGATTAGGCGGCTGGAACCGCCCGAACAGCGGATCGTCGCCGCTCTTGGAGTTGAAGTGGTTGCCGATGAGGAACAGCCTGTGGCCGTTGTACGTGAACTCGCCCGCCAGCGGCTTGCGGCTGTTGTTGAAGGCGGTGTTGTTAGGGTCTATGCGTCCGGGGCTGTAGGACAGGTAAGGCCCACTCGGCCCGTTCAGCACAGTGGTGGCGCACGTCGAGCACCCGCCGGGCCGGTCAATGAAGCTCACCCCACGGTCTGTGCGGAACAGGAAGCCCACCCGGATGTTGCCCCCCGGCTCACCCCCGTCCTGATCGTCCACCGGGTTGATCTGGCGATAGTCGTAGGTGGGGCCGCCCGCCGACTGGATGGCCGATATGAGCATGCCCCAAGTAATATCGGCGTCCACCACATTGGTGTTGGCCGGGCCATCGTTGTCCTGCACCTCTTCGATGGAGATGATGTCGGGCGACTTCATGTTGTTGACGATGATACTCGCCAAAGCATCGAACTTAGACTGTGGGTCGGTGGGGTCGAGGTTCTCAACGTTGAAGGTGCCGATGGCTATCTGGTTGGCACCCTGCGGGGTGGCGGTCTCCTGTGGCAGTGTGGTGGGCACGGCGGTGAGCGGCGCGGTGATGAGCAGTTTGAAGTTGCCGAAGCTGTAGTCCATCACGCCCACCACCGGCGTGCTGAAGTGGTCGCCCACGTTCACCGAGGGGGTATTGGCGATCACATCGTCCAATATTATGCGTTCCGGGTTGAAGTCGTTGGGCTGGATGATGATGCCGCCGCGGTTAGTGCGCACCCCGCCGCCCGCCCCGTCGTCGGCCAGCACGGGTATCTCCCCGAATGTGTTGCGCGGGCCTACGGCCACGGCGTTGTTGACCTGCACCAGCATGGACTCGAGGCTCTCGTAGAAGTCAATGCCATCGCTAGACGGGTCGAAGGCACAGCCGCCGGTCTCCACGTCCCCGCAGGCCTCATCCTCGATGATAGTGCTGGGGGGCACGCGCCCGCCACTGCCGATGATCACAGGCGTGGGGGTGGGGTTGCCCGATGAGGTCACGGTTACGGTGGGCGAGGTCAGCTCGGTGATGGTCAGGTTGGTGGTGCCCCCACTGCCCCCCGGGCGAAATTCGGTGACGGTGCCTGTGACCAGCACCGAGTCGCCCACGTTGACCGATGGCGCGGAACTGGTGAACACAAATATGCCCTCAGAGGTGGCCTCATCGGCGTCAGGAGAGGGGTCCTGCATGTAGAAGCCGTTGGTGCGGCGCGCAGTGACTATGCCCGGCACGTTGTACACACGCTGGCCGTTGAAGGTGCTGAAATGTCGCGCCTGCTGTATCTCGCGGATGCGCACGGGAGTGGGCGTAGCGGTGGCGGTAGATGTAGAGGTGGAAGTTGGCGGCAGTGGCGTGTTGGTGGCGGTGGGGCCGCCGGGCGTATCGGTCGGCCCCGCGGTAAGTGTGGGGGTGGAAGTCTGGGTCGGGCCGCAGGGGTTCTGCGGGTACGAGCTGTTGCGCGGCACTATGTTGCTCGTCACTGTGAAGTCGCTGCTGTTGTTGTCGGTGTCCACACAGCCCCCGCCGTTGCGCGCGGCGCTGGTGGTATTGCTCAGTGTGCCGGTGGGGCCGGCGCCCTCATAACAGTTGGTGCCGGTACCATAGCCTACGAAGTCCACTATTTGACTGCCCGACGGGCAACTGCCACTCAGAAAGTTGGGGTCGCTCACCAGCGCGACTTTGCCCGCCGTGGCGCTCATAGTGATAGAGCCGACTGCATCGGGGAAGGGCAGTGGCTGGCAAGAAGGTAGACAACTGCTGCCTGTAGCCTCTTGGATGAGGAAGTAGCCGCCGGGCGGTATGGTGCCGCTGATGATAGTGCGCGACCATGAAGACCCCACTGACGAAGCGTACTGCACGCTCCAGTTAGTCATGGTAATGGGGGCGTTTGTGGGGTTGAACAGTTCGATGAAATCGCTCTGCCAAGGCGCACCGGAGTTGCCCCCGCCCCCATACACCTGACTGATCACGAGGGAATTAGAGGCGGGCCTCGCCGGGTTCGACTTGGCAGGGGGCACCGAAAGCCGAGAGCCCCCTTCACTGACCGCCGTTGACCGCAGAGACATGTTCTGCACTAGCGCCAGACCGGCAGCAGGAGATGCAACGGTGAGAGCCAATACAAACGTGGCGATAAGGCGTACGGATAGTCTGTGGCGTAAAGCACGCATGAAAAAGCTCCTCCCTTGTGTTTCCTAGGCTACGAACAAAGCGGCCAGAAGAGATCGGCCTGCGCCTATCCCTCCTACGGAATATGCGCTATTATATGCGGAAGTATACCATGATGCAACTACTCAAGACCCTGCGACACGATGTGATTTGCGTCAAGGTCCGTTGGTCCGTTGGTGCCTGCATGAAAGAGCAGTGAAATGGTCGGTGATTACCCATATCGTATCGTATCGTAACCCTCAGCCCCTCTCCTACGAAGGGAGAGGGAAGCATTCGATATGGGAGATGCGGGGATTATCAGGGGATCATCAAAAGGGTATAAAAGAACGGACAAACCCCGACGGTTGGGCGGCCCGCCGGGGTTATCCCAAAGGAGGAAAGTTCTTCTGAATAGCATAACGAAGCAGGCTCCCATTTGCTTCAATTCCAAGGCACCAATTTCGACAAGAATCAGGAGATTGGCAGAGGGCTGATGTAAGCCTCGGACAGGGGCGCGGGCACATTTGTATCCCCGGCTCTTTACTTTTCTCATATCTCATAGAGGTGGGGCTTGGCCCCGTGCCCCGCTTTTTAGTGGAACCAGAATCGGCCGCTGGGTTCCAAACACGCTACATAAAGCGTAAAATAGAGGGAAGAAGGCAGGCCGAAGTGGACGGTCCCCCTGCCCCCGATCATCCGGACCACCGCTCGGCACTCGCCACCTAAACGGAGGCAAACATGAATCGGCAAGACAACAACATTCTCACGGGCGAGCTTGTCCAAACTGTGTGGAGCGAGGCACGGGCGCTGCGCGAGCCGGTGGTGGCCTTCGCTCGCAGGCTCATCCGCACTCCGAGCCTGCCGGGGCACGAAGCCGATGTGGCCTCTTTGATTGCCGATGAAATGCAAGCCCTCGGCTACGACCGTGTAGAGGTGGACGAGGCGGGCAACGTCATCGGTCTGATCCGCGCCACCGCGCCGCACCCCACCCCGGCCGGCGCTCGGCGCATCATGCTCAACACCCATATGGACCACGTGGACGTGGGGGATCCTTCCAGATGGCCCTTCCCACCTTATGAGGCGGTGGTCCAAAGTGGTCATATATGGGGCAGGGGGGCCAGCGACTTGAAGGGTGCGCTCGCCTGTCAGGTATACACCGGGGCTGTGCTCAAGCGGCTGACAGGGTCCGGCGTGGCGCTGCCCAACGACGTCTACGTGGCCTGCGTGGTGCTCGAAGAGTTGGGTGGCCTCGGCAGCGCGGTGCTCGCTGACAACCTGCCCGTGGACTACGTGATACTGGGCGAGCCTTCGGGCAACCAGCTTGCGCTGGGGCACAGGGGCCGCATCGAGATCGCCGTGACCATCACCGGCAAGTCGGTGCACGCCAGCGTACCGGAGACGGGTGTGAATCCGTTATATTCAATGGCGCGCTTCTTGCTGGCTATCGAACGGCTCAGGTTTGAGCCGGACCCTATGCACCAAGAGTTGGGGCCGACCACCATTGCGCCCACCCTTATTAGCACCGACCAGACCAGCCCCAACGTGGTGCCCGGCGAATGCAGGCTGAGTCTGGACGTGCGCAATTCGCCGGCGGATGAGCCGCAGGCGCTACTGGACATGGTCGCCCCGCTGGTACAGCAGTGCCTGCAAACCGGGGCCACGGGCCGAGCCGAGATACCACCGTTCACCCTCACCGGCTACACTGGCCTCACCCGCACCCTGTGGGGGCATGGTGCATATGCGGTATCGCCTCACAGCCCACAGGTGCAGATGGCCTTGAGCATCCTGCGCACAACCTTCGGGCGGGACGTGCCCGCCAAGATGTGGCGCTTCGCCACCGATGCCGGGTACTTCGTGCAGAAGGGGGCGCACGTGCTGGGCTTCGGGCCGGGCTATGAAGACGTGATCCACACAGTGGAAGAACGAATATCAATAGACATGATGGTTGAAGCCATGGCAGCCTATACCGCGCTCTCACTGGCGCTGAAATAGTGATAACTGACACTGACGAGGTGAGGTGTGCATATGAGACTGGATATTGACACCGAAATAAGGTTTCCGAGCGGCGAGCGGGCGGGCATCCTGCGCAAAGTGATTCTGAACGAAGACGAAGAGGTGACCGGCGTGGTCATGGCCACGGACGAGCTGGTACCCCGCGATCTGGTCGTGCCGGTGAACCTGCTGAGCGAAGGGATGGGTGGTGTGCTCAACATCAACATAGAGCCGCAACAGTTGGACAGCCTTCCCGAATATCAAGAAGAGCTTCTGCCTGCAGTGCCCGAAGGCTGGCAGTTCCCCGACCAGCCACTGCCGGGCCTCGACGTGTTCCCGGCCACCATGTACCAGCCCATCATCCCGGTCGTGGAGGCCGACAACGTGCCGGGCGATATCAACCTCACTCAGGGCACTGAGGTAGCCTGCCTTGACGGGCGTTGGGGCATCGTGGACGAGGTACTCGTGGACCACACTGGCAAAGCCTATGCGTTCGTGGCCCGCCCCGACGACATCGAAGAGCATGACCGCGTGGTGCCGCTCGCGCTGGTGCGTGAGCTCACATCGGACAGGGTGTTGCTCAACTGCACCCTAGCAGAGCTGCCTGCTTACACCCGCGAGACCACCAACGAGCTTGAAGAGCCGGAACCGGAGTAGCCCCCATGAGCCACCGGCCCACCACCCACCAGCCCCCACCTCAGCTTCAGACTCAGGCCGCGCCGCCCGGTGGTACGGCACCCCGCCCAATGATCGAGGTGAACAACGTCAGCAAGGTGCTGGGGAGCAAAACCGTCGTGCGCGACCTGACCTTCAGCGTCCAGCAGGGGGAGATCTTCGGCTTCATTGGGCCGAGCGGGTCGGGCAAAACCACCACCGTCCGACTGTTGACCGGCGTGTACCACCCTACCGAAGGGCAAGTGCTGGTGATGGGCATCCCGCCCACCCACCCATCGCGCCATGTGCACAACCGCATAGGCTACATGCCCCAGCTGTTCGTGCTCTATCCAAACCTGACAGTGATGGAGAACCTGCAATTCGTGGCCGGGCTGTACGGTCTCAACCCGCTCACCAAGGGCAGGCGCATCAGGCAGATGTTGCAGTTTGTGGAGCTGTGGGATGCCCGCCACCAGCTCGCGTCCAACATATCGGGCGGCATGCAAAGGCGTCTGGAGCTGGCCGCATCGCTCTTGCACAACCCGCCTCTGTTGTTCGCAGATGAACCTACCGCCGGCATTGACCCGGTGTTGCGAGGCAAGTTCTGGGAAGAGTTCCGCAGGCTTCGCAACGAAGGACGCACCTTGTTCATCACCACCCAGTACGTCGGTGAGAGCGAGTACTGCGACCGGGTGGCGGTGATTCGCAAAGGGCGAATCGTAGCCCTTGATACACCGGTGCAGTTGCGGCGCGCGGCCTTCGGCGGCGACGTAATTGACATCCAGTCTGAGGACCTCAGCCCCGCGGCCATCATGACCCTCATGCAACTGCCCGTGGTCAAGGACGTGCGCCCCGTGTCGCGTAACGAAGTGCGTGTGTACGTGGACGAAGCAGGAGCGGCGATACCCGCACTGCTGGATGTGCTCAACAGCGGCAACTGCACCGTGAACCGCATAGAAGAATACAGGCCCAGCTTCGACGAGGTGTTCATTGAGCTGATGAAGCGCGACGCCGCTCAATACGAAGGGGAAGGCGAGGATGGCTAGTTTCTTCAAGCGCGTCTTGCATGTCGGGGCGTTTATCGGCAAGGAGATCAACGAGGTCAGACGACAGCCGCGCCTGCTGCTTTCCCTCATACTAGGCCCGTTCCTCATCTTGCTGGTGTTCGGAGTGGGCTATCAGGGCGAGTCGGGCGTGCTCACCGCTATCTTCGTCGTCCCGCAAAACAGTAGCTATTCGCGCAACGTCCAAGACTACCAGAAGTTGGTGGGCAGCCAACTGGTGATCAAAGACCTCACCACCGACCAACAAGCGGCGCTGGACCGCCTGAGGGCAGGCGAGTCAGACCTCGTGGTGGTGATACCCGACGATGTGGTGCGACAGGTATCATCCGGTTCGCAGGCGATCGTGCCCGTGTATTTCAACGAGGTGGACCCACTGCGTGTTAGCTGGGTCACATACCTGACCTACCTGTACGTCAGTGAGATAAACAGGCAAACGGTGGCCGCCGCCGCCGGTCAAGGTCAGGAAAGCGTGGGGGATATCAGGTCGGCCATCGCGCGCATGCGCAACGCCCTCGCCGCGGTTGAGCAGCATATGGAAAGGGGAGAGGTCGAGGAAGCCCGGAGCAATACGCAGACCCTACGCACTTCGTCCTCCAACGCACAGCTTGGCATCCTCCTGTTGGGCGCTTTGTTGACTTCAGATACGCCTATGCTGGGCGGCAACAGTCAGCAGGGCGCCGGCGGCGGTGATGGCGCAGGCAGTGGTGGGGGAGATGGAGGTGAAGGTGAGGTTGCGGCTCGGAGGGGGAATCTGGCCGAGGGTCGAGATGTAACGCAAAGGATATCGAGCAATGTGCAGGAGTTGAGCAACGAGCTTGAAAAACCGAACCCTGACCGTAACCGGGTGCGCACAGAAATCGGTGAAATCCGAGCCGATCTGGACACGTTGGACCGGCTGACCGGGCAGTTTCAGCAGATCAACCCGATGGTGTTAGCCGCGCCATTCTACGCGGACGCCCGTAACATCGCACCAGTGCGGGCTACCTACACCTCGTTCTACGCACCCGGCGTGCTGGTGCTCTTATTGCAGCATATGGCGGTGACTCTGGGGGCGCTGTCCATGGTCAGGGAGCGATTGTTGGGCACTGTGGAGTTGTTCCGAGTGTCGCCGGTCACGGCCACTGAAATCATGGTAGGCAAGTACATAAGCTTTTCGCTGCTGTTGGGTGGGGTGGCGGCGGTATTGCTGGTGTTGATGACCAATAACTTTCAAATCGCCGGGTTCCCCACCGGTCTGGGAGTGCCCATGCTGGGTGACTGGTGGTTGCTGGCCCTCACATTGGGGTTGGTGGTGTTCGCATCGGTCGGGCTGGGCTTTTTCATCTCCACGGTTTCGCAGTCCGAGAGTCAGGCGGTGCAACTGACGATGATGGTGTTGCTGGCGTCGGTGTTCTTCGGTGGCTTTTTCCTGAGGCTGGAAACGTTGTGGCCGCCCGTGTGGGCCATCTCCTACGCCCTGCCCGTGACCTACGGCATATCGGCCACACAGACCATCATGCTGAGGGGTGCGCAGGCACACATCGCTCTGCTGCCCGCTCTGATCGCGCTAGGCCTGTTGTTCGCGCTGGCGAGCTATGTGCGCTTCTCAAAAGCCTTCAAACGAGGCTAGCGCTTACGCTTAACGCCGGCCCAGTTATTCGCGCAAAGAGGGCAAGGAAGCAAGGGAGAGCTGCAGGGGCACTCTCCCCTGACGGGGTGCGGGGGTGTCCCCCAGTCGCCCAGTCGCCCAGTCGCCCAATCCTCCCCATCCCAGCCCAGCCCCAATTCATAGCCTTCCTATGGGTGACTGGTATGGTATAAGGTCAGGGTGCCGTGGTGGGCACGAGGAATTCGCCCGCGCACCAACCTCTAGCCGAGGGATTGCGCTGGTCGAACCCTTCCACCTGCCACCACGTGTACCCGTTGGCCTGCACCGGCCCGCCCACCACACGCAGTTTGGTGCCATCGGGCACCACGGTGAGCCGCCGTCCGCCGCTGGACGGTTCAGACCTTACGCGCAGGCCGGTTCGGGTGTTGGCTACCTGAGCCCAGCCACCTACCGCAATCTGATCAGGTGGGGCGGAAGGCGCGACCGCCGTAGGGGGTATGTTCGCCGTGGGCGTGGGATCGCCCACGCCGGTGGGCGTAGGTTCGGGCACGCCCATCGTGGCCTGCCCGGTCACATTGGGCCTTTGAGTGGGGGCCTGTTTGCCGAACAGCAAGGCACTGCCCACGAGCAGTATCAGCACACCGGCAACTGCCAGCGCAGGCCACAACCACACGCCGAACATAGACAGCACCTTCGGGCGGCCAAGCGCGCGAGCCTGTGCTATGCGCTGACGGGCGCTCATCTGCCCTGTTCCGGCGGTTGCATCTATCTGCTCAATCTGCACCGTGACCTTGGAAGGCTCTTCGGAGATCGGTGCCCCCGCCTCTGCATAATCACTGGTAACCAGAGAGAGAGGTGGGCGTTCGCGCCCGGTCTGCTTCTGGCCGGGTTTGGGAGCCACCGCCGCCATGCCCGCGGCAGGGGTGGTGCCGGTGGAAACGTTGCGTTTGCCTTTGGCGTCAATAGTCTCAACGGGGATGGAAGCGGCGATTCTGGGCTTCTGCGTGCGTGGTTGAGGCCCGGCGGCGGGAGCGTCGCCCTCGCGTGGTTCCCAGTAATCAATGAACGTACGATTGCACGCAAGGCTGTCGGCTTCGACCAGATGGTTGGTGTTGCGATCGTAAAGTAGGGGGTTCCGGCACCAGCCTTTGCGCCACAGAGGCGAAGGTTGGTAGTGCCTGCAAGTGCTGCACTTGCGCTCTCGACTCTTGGCAGGTATCATTTGATTTCTGCCTCCTGTTTGCAGCTTATCTGGCTGTATGCGTGGCGGTGCCTGTACCGAGTCAATATAACACTTTTGGCTTGCTCGCGCAACTATCGCCGCCCCGACGGTTGCCACTATGTAATGGGGGTCGCCAATGGTCAGTAGCTAGAGGTAACCACCAAGACGACAAGAGCACCAAGGACCACCAAGCACACTATAGAAGTGAAGCGCAGGCATCCCGCCCGCGCTCCCAGTGCTACTTCATGGCACTTTATGTGCAAGAGGAGGGGCTTGGGGAGGGTTTTGCCCCCTGACGACCATCTGAAGGCTCATTCCTTTTGCCAATACTCATAAAGGTAGTAATTGGCAGCGGCGGCGGCCATGCCCCCCTCATGCACGGCAGTGGTCACCTGATGGTTGGAGAGCTTGGTGACATCGCCGGCGGCGTATACTCCTTCCACATTTGTGCATTGCTCTGCATCCACCACTATGAACCCATGCTCGTCCAGCATAAGGTTCAACTTCTCGGCCAGCTGGTTATTCGGCTCCATCCATTGAGCCACGAACATCATATCCAGCTCCAACGTGGTGCCGTCCTCAAGGGTCAGTGCATAGAGCTGGCCGTTGGAGCAGTGGAAGCCCCCACAGCGCTGGTCGTACAGCTTTACACCGTGCTCCCTGAGTGAGCGCAGCCTTTGCTCGGACAGCTCGAACTTGTCCTTCCACGCCACCAGAGTCACGTCGTGTGTGAACACCAGCAACTGCAAGGCCAGCGCCGCCGCCCGGTCGTCGTTGCCGAGCACCAGCAATCTCTTGCCGATGGCCTCGTATCCATCGCAGATGATACACCAAAACATAGAGCGCCCTATGCACTCTTCGCTGCCCTCGAACTCGGGGAACTTATCGGTGACACCGGTAGCTAGAATGAGGGTGCGCGACATGACACTGCCGGCGGTAGTGGTGAGCGTGAACAGACGTTCATGGCCCTCCCCCGACATGGACACGTCGGTGGCTCTTGCGGAGAGAAACTCCACGCCATATTTGGCGGCCTGCTTGCGGCCAAGCTCACGTAACTCGGTGGAGTGAATGCCGTCGGGGAAGCCCAGATAGTTGCGGTTCAGTTGGTGCCACGTGGACCGCCCTTCCGCATCGTCAACTACTATGGCAGAGCGGCGCAGGCGACCCATATACACAGCCGCCGACAGACCGGCGGGTCCACCCCCTACGATAGCACAGTCATACACCCGCCCAGCGATGTCTCCACCACCCGCCGGTTGCGCATGGGCCTCGCCTCGGTCTGCCCGATCCATGTGCGTTGTCATACAACCACCTTTCTGGTTGGATAGCAACCACAGCCGCGCCGTTGGTTCCGCTATCTCTTGAACTGGGGAACGCGGGGCGCAACCTCATCTGCTATGAGGCGAGCAAGAGGCATGCCGCAGGCACCCGCGAGGGTACGCGGCTGGTGCAGGGGCCGGACAGCCCCCCGCAGCTAGAAGCGCTACATCTGTTTGACCGTAGCCACCAGCGCTTCAGCTGCTTCCTTGGCATCGCCGAACAGCATGCTGGTATTGGGCTGGTAGAACAACTCATTCTCTATGCCGGCGAACCCACTGCGCATGCTGCGCTTGATGACGATTACGTTCTGAGCCTTGTCTACATCGAGGATAGGCATCCCGTATATAGGGCTTTTGGGGTCATTACGGGCCGCGGGGTTGACCACGTCGTTCGCCCCGATCACCAGAGCCACGTCGGTGCGCGGGAATTCGGGATTTATCTGCTCCATCTCATACAAATGGTCGTAGGGCACATCGGCCTCTGCCAGCAGCACATTCATGTGACCGGGCATGCGCCCGGCTACGGGGTGGATCGCGTATTTGACGGTCACGCCCTTCTGTTCGAGCATATCGCCAAGCTCACGCACGGCGTTTTGGGCGCGGGCCACGGCCATGCCATAGCCGGGCACGATAATCACTTGATTGGCATAGGCCAGCAGGGTGGCCGCGTCCTCCACGCTGATTTCGCGCACCGATTTGCCTGCCGCCGAAGCCGCCACCTCCGCACTGCCCGCCGTGCCGAACGCCCCAAACAGGATGTTGCTAAGAGGCCGGTTCATGGCCTTGCTCATCAGTTGGGTGAGCAGCGTGCCCGACGCACCCACCAGCGCCCCGCTGATGATGAGCACGTTGCTACGCAACACAAAGCCGGTGAAGGCCGCCGCCAGCCCGGTGAACGAGTTGAGCAGGGATATGACCACCGGCATGTCGGCTCCACCGATGGGCATCACCAACGCCACGCCCAGCACTACCGCCACCAGCCCGATCAGCACGAGCACCATTACATTAGCAGGCGCAAAGCCCAGCAGATACACCGCCAGCAATAGAACCAGCCCGAACAGCCCGGCGTTCACCAATTGCTGACCCCTGTAGGTCACGGGCGCGGCGGTGATGAAACCCTGCAACTTGCCCACCGCCACCGCGCTACCGGACATGCTGATCGAGCCAATGACCACGCCCAGCACCGTGGTAATGGCGAAATCCAACGGCGGGGCGTTACCGGGACCGACCACCTTCATATATTCAGAGATAGAGGTGAAGGCTGCCGCCCCACCACCCATGCCGTTGAACAGAGCCACCATCTGGGGCATGGCGGTCATCTGCACAGAGCGCGCCAGATAAAAGCCGAGACCCCCGCCTATGAGTGCCCCTATAAGGATGTACCAGATGTTGAGCACACGGTGGTCGAACAATGTGATGAAGATGGCGAGGGCCATGCCCGCCGCCGCTATCTGGTTGCCCGAGCGGGCGGTTTTGGGAGAGCTGAGCCGCTTCAGGCCCACTATGAAAGAGATAGCGGTGAGAAGATAAGCCAGCTCTATATAGATTCGGGGAACATTGAGCCAACCCATACTTTATCCTTTGCCTCCCTCAGACCGGCTTTTGTTTGCGGCCCCCGGCCTCTGCCGAAACATCTGGAGCATGCGGTCGGTGACCACGAAACCGCCCACCACGTTGCCCGCCGCCAGTATCACGGCTATGAAACCCAGTATGGTGGCCAGAGTGGCATCGAATGCCCCTGCCACAATCATGGCACCCACTATCACTATACCGTGGATGGCATTTGTGCCCGACATCAGCGGGGTGTGTAACATGGTGGGCACCTTAGAGATAACCTCGAAGCCGAGGAACACCGACAGGATGAATATGGTGAGCAACACCAACATCATCAGCGGGTCCAGAGCCACACCCTCGGTGCTCTCCTGAGCAAGGGGCCGCGCCGGCCCGGACAGCATGATCGCAAGCATACTTTACGCTGTACTCCTTTCTAATCGTGCTTCCAGAGCGGCCTGCACCTGTTTATTGATGATCCTGCCGTCGTGGGTGATGCAGGTGCCCGCGATGATTTCGTCGTTGAAGTCGAGGTTGAGCTTGCCATCCCTGCCGATGAGCAGGTTGAGCAAGTTGACGACGTTCCTCGAATACAGTTGACTGGCGTGGATGGGCATCATGGCCGGCACGTTGAGCGGACCCAGTATGCGCACGTTGTGCCGCACGAAATCACAACCCGGCTCGGTCAGTTCGCAGTTGCCACCGTTTTCGGACGCGAGGTCCACGATAACTGAACCGGCTTTCATATCCCGGACCATCGGCTCGGTGATTAGCACGGGGGCTGGTCGGCCGGGGATCAGGGCGGTGGTGATGACCACGTCGGCATCGCGTACGTGTTTGTGGATCAGCTCAAGCTCGCGCCGGTGGGTCTCCTCGGACAGTTCTTTGGCATAGCCGCCAGCGGTCTCGGTCTGCTCGGCGATTTCCAGTTCGAGGAATTTGGCGCCGAGGCTCTCCACCTGCTCTTTGACAGCGGGGCGCACGTCGAACGCCTCCACCACAGCGCCCAACCTGCGTGCTGTGGCGATAGCCATCAGCCCGGCCACCCCTGCACCCAGCACCAGCACCTTCGCGGGGCGCACGGTGCCCGCGGCGGTCATCAGCAGGGGGAAGAACCTGCCCAGCGCATTGGCCGCCATCAGCACGGCCTTATAGCCTGCAACAGTGCTCATGGAAGACAGCGCGTCCATGCTCTGAGCGCGGGTGATGCGCGGGATGGCGTCCATGCTGAAGCTTGTGACCCGCGCCTCCAACAGTTTGAGCACGATGTCGTGGTTCACCAGCGGCTGGAAGAAAGTGATGAGCACCTGACCGGGCCTGAGCAGGTCTATCTCGTGCTTGCCCGCCCCCGGATGGTCTGTCGGGCGCTGCACTTTGCATATCAGGTCGCTCTGCTCATAGACGTCTAGAACGCCGCTCACTATGGTGGCGCCGGCCTGCGTGTACTGATCGTCCAGATAAGAGGACGCCACGCCCGCGCCGGCCTCCACGAACACATTATGACCCTTTCGAATGAGCTGGGCCACGCTTTCCGGCACCAGTGCCACGCGGGTCTCGTTAGCTATGACTTCTTTAGGCACACCTATGTTCATGGTGCCCTCCCCTCATAGATGTTATGTTTCATTTTACCGTTCCATGCATCCACTGATTGGTTCTATTGGTTCTATAAGACAAGGAAAGGATAGGGGCGCAGTCGGCAAGCTTGGGTCTGCCGGGCGCATACATAAGGGCACAGCATCCGAGCCGTGCCCCGCTCACCACACCACTCTGTGCACCAATTATTATACTCGGTTCAGGAGATTATAACCACCAAGGTCCAAGGTTCCACCAATAATAGGGGATTGACAGGGGGCTGATCTAAGCCCCGGACAGGGGGCGCTGGGGGCAAATGTCCCCAGCGCTTTATTTTCCCCTATTGGGTTCAGCGGCAGTCAGAGACACAGCTTACTCACAGCAGGTCGCGGACGTCATCTCGCTCGGAGAGCAGTTCGTCGGTGGTTATCTGGAGCTTCTGGCGGGCGAAGTCGCTGAGTTGCAGCCCCTCAACTATACGGTAGTTTCCCTGACCATCAGAGCGGCAGGGGAAGCTAAACACCAACCCTTCAGGTATGCCATAGGGGTTACCATCGGACAGGATGGCGGCGCTGAACCAGTCGTCGCCCCCGGTGGGGGTTAGGGCGCTCTTCAGGTGATCAATCACCGCGTTGGCGGCGGAAGCGGCGCTGGACTTGCCACGGGCGGCCAGCACCTGCGCGCCTCGCTTCTGCACCGTCTGGATGAAGTCATTCTCCAGCCACTGGCGGTCCTCTATCACCTCGGTGGCGGGCCTTCCACCGATGCGGGCATGCTCGAAGTCGGGATACTGGGTGGTGCTGTGGTTACCCCATATGGTCATATGGGTCACTTCGGATACGAGCCTGCCGGATTTGAGGGCCAGTTGGGCTTTGGCACGGTTCTCATCCAGACGGGTGAGCGCCGCCCACCGACCGCTCGGCACGTCGGGCGCGTGGCGCATGGCGATGAGGCAGTTGGTGTTGCAGGGGTTGCCCACTACCAGTATGCGCACATCGGAAGCCGCCACTTTATTGATGGCCCGGCCTTGATCGCGGAAGGTAGCCGCGTTCACTGCCAGCAGGTCCTTGCGCTCCATGCCCGGTTGGCGTGGGGCCGCACCCACCAACAGCGCCCAGTTCGCGCCCCGAAATGCTTCCTCATCTCGGTCGGTTACCGTAATTTTGTGAAGCACAGGGAAGGCGCAGTCCTCAAGCTCCATCTTCACACCTTCCAGCGCGCCCACGAATTCTGGCACTTCTTTGATGATGAGATGTATGGGCTGGTCTGGGCCAAATACCTCGCCACTGGCCAGTCGGAACAGCAGGCTATAGGCCACCTGCCCCGCGCCACCCGTGACTGAAACTGTTATAGGGGTTTTCATCCCGTGCTGATCCTCCTCGGTGTAACCTGTATGTTACGCTAACGCTATTCAATTTTACACTACGGGGCAAGCCTCTTAAGGTTAGCGCCCCCGGCCCCAATTCCCATACTGCTCTACCCCTCCTGACCGATGTTTGCCCTTCACAGGCACTTGGTATTTAGAAGTCGGTCTGCATGGCGAGGCGTGGTTATTGCTAGTGGTTATTGCTAAATATCAACAGGCGTGATGGGGATGCCCCACCCCGGAAATGGAGGAAGGACCGATGAGCACGAGTAAGGGCAATCAAGCACGCGATGATGAGCAGGCCCCGGTCACCCCACCGCCGCAGTGGGTCGAGCCGATGCCTATCCGAGCCGACGAGCCACTGCCCGGACTGACACAGCCCGTACCCGCAGCACAACCCATGCCTACAGAACACACACAGCAACCGGACCCTTCTGCCGTCGGAGAGAATGGTGAAGACGCAACACAGCCACCGCAATGGATCGAGCCCATAGGTGGGGAGAGGCCCTGATATAGATGGCCCTGCCTGCCCGACCGGCTGTCAGGTCACGTGAAAGTCAGCTTATATGCGGCTATGACCAGCACTACGGCCAGCACGCGACGCAGAGCCAGATTATTGAACCGCCGCGTGCCCAACTCGGTGCCCAGCAGGCCGCCCAGCACGGCGGCCACGGCCCACACGCCCACCGCGGGTGGCACGAATTGCAGAGTGGTATACGCCCCCAGTAGACCGGCCACCGAGTTCACCAGTATGAAGCTTGCCGATACGCCCGAAGTGGTGCGCACATCGGCCCAGCGCATCAGTATTAGCAGTGGACTGAGGAAGATGCCTCCCCCCACGCCCGTGAGACCCGCCAGCAAGCCCAGCCCGGCTCCAAGCGCGATGGCCAGCAGTTTAGGCAGGGGCCTCGTGGGGGCATCGGCGGGGGCACGCCTCAGGAACACCAGACGAAAGGCCGCGAACAACAACACCAGCGCCACGATAGGCCGGTAGACCTCGCCCGGCAGTTGTATCATGCCGCCGATGAAGGCTAACGGTATGGAGCTTACTGCAAACGGCCAGAAAACCGCCCACGAGAAATATCCCGCCCGGATGAAGCGCACGGTGCCTATGACGGCCACGATGATGTTCAACGCCAGCGCCGTAGGCCTCATCACCTGCGGGGCAAGGCCGAACAGCGCCATGGCCGCCAGATAGGCCGAGGCCCCGGCATGCCCTATCGAAGAGTAAAGCGTGGCCGCCGTGAATATCAGGACGGCCAAGATGACTACGTCTTGTGCTGTCATCGCTCGTTTTGCCCCTGCATACCTTTATTGGAGTCGGGTTATACCGAACACCACAGTGTCACCCGTTGTTGGTGGGATAGGGGTACCTTGTCCCGTGTAACCCCAGCGAGGGCGGCAGCTCCTGCCCCTCAGTCAAGAGTCAACTCTCGGTTGCTCGAGATGAGCAAGACGGCGGCGGTCAAGACCAACGCATATACGCCCACCAGCATCAGGGATAGGGTGGCAACCTGATCCGGGGACGGCTCGGTTGCATATTTGAGCGCCTCGGCGGCCGGAGCCAACATGGGGGGTAACTGCTGGAGGTAGGGGCGCAACTGCTCAATCGGGAAATTGCGGCTGTCGAAGGACATCACCAGCACGGCCAGCACCGCCAGCAGGCCGAGCCGCACCCCCGAAGGGGACACAAAAGACGATAGCATCGCCACGAGGCTCACCGCAAGCGCACCGATCGCCACAACCGGCAGGCTGCCGTTCAGGTATGCCAACACGTCCCTCCACAGGGTGGCGGACGGCGCACCCCCGGCTTGGAGGCCTAACAGCCCGCCGAAGCGCACCGCCACCGCCGCGCTGGAGATGAGGTGCGCGAGCACGGTCAACAGCCATGCCGCCAGCATCAAGGCCCCGACGAAAGAGGCACGCGGCACCGGCCGGGCCAGTATGGGATAAGTCTCTGGCCTGTTGGCGCGGGAGAAGAGCGCCGCCGCATTGACGCCTCCCAACACCAGAGCCATGGCGTATTCCACCCCGAAGAAATGGCTCAAGTCGGGGCTGTAGGTGAATAGCAGCAGGTGTACCAGCGCTACCACCAACAGGTTAATCGGCAACCACGGGCTGCGGGCGTAATCGCTCAACACGAAGCGCAACAGCGTCCAGAAGACTAATGGCCCGCGCTGAGCGCGCCCGGTGCTGATAGAAGCCGTGAAGAGGCCGGCGTATTTTGCGGTGCCTGTGGTCGTGGTTTCCATGCTCTACCTTTTTGTGCTCTGCTTTCTCGATTTCAAACTTGCGCCGGTTCCTGCGATGCCGGGACCGAGATATCCTACTCTTCCTCAGGACCGGGGGCCTGTGCTACTGCGCGGGCCTGTTCCGGGTGCTCCTCGGATTGCCGATCGGGGCCAACCTGTGGCAGGGGCTGAAGCTCTGCCTGTGGCTCCATGTCGACACCGGTTTGCGCCTCCTTCTCGGTGGCGACCTGCTCGCGGGCGCGTGTGCTTGGTCGGCTGGGCAATGGCTCGGTAGCCCGGCCCTGCCCCTGCGTACCTGTCGCATGTGCTGTGCCCGATGCACCGGCAGGAGAGCCGCCGGCGGGCACTTCACCCCCAGCCGCCAGCGGCTCGGTTATCGGCGAGCGGGCGCCGGGGTGGTCCGCGTCGCTTTGGTCTGGCTTGCCCTCGCCCTCGTCCTTATGGGCGTGCGAGGGCACGGCAAGCATGTACAGGCTTTCAAGGTCCTTGTTCTCGATGTGCACCGACATGATGTCCCAACGCCCGTCCACCAGAGCGCGAAGCGCGGCGGCCTTGATAGCCGCCGAATTGGCGACCGCCGGTCCGGTGGGCAGACTGACCATCAGCGGCTCGTCTTCGGAGCGCCCCCCTCTGATGGTGACCGCGGGGTGCAGGTTTTGCAGATATTCCACCAGATATGGTAGAATATCAATAGCCCCATTCCTTGCAATACCCAGAATGTTAACGCGCGGGCTGTCATCGAGGTGGGTCTGAGTTATCAATCGGCCCGCTCGAAGTATGCCGACGCTTGTGCATGTGCGCTCTATCTCGCTCAATTGATGTGAGCAGATCAGCACGGTCGAGCCGTTGCGCTGGCATTCGAGTATGATGTCTCGGAACATCAATCTACCTTCGTGGTCGAGACCGGAGGCGGGTTCGTCGAGGATCAGCAGTTCGGGGGGCCTACCGCCCGCGCTCACCAGCGCCACGGCCAGCCCCAGACGCTGGCGCATATCCCTGTGGTAACCTCTGATCAGGCGGCCCGCAACGTGAGCGAGGTCCACGGCCTCCAACACGCGCTCGACCAGAGCACGTGCCGGTCGCCCGCTCAGGCCTGCCAGTCGGGCGTGAAATTGCAGGTACTGGCGGGCCGTGAAGTTGCGGTGGTAATGGGCGGATTCGGGCAGGTAGCCAATGCGCGCACGCGCTCGTTGTATATCGGGAGAACCGAACAACTGGATGGTGCCGCCGTCCGGGTGCAAAAAACCGAGCAACAGCTTGGTTAGAGTGCTCTTGCCTGCGCCTTTGGCCCCCAACAGGCCAAATATCTCTCCTTGCTGTATGCGCAGGGAGACATTGCGCAGGGCGTATATATTCTTGAAGCGCTTAGTGATGCGCTCCAGCCTGACAACCTCCGTATTGGTTGGCTGGTAAAGGGGCGCTTCTGATGCGTTCTGCCCGTTCTGCTGGTGAATTTGTGGATAAGGGCTTAGCTGCTTGAGCATACATGTATTATAGGATATGTGAGAGTAGAAGTGTAGCGCCGGCCGATCGGAGGAGCACGGCCCCGGTCATGTGGTCCGCCGCCGGGCTATGACCGAATACGACTTTGGGATGGGAAAAAAGTACTCTTTTTGCAGGTTTTTCGAGCGGCTCACGCGTCCTAAAATAAGGTATGAGCATATCGGCCCTATGAGGTGGCACGTCACTTGCTTGATAGTACGGCATCAGAGCATCTATCCCGACCATGTTTCTGTGCCGGTATCCCTCATGGGCGGCAGACAGGTGCAAGCCGAATAACCGGAAATGTGGGTCTTGCGTACAGAGCGGCCTTATGCTGGCCTTATGTCTGTATGCCTCGCCCGCTGGCGACTCGGAACCTTAGCTCTGGGGCGCACTTTAATCACTACAACTATACCATGGTGAAAACAAGGCATATTGCGTTTGTGCACAGGTACGGCACGCAACCACGGTCGTGCGGCCGGCGCCTGTCAGATTGCTGTAAGCTTTCACCCTTACCTGTCACTATTAACTTCAACTTCCCACTATAACTAGAGGACCAAAACATGCGGTTTTCACAACAAGAGCTATACGAAGCACTGCGCAAGCATTTCGGTTATACAGAGTTTAGACCCGGCCAGCGTGAGGTGCTGGAATGTCTGCTGAGCGGCCACGATGTGTTGGGGGTCTTCCCCACAGGTGCCGGCAAGTCGCTTACATACCAACTGGCCGCGCTCATGTTGCCCGGTACCGCCATAGTAGTATCGCCGCTGATCGCGCTCATGCGGGATCAGGTGGTTGACCTGCGCAACAGGAGCATTCAGGGCGTATCGGCTATAAATTCCACGCTGACCGAAGAGGAAGTGGATGCTGAACTTGACGAGCTAGCGGGCGGGGAGGAGAAGATATTCTATGTGACGCCTGAACGGTGCGCTGACCCCGACTTTCTGGAGCACCTGAAAAAGACCAAGGTCTGCCTGTTTGTGGTGGACGAAGCGCACTGCATCTCCGAATGGGGCTACGACTTCCGCCCGGCCTACTTGATGCTGGACAAAGCCATAAAGGCCGCGGGACGACCGCCCGTGCTGGCACTGACGGCCACCGCCACCCCGCAGGTGCGCATTGACATTCAGGTGAACCTCGGTTTGAAAAACCCCTGCGTGATAATTCATGGTTTCGACAGGCCTAACCTGACCTTCTCGGTGCTGTCGGCTTCTACTGACCGTGAGAAGGACTGGCAGTTGCTCAAGTTGTTCGGCAAGGCCCCCTCGGGCTTCGAAAACGGGGTGAATGGCAAAGCGCCCAAAGCCGACACATACGAGGACCTCCCCCCGGATGTGGCCGGGAAGGTGCGCTATCTGGAAGCCAAACTAGAGGGGCCGGGACTGGTGTATGTAGCCACCACTTCAGAGGCCAGACGGGTGAGCGAACTGCTCAACGAGGCGGGCATCAAAGCCGCTTACTATCACGGCCAGATGAAGAAGAGCGACCGCGACCGTGTGCAGCAGGGCTGGATGGACGAAGTAACCCCTGTAGTGGTAGCCACTACGGCCTTCGGCATGGGCATCAACAAACCCAACCTGCGGTATGTGGTGCATTACGACCTGCCCGCCTCGCTGGAAGCCTATTATCAGGAAGCGGGGCGTGCTGGCCGCGACGGCCTGCCCGCCAAGGCGATCCTCATCTACGACCCGCGCGACCGCAACATCCAGTCGTTTTTCATAGGCGGCAGTGTGCCCTCGGAAGCCAACCTGCGCGACCTGTGGGACGACATCCGCAGAACACTGCGGGCCAAGGAAAAGGCCAACCCCGGCGGCGGGCCTGTGCGCTCACTAAGCATCGTGGAGGCCGCCAGAGTGCGCAACCTGCCGGTGTCGCGCATGCGCCCCCTGCTGGCCGCCCTTGAGCAGGCGGGGGGCGTGGTGACAGTCACCGGCAACGGTGACAACCATGATGTGGTCACATTCCGCAAGGTGCACGTGCCCGGGCGCAGGTTGCGGCTGGACATGAAGAGGTTGCAGGCACGCAAGCAATATGAGCAGAGCCGTCTGGACATGATGCTGAGATATGCCAGCACACGTGAATGCCGCCGTAAACTCCTGCTGGGCTACTTCGGCGAAGACTACGAGAAGGACAACTGCGGCTCCTGCGATAACTGCATTAGAGAGCTGGCCGCGCTGAAGAAGGAAGTGAGCCTGATGGACCAGCAACCCGCCGTGCACGTGCCTACCATACCGTTCCGTTCAGGGGATATAGTGGTGCACCGCAAGTGGGGTGAAGGTCTGGTGCAGACTATCGAAGGCAAGACCATAACGGTGCATTTCCCCGATGTGGGCTACAAAACTCTGGACTTGGATCTGGTGGTTAATTCGGCGATCCTGCGGCCTGCCGGCGACTCTTCGATGGTCAGTTGATACCGGATTTCGCCGGAAAGACAACGGGAAAGGAAGGCAGGATCGTAACCCCCTCACCCCCGACCCCTCTCCCCTTGTAGGAGGGGGGCGGTGTGAGGCGATCACCTGACGAACCGCGCTTGAGCTTGACGGTGGCCCCGCATCTGGCATATACTAAAGGGCAAATGACAAGTGAATAGCCTGAGCACAAGCAGACTTTCAGGGCAGGGTGGAATTCCCGATCGGCGGTAAGGCGATTGCCATAAATCAATCATAGAATGGCAACCACGCGCCAAGCCCGCGAGCCGCAAGGCACGATCCGGTGAGATGCCGGGGCCGACGGTTACAGTCCGGATGGAAGAAAGTCGTTCAGCTCCTGCGTGGCAGGGCCGCGTCGTGGGCGGCCATGCGTATGTGCCGGGTGCGGGTGGCGGGTGCGCACCGCATCACCATGTGCACATGGGCACCGCGTGCAGGGTCAGATTACCTGTACGCTATGCATTCAGGTCGCGCAGGTTGTATGGATGGTTGGAATTCTCCCTGGTAGCTGCTGGGCTGCCGGGGTTTTTGTTTGGCTGTTTTGCTACACGCAGAGGAAGATATGGCGACAGAGACGGGGGTTGAGCGTGCTACGCGCACGGGGCAAGACGGGTACGAGTCTGGCGCTTCGGCTTTGGCTTCAGCATATGCGCCGGGGGCCGAGACCGAGCGGCCCGCACCACAGGAGGCGCCCAATTGGGGGCGGGCGCTGCTGAAGGGGGCTGTGGGCTTGCTGGCGGTGGCCCTGCTGGTGGCGGGCTGGTGGGCGGTGGCCGTGCTCGGCAACTACCCCGATTTCATCCTGCCTACACCGCTGGCCGTGGCCCGCACGGCGTGGGCTATGCTGCTGGACGGCTCCCTGCTCATACATACGTGGACTACCGTTGTGGAGGCGGGGCTGGGCTTCCTCACTGCGCTGTTGATCGGACTGACGATGGGCTACCTGATCGCTCACTCGCACCTGCTCGAAAGGTTGATCAGCCCTTACATAGCGGTCAGTCAGGGTCTGCCTGTGGTGGCTATTGCCCCGCTCTTGTTTATCTGGATCGGTGACGATCTGGTCCGCAAAGTAGTGGTGGTGGTATTGATAGCTTTCTTCCCTATGCTTGTGAACACCATCGTGGGCTTGCGTGGCATTGAGCGCTCCATGCTGGAAGTAGCCAGAATCTCGGGGGCCAACCTCTGGCAGACCATTTGGTACGTGGAACTGCCCCTGAGTATGAGGGCGCTGCTGGGCGGGGTGAAGCTGGGCATGACGCTATCCATCACGGGGGCTGTGGTGGGCGAAATCATAGCCCCGCAATTCGGGCTTGGCTCGTTGCTCATGCTGGGCAGGGGGTTATTCAATACCAGTCTGGTGTTCGTCGGGCTGGTGTCTCTTGCGGTCCTTACCGTTGCCGCCTATATGCTGGTGACATTGCTGGAGAAGGTGCTGATCACTTGGGACTAGCGCAAGCACGCACCTGCACCGGCGGTCAAAATACACCGGGGGATTGATATATGAACCACAGATACTGCCGATTATCCATGCTTGTTGTGCCGACGATGTTGGTGCTGGTGCAGGCGCTGTCGGGGTGTGGTGGGCCTGCTACCACGCCCACGTCTACACCTGCTCAGGCAGACCTGACCAAAGTTACTATTGCTCTGGGCTTCATCCCCAACGTGCAGTTTGCCCCCTATTATGTAGCCCTGAACAGGGGGTATTATCGGCAAGAGGGGCTGGACGTAACGTTCCGACATGGAGTAATACCCGACCTGATCAAACTGCTGGGGGCAGGTGACGAAGGGGTGAACTTCGCGGCGGCTTCGGGCGATGAGGTCATACCTGCGCGTTTGCAGGGCATCCCCGTGGTGTATGTGATGACGTGGTACAGGCAATATCCGGTAGCGGCGGCCTCGATAGTGGGCAAAGGACCCACGTTGACCAAGCCCGCCGACCTCAGAGGCCGCAAGGTGGGTGTGCCGGGGCCTTTTGGGGCAACCTACGTGGGCTTGCAAGCACTGCTCAGGTCGGCGGGCTTGGGCCTGAACGACGTGCGGCTGGAGACCATAGGCTTCACTCAGGTTGAAAGCCTGTCGCAGGGGCAAGTGGAAGTGGCAATGGTATATATCGCCAATGAGCCGGTACAGCTCCGCAGCAAAGGCTTTGAAGTAAGCACATTGCCGGTGTCCGATTACGTCCGGCTGGCCTCCAACGGCCTCGTAACCAACGAGAAGACGCTCAGGGACAACCCCGATCTGGTGGGCAAGGTGGTGCGGGCCACGCTCAGGGGCATAAAAGACACCCTCGACAACCCTGTAAGCGCATTCGAGGAAGCGCTCAAGCAGGTGCCCGAGGCCGGTGGAGACAACACAGACCTCCAGTTGCAGGTGCTTAAAGAGAGCGTCAAGCTGATGCAGCCCCAACCGGGCAAGAGCGATCCCGCCCTCAAACACCCCCTTGGCTGGACCGACCCGGAGGTGTGGGTAGCCACGCAGGACTTCCTCTATGAAGCAGGGATCATCACCAAGAAGGGCGACGTGAACACCATGTTCACCAACCGGTTTGTGGAGCAAGCTGGCATTACATGGGGCAAACAGGAGCAAGAAGATATGACGAAGCGTCCAGCCGATTTCAGCTTCAGGTATACATGGTCGGCCGGCAGTATGCCGCCCCCCTACCACTATGAGTATACTATTGAGATCGGGCCGGGCACGGAAGGCAAAATCACTTTCCTCGCAGGCTATGCCGGCATGGATGCGCCCCAGTGGGTCGAAACATTCAGGGTCGAGGACGAGGATGCGGACCGGCTGTACGCTCTGGTAGCCGAAAAGAAACTCATGGAGAAGAAATGGCGCACACAGGAAGCCCCCCCGGTGGGCGGAAGCTCCTATTGGGCGCAGATCACGAGCAACGGACGTCAGGCTGACATCCCTTCCCATCTGGAATCCGGGGATGAGGCTGTGGTCGCCGACGTGTATGAAGACATGAGAGCGCTCGTGCCCAAATCGGTGTGGGACGACCTGATGGACAGGTACAACCGCTACCAGAAAGAGTTCAAGTCAGGCAGCAGCCGGTAGAGCCTGCGACCTTGCATGCCTCCAGACCACTTATGGGATGGGAGCGCGGACGGGGGGACGAGACACCCCCGCTATTTATCCTTGCCTTTGCCCGGGTGATCGGTATCAATCGTCCGGTGCGGCAAGTTCGTTCCATACAACCGAGATATTTTGCAGGTGAGCGTTTACGAAAGGGTACTGCTCATATACGGAAGCGGCCACTTCCAGCACCCGATCGAGGGGCACCTCTGACACTATAGCGGAGATGACGTGGATTCGCAGCGATGATATGTAGCTGCGCTCTCTTTGTATTCGCTCGCGGATAGCGCGCTTGCCTCTGGCTATGTGACCAGAAGCAGGCACCACAAGCCTTGCGCCCAACCCATCAATCGCATCGAGGGCGGCGATGTAAGACCGGCTTTCCTGTTTGAGACTTGGGATAGGCCCGCCGGAAAGCACGCCACCCGACAGGAGCACGCGCTGGGCGGTATTGTACAGGCCTATGTGCTCGCCCGATCCGAGGGGCACAACCTCCCAACTTTCCGGCATACCCGGAAGTGGCGAGCGCCCGCCGACCGTGGCCGGGGTTATGTGTGGCACGCCGGACCACGCATCGGCGATGCCCGAACTCAGCTTTTCGGGTGCGAGCGCGAGGCTGGTGAACGCCACAGCCTTCAGAGCGTAACCGCCCTCTTGGAGGAAGCGGCGCACAGCGTCCATCTCTACGGGTGGGGTGGGGTCCACGAGCACCGCGCCGCCGTCACCGAGCACGATGATGTAGTTGCGGCTATCCTCCGAGCTTTGGAAGAACCAGATACCTTCCGCTATTTCGGCTCCTGCTATCATTGCATTGATGGCGACGGCGCGGGGCTATTCTCTGCGCCTCAGTTGGATGTTCACGGCAGTGCCCTTCTCCACTACGGTGCCTTTGGGTGGATCGGTGAGCAGCACGGCGCCGGGCGGCACGCGGTTCTCAGGGTCCTCCACTTCGGTGACGGTGCCCACCGACAGGCCCAGCGCCTCGAGGCGTTGTCTGGCGAGGTCCAAGTTCTCGACGCCGAACAGATCGGGCACCTCCACCACTTCGCCCCGGCTGATGACCAGTTTGACCACGTCGCCGGGCCGCACCGTAGAGTCGGCGGGCGGCTCGGTACGTATCACCACTCCTTTAGGCACCGTAACGCTCCCCTCATAGGCGACCTGCACGGTCAACTGGGCGGTTTCCAGAGTGGCGCGCGCCGCCTGCGGGTCGGTATTGGCGAGATTGGGCAGCTTGAAGGGCGGGCCGCCGTTGCTCACTCGCACCGCTATCTGGCTGGTTTGCTTCAGGATGGTTCTGGGCGGCGGGTCTTGCTGCGCCACCACGTCTCGCGGCCATTCAGGGCTGTCTATACGCTCAAGCTCCACCAGCACAAAGCCATGCTGCTTGGCCAGCGCCACAGCGTCGTTGATCTTCAGGCCGACCAGTTCCGGCACGGGGACCGAGATCGGGGTATTGGTGGGCGTTGGGGTGTTGGTGGGTGTTGGGGTGGGGGTGAAAGTTGGGGTGAAGGTAGGGGTAGCAGTAGGAATGACCGGGGTAGGGGTGGGGCTGGGCACCACATACCCGCCCTGAAAGAAGTTCGATATCTGCGGGCCGAACACCACTCCCCCCGCCACCAGCAGCACCGCCACGGCAACAGCCACTATCCCAACTAGCACCGCCCCACACCCCGCGCCCGAGGCCCTAACTTGGCTCTGTGTCGGACGCACGGCCATGGCGGATGGGGCACCTATAGGGCCTGTCACATGGCGCGTGGCGGCTGAGGCAGCAGCTGCGCCCACGCCCGCGGCGGCAGGATACACCCCTCGTGGCACCCCGCCGGGGCGCAGCGGCCCCGTGGCAGGCACGCCTCTGGGTGTGGCTCTGGGCACCTGACGGGCGCCACCCGTGGCCGCGCCCGGGCGTGTGCCGGCCTGCGCCACGGGCACTTCCATCGTGGGTTGTTGCCCGCCAGCGAGCACCGAGCGCAATGCGCGCTCCATTTCGGCGGCGCTCGCGAAGCGCGATTGCGGCTCTTTGGCAAGGGCCTTCATCACGATGGCATCGAGCCGGGGGGGTATGCGCGGGTTCAGGTCGCGGGTGGAGCGCGGCGCTTCGTTGATGTGCTTGAAGGCCAGCCCCATGATGTTATCGCTCTCAAACGGCAGGTGGCCCGTGAGCATCTCATACAGGGTGACCCCCACCGCGTAGATGTCAGACTGGGGCACCACGCGCTCGCCCTTCGCCTGCTCCGGGGAAAAATAGTGGGCGGTGCCTAACGCGATGCCTGCCTCGGTCAGGCCAAGGTCAGACACACTTTTGGCGATGCCGAAATCGGTGACTTTGACCACGCCCTCCGGGGTGATGAGCACGTTCTGAGGTTTGATATCGCGGTGGACAAGGCCGTTGCGGTGGGCATATTCAAGGCCCGACAGTATCTGGATGGCTATGCTCACCGCTCTGTCCACGGGCAGGGGGGCCGACCGGCGGATGATAGCCTTGAGGTTGTCGCCGGGGATGTACTCCATGACGATGTAGTGCAGGTTACCGTCCTGCCCCACATCGTATACATTGACTATGTTGGGGTGGGCCAAGTTGGCGGCGGCCTGCGCTTCGCGCCTGAAGCGGGCCACGAACTGCTCGTCGTTGGCGTACTGCTCGCGCAGCACCTTGACGGCCACCACCCGACCCAGAATCGTGTCGCGTGCTTTATACACCTGCGCCATGCCCCCGCCCCCGACCAGATTCAACAGTTGGTAGCGGTCGTTGAGCACGCGACCATGATTATAGCCGCCCCCCGTACCGCTTCCTGAACCGTGGTCGCGATGACTGCCCGCAGGTGCGTTGGAATCTTTGCCGTTATTGCCGCTGTTACCGTTGTTGTCGCTTACCAAGTTACGCCTTTCTGGCGGCCCGGCACACTTGCGAATGGCTTTTGCTACGCAGGCCGCTGGCCGTCAAGTGTGGGCCGGATGTGGGCCGGACCCACAGCAGGAAATGCACACGCTACCGGCCGAAAGCAAGAAATAACCCCACCCTGAGTGGACCGAGGAGGAATAGCAGCAGGCCCCTCATGTGGTGCACGGGTGTGCTCTCGCCGGACCACTCTTCGATGCTGGCACACACCTTGCACGGAAACACCCATCCGGCGGGCGCAGTTATCCACATTCGTGGTTGCAGATGCCAACACTCACACAGATTCTAAACCAGTAAGAGAAGGCTGTCAAACGTGCGCACAAACCCGGTCCTCGCCATCATTGGGGTCGCCAGTGGTCAGGATATTAGCCACAGAGACACCAAGGGCACTAAGCGCACTAAGGCAAGGAGCATAGGCGTCCCGCGCGCCAATATCGGGTCGAGGCAACCCAACTGCGGGACGCTTGTCCGCGCTCCCGGTTGACTGGGCTTGTTCTTCGGTTACATGGCCTCGGTCTTATCCTGAGGTGAGGGCGGGGGGCATGAGCGTTCGCCGACGTGCATCCCTCGTGGGGGTTGGGGCCAAACTCCACCAATATAGAGGAGAAAAGTAAAGATCCGGGGAGCGTTTGTGCCCCCGCGCCCCCGAACAGGGGGCTTAGATCAGCCGCCTTATTGCTGGAGCCAACGTCAGCACTAAACTATATACAAAAGCCACAAGTGGATGTATAATATGCTTCACCTGCGGCCCATTGGTGTGTAGCTGGAAAGGAGGTGGTCGAACAAGCACACAACCTGCACTATGTCGAGCATGCGTTGTGATGTCGGTTTGCGTTTCAGGAGGTAGCCGGCTGAGCCGACTGGCCGGCTTTAATTGGCCCGTAAGGAAGGAGAAGAAAAATGAGGAGCCTTTCGCTGATCGCAGGCATCGCAGTTCTGGCGCTACTCATGCTTGTGGGTAGTACCTCCACCTTCACGGCTAAAGCAGCCTATCCACATCCTTCGCAGGATGCATCAACCATATCAACCACATCAACCACCGAGCAGGTCGAGGCCGGTACCGTGCTCGGACCCTTCGTGAGCCGGGCCGTGCGTAGTGGTATATCGGCCCCCCTGAGTTCCCTGCCCACCGTCGTACCCATGGCCCCCGGCCGGCAGGTACAGGAGATACCCATGATGCCCGTACCACATGCACAGCAGCCGGGCGGGCAGGTGATAGATTCGGTAGTTCAAAAGCTGACCGGGCCGCTGGTCATACCTTCCCCGATCGCCAACTTCGAAGGCATGTACAACTTCTGGGGCAGCGTGCCGCCCGACACTGTGGGCGATGTAGGCCCCAACCACTATGTGCAAATGGTCAATGCCACTGGTGTGCAGGTGTTTTCCAAGACGGGAGCCACCCTCGCCGGCCCATATAACTTCAACGAATTGTTCAGGGGATTGGGGGGAGTGTGCGAGAGCAACAACAACGGCGACCCCATCATCCTGCACGACCAGATGGCCGACCGCTGGTTCCTGAGCCAATTTGGCTTCAACAGCCAGTCGGGACCTACCTATCAGTGCATCGCCATCTCCACCAGCCCCGACCCCACCGGCACTTACTATGTGTATGCCTTCGAGACCGCCACGGTGGGGTTCGATGACTATCCTAAATACGGGGTGTGGCCTGATGCGTACTATATGACTGCCAACCGCTTCAACGCCCCCGGCTTTGCGGGGGCCAATGTGGCCTTCGAGCGGGAGCGCATGCTGCGCGGTGACCCGGGCGCGCGCATAGTAGTATTCCTCACGCCCGGCATCGGTGGTGGCCTACCCACGGACATGGACGGTGGCAGACTGCCGCCCCCGGGCAGCCCCAACTACTTCCTGTTCTTCGGCAGCCCGTCAACGGGCGTCATAAACGAGTACAAGTTCCACGTAGACTGGAGCAACCCTGCCCTGTCCACCTTCACCGGGCCGTTCCCCATCAATGTGGCCCCATGGGATACAGACCTGTGCCCCAACACTCGCGAGCGCTGCATCCCCCAACCCAACACCACCGCCATGCTCGAGGCCATCTCTGACCGGTTCATGCACCGGCTGGCCTACCGCAACTTCGGCACTCACGAGTCGCTGGTGACCAACCATACCGTGGACGCCGACGGTAACGGGCGTGCAGGCATACGCTGGTACGAAATCCGCGACCCCAACGGCTCGCGCACTGTATACCAGCAGGGCACCTATGCCCCCAACGATGGGTTGTATCGGTGGATGGGCAGCATCGCCATGGATGGGCAGGGCAACATCATCGCCGGTTACAGTATATCCAGCAGCAGCTTGTACCCCTCCATCCGCTACGCCGGACGTCTGGTGACCGACCCGTTGGGCGAATTCACTCAGGGTGAGGCCACCTTGTTCGCGGGTACAGGCTCCATGGACCTGCCCGCCGCCCCGCGCTGGGGCGACTACAGCAGCATGAACATTGACCCTCGCGATGACTGCACTTTCTGGTACACCACAGAATACTATCGTCTGACCGGTGGGCCTAACTGGCGCACCCGAATCGGCTCGGTACGCTTCCCCGGCTGCAACCTCGCCACCGCCACACCGGTGCCCACCTCCACGGGCACCCCACCCACTGCCACCCGCACCCCCGGCGCTACACCCACGCTGTGCCCCGGTGGTCAAACCATCACCGGCTCTATCACACAGGCCGATCCCACGCAGGTGTCGGCGGTGGTGGGCGGGATAAACGGCGCGTGCGGTGTGCCCAACCCACCGTGCACGACCTCGGGCATCCCCGGCGGTCGCCACTACGACAGCTACACCTTCACCAACACCTCAGGTAGCACACAGTGCGTCACGGTGAGCGTGGACGCCACCGGCTGCGTGGAGAGTGGCGTGGGCAGCGTGGCCTATCTGGGCAGCTTCGACCCTAACAACGTATGCACCAACTATCTGGCCCACTCCAACGGCAACGGCCCACGCTACAGCTACTCGTTCAGCGTGCCCGCCGGACAGACCTATGTGGTGGTCGTGCGCGAGCTAAGCCCTAACATCGGCTGTGTAAGCTATACCATGCGGGTCAGCCCGTGCATACAGACTCAGTTCACGCCCACACCAACCGGCACCGTGGCCCCACCTACCGTTACGCCCACGAGGACGGCCACACCGTCCGTGTGCCTGCCCAACTATCAGGTAGTCACGGCCACTGCCACCATGATACCCGGCGGCACAGATATCGGTAACCACTGTGACGACTGCACCACCCTAGTGCCGCTGCCCTTCCCTGTGTCGGTGTACGGCACTCAATACAACGTGGCCTACGCAGGCTCCAACGGCACTTTGCAGTTCGCCGGACCCAACACTAAGCCGTTCTTCTTCGATGAGTGCGTGCCGGTGGACCCCGGACCGCAGTACGGACCTTTCCTGTCTACCCTCTTCGTTTACTACGACGACCTACGCACCGATGTCAACCCACAGCAGACGTGCACCGACTGCGGCATCTTCGCTCAGACCATAGGCTCACCGCCCAACCGGCAATTTGTGCTTCGGTGGAAGACCACATACTATAACCACCCCGGCTTCGCCGAGTTCGAGGTGGTGCTCACGGAAAACTCGCCGGTGCTATCGGTGATCCACGGACCGAGCCAGAACAATGGGGCAGAAGCGGCCGCGGGCATCCAATACGACTTGGACCGCTACACCTCCTTCTCGTGCGACACGCCGACGCTGACCAGCGGGTTGCGCCTGAACTACGTGCCCACCGGGTGCCCGACACCGTCTCCCGTGCCATCCCCAACCAACACCCCGCTACCCGTACCCACCTTTACACCTACTCGCACCGGCACACCGGTACCGCCTCCGCCTACCAACACACCCACTCGCGCCCCCACTAATACACCCACAGCCACGCCCACAGCGCTGGTATGTCCAATGCCCTTCACCGATGTGGACGAGTTCAACCCGTTCTACATCTACATCAGGTGCCTGTACTGCAG
>DAOTTC010000031.1:0-2811 GCA_034437815.1 Chloroflexia bacterium | reverse complement strand
GGGGCATCATCAGCGGGTACGAGTGTGGCAGGCCACCAGCCGGGCCATGCGACCCACAGAGGAGGCCATGGTACAGACCTGAGTTGGACATCACGAGGGGGCAGACGTCCAAGATTGTGGCCAACACCTTCTTCCCTGTGAACTGTGCCCCCAGAGGCAGGTAGCGGGTGAGTTGAAGCCACAGGCACACCCCTGAGGGAGAGCCTGAGAGGAAGACCTGTAAGCCAACAGGACCACCTGAGCATCACACTCAGGTGGTCCTGTTTGTCACCCGCCATACCTCTAATCTTACTGCTGGCCTCTCATATATTTACAGGGCTTTGGCCCGGAATACAGGCATCCAGCTTGATAGGGATCAGGGCTTGCTTTGTGCCTGCCTACTCCGGTACAGCCAGAATGTGGAAAAAGGCGACGGTTGCAAAACTGCAAATTATGCTATTATGGTATTGCAGTTTTGCAAACGCACTTTCACCTGCACTGGTGCCTGCCGGTTCTGGATGATGCCTGCGAAGCAAGATGAGACTGCTCGCTCTGCGATATGACTAATGTGCTGAGGGAACAATTAAGACTGTTTACGTTAGACCTTGCGCCACCTCTCAAATGGGCAGGGGGCAAGCGTTGGCTGGTGCCTCTGCTGAGGCCAATCTGGCGCCGCCATTCGCATCGCCGATTGGTGGAGCCTTTTGTGGGCGGTATGGCTGTGGCTCTTGGCCTTTTGCCTGACAGCGCATTGCTCAACGACAGCAACCCTCATCTCATCAACTTCTACCTGTGGCTGAAGAAGGGCTTGCGCATCCAGATACAGATGGCTAATGACCCAGAGCTTTACTACAGGCACAGAAAGCGCTTTAACGAGCTGATCCAGACAGGAGCCTCTGACAGCAGGGAAGCCGCCGAGCTTTTTTATTATCTGAACAGGACCGGCTACAATGGACTGTGCAGGTTCAACAGCCGGGGCGAATTCAACGTGCCGTTCGGCAGATACAAGACTATCAACTACACCTATGATTTCATAGCATATGCCGAGATGCTGAAGAACTGGGAATTTACCGCAGGCGATTTTTCGCAACTATGCCTGAACCCCGACGACTTCGTGTATGCTGACCCACCTTATGACGTAGAGTTCACCTCTTACAGTGCAGGTGGCTTCTCGTGGGATGATCAGCTGCGTCTGGCCGAATGGCTTGCCAATCACCCCGGCCCTGTGGTTGCCTCCAATCAGGCAACCGAAAGAATACTTGACCTGTATTCCAGCTATCACTTCGATATCAGGATAGTATCTGCTCCCCGTATGATTTCGTGTACAGGAGATCGCACGCCCGCAAGGGAGATGCTGGCCACAAAGGGGATATAAGCGAAGATGTCACTCCGTGATACTACCAGCGGCGACATCCTCGAAAACATGATCCTGCCTGCTCTGGACCGTCACTACAAAGGGCGTTACAGAAGACGACACTTGCTTCCGGAACCGGGGTTAGGGGGCAGGAGGCATTATGTGGATGTCCTTGTGGAGCGTGAAGACGGCAAGCAAATACTCATAAGCCTTAAATATCAGGGTACCGCGGGCACAGTAGAAGAGAAAGTGCCCTACGAAGTTATCAAGCTCATCAGCGCCATCAGACAGGGAGCGGGCAAATACCCCTATGCCTATATAATCCTTGCAGGGACGGGATTTAGCAGGCAGCTCAGAGAGTTCTACCTGTCAGGCGGACTGGCAGGATACATACTGGATTGGGAATTGATTAAGATTATCACCCTCGACCAATTCCTTGAACTTGCTAACCGAAAGAAGCTGTAGGGCTTCCCCTTTCCACCCCCGGCAATCAGGCATGGGAAAGAAGTCGGGCTATGTCCCCGGCATCGGCTTCGGCGCGTGCCGTAGCCTGCCCGGCGGCGGCGCACAGGCGCACCCCTTCTTCCTCGCGCCCCTCCCACAACCGGCGAATCTTGTGCTCCAGCTCTTCGGGGCGGGGGGCGCGCAGGTCCACCTCCACCACCCACTGCCCGGCCTTCAGATCTTGCATCACGCCCTGCACCTTGCGGGCGTAGGCCAGCGCCAGCACCGGCACGCCCTCGCCCGCCGCAAAGATGATGGCATGCAGCCTCATGCTCACCAGCATATCGGCATGGCTTATATAACCCGCTATCTTGCCGGGCAGAGGCTCGACCTGCGCCCGACGGATGCGTTCATCGGGCACGCCTAGGCGGGCCGCGGCCTGCTCTACCGCCTGCAACATATCATCGTCACGACCCGGCCAGAGTGGAAGGAGCGACACATCAGCGCCCAGCTCGCGCACGCACAGCGCCACCGCACGAGCCAGCGCCTGCACAAACCTTTCACGACGTTCGGGCGGCGGCCTCCAGCCCAGCCCCAGCTGCGCCCGCACGCTCACCGGCAGGAGATAGTGCAGGTTGATGCCGGGGTGGTTGTCCGACAGGTGGCGGATGCAGAACACCACAAGCGGTCTGCCGCGGCGCGGGTCGGGCACAGGCTCCGGCGAGATCAGAAAGGCCGGGTCGGCGGTGACCTTCACCCGGTGGGTGGGCACGCCCGCCCGCTGTAGCAGACACACCGATACGTGGTCGCGCACGCTGAAGTGGTGCGATGCGCCGCATATAAAGCGGGTCAGCAGTTTGCCGAGCAGAGTCCACAGAGGCTCCACCCCAAGCCCCCAGCCGACCACCTTCAGCCCCAGCAGGCGCGCCACCGCCACGAACATGGCGTACAGCGGCAGGTTGTACACGCTGGTGCCGTCCTGAATCAGCCCTCCCCCGCCCAGCACAAGGGCACGCGCCCCCCACATGGCACGC